>DATFRN010000194.1:0-4983 GCA_035263165.1 Acidimicrobiales bacterium | reverse complement strand
GGTCATGCGGGTGAGGATGTAGTTGGTGGTGCCGTTGACGATGCCGAGGATGCGGCGGATGCGCTCGCCGGCCAGCGACTCGCGCAGCGGGCGGATGAAGGGGATGCCGCCGGCCACCGCCGCCTCGAACAGCAGGTCGACGCCGGCCTCCTCGGCGGCGGCGAACAGCTCGGCGCCCACGTTGGCCAGCAGCTCCTTGTTGCCGGTGACCACGGGCTTGCCGGCCTTGAGGGCGGCGAGGATGAGCTCGCGGGCGGGCTCGATGCCGCCGATGACCTCGACCACCACGTCGACACCGGGGTCGACGACCAGGCCGGCGGCGTCGAGGGTGAGCACGCCGGGCGGCAGGTCGACGGGGCGCTCCTTGGCCAGGCTGCGCACCGCCACCCGGGTCAGCTCCAGCCGCAGGCCGGTGCGGGCGGCGATGTCCTCGCTGCGCCGCTCGATCAGCTCGGCCAGGGGGGCGCCGACGTTGCCGCAGCCCAGCAGGCCGACGCGCACGGGTTCGGGGGGCGGGGTCACGGCCGACCATCGTACGGCCGGGCCGTCCGGGGCACGAAGGCGTTGCCGCTAACCGACGTCGGTGCGGAGCAGGTCGTCCTCGGTCTCGCGCCGGACGACGAGGCGGGCGTCGCCGCCGCGGGCGAAGACGACCGGCGGGCGGGGCACCTTGTTGTAGTTGGAGCCCATCGAGTGGCCGTAGGCGCCGGTCACCGGGGTGGCGACGATGTCGCCGACCCTCAGGTCCTCGGGCACCCGGGCGTCGCGCACCAGCAGGTCGCCCGACTCGCAGTGCTTGCCCACCACGGTCACGGCCCGGGGGCGGGGGGCGTCGGGGGCCCGGGGCAGGAACGCCTCGTAGCCGCTGCCGTAGAGGACGGGCCGGGGGTTGTCGCTCATGCCGCCGTCGACGGCCGCGTAGGTACGCACGCCGGCGACGTCCTTGAGGGTGCCCACGGTGTAGAGCGTGACGGCGGCCGCGGCGGCGATGGCCCGGCCGGGCTCGGCGGTCACCCGGGCGGTGATGCCGGCGGTCCGGCAGGCGTCGAGGATGGTGCGGCCCCACTGGGCGATGGTCGGGGCCTCCTCGCCGGCGACGTAGGCGACGCCGAGCCCGCCGCCGATCGACAGCTCGGGCAGGCCGAGGTCGCGCACCCAGGGGGCGATGACGTCGACGGCCTGGCGGAAGAAGTCGGCCACGAACACCTGGCTGCCGATGTGGGTGTGCACGCCGACCAGCTCGACGCTGGGCGAGGCCAGGGCCCGCTCGGCCGCCTTGCCCAGGTCGCCGGCGGCGACGCCGAAGCCGAACTTGGAGTCGATCTGGCCGGTCTGAACGAACTCGTGCGTGTGGGCCTCGACGCCGGGGGTGGCCCGGAGCAGCACCCGGGGGCGGCGGCCGTCGGCGGCGTGGAGCCGGTCGAGCCGGTCGAGCTCGTCGAAGCTGTCGACCACCGTGCGGCCGACGCCGGCCTCCCGGGCCCGGGCCAGCTCGGCGTCGCTCTTGTTGTTGCCATGGAGGACGAGGCGGTCGGCCGGGACGCCGGCGGCCAGGGCGACGTGGAGCTCGCCGCCGGTGGCGACGTCGAGGTGGAGCCCCTCCTCGTGGGCCAGGCGGGCCATGGCCCGGCACAGGAACGCCTTGGTGGCGTAGGAGACGCCCTCGCCGAAGGTGGCGACGGCCTCGCGGCAGCGGTCCCGGAGGTGGTCCTCGTCGTAGACGAACAGCGGGGTGCCGAACTCGGCGGCCAGGTCGGCCAGGGAGCAGCCGGCGATGGCGAGCCAGCCGTCGTCGCCGACCGCGCTGTTGTCGGGCAGCAGGTGCCAGGGCAGGGGGCGGTCGTCGTTGAAGCTCATCGCGGCGACGGGCGGTCGTCGTTCACATCGACTCCGGGGCGGTGACCCCGAGGAGGTCGAGCCCGACGGCCAGCCCGATGCGGGTCGCCTCGACCAGCCACAGGCGGGCCTGGGTGGTGGCCGGGTCGACCTCGTCGCCGAGGACGCGGCAGTCGTGGTAGAAGCCGTGGAACCGGTCGGCCAGCTCGCGGACCCAGGCGGTCACCTTGTGGGGCGCCCGCTCGACGCAGGCCAGCTCGACCACCTCGGGCAGGGCCTCGAGCGTGCGCAGCAGCTCGATCTCGCGCTCGTGGGTGAGCGGGGCCAGGTCGACGTCGGCCAGCGGGCTGGCGGTGACGCCCAGCTCGGCGGCCTTGCGGTGGATCGAGTGGATGCGGGCGTTGGCGTACTGGACGTAGTAGACGGGCGATTCCTTGGACTCGGCCCGCACCTTGTCGAGGTCGATGGTGGGCGACTGGTCGAGCGAGGCGACCAGGCTGAGGAGGCGCATGACGTCGGGGCCGATGTCGTCGACCACGTCGTCGAGGTCGACCGCGTTGCCGAGCCGCTTGCCGATGCGGCCGCCGGCGAGCGAGACCATCTGGCCGATGCGGACCTCGAGCCGCCCCCGCTCGACGCCGAGCGCCTCGACGCCGGCGAGCAGGCTGGCGACCTGGCCCTGGTGGTCGGCGCCCCAGACGTTGATGACCCGGTCGAAGCCCCGCTCGTAGAACTTGTTGCGGTGGTAGGCGAGGTCGCCGGCCAGGTAGGTGTAGTCGCCGCCCTGGTCGGCCGACTTGCGCATGACCCGCTTCTCCCGGGGGTCGCCGAAGGGGGCGGTCTTGAGCCAGAGGGCGCCCTCCTCCTCCCACACGAGTCCCCGGGCCCCCAGCTCGGCGATGGTGTCGGCGACGGCCTGGCTCTCCTCGATGGAGGCCTGGCTGAACCACTCGTCGAAGTGGATGTTGACCCGGCCCATCTGGTTCTGGATGAAGCCGAGGATGTGCTCGGCGGCCCAGCGGCCGGCGTCCTCGATGTCGTCGGGGCCGTCGTAGGCGGAGGAGAGGCCCTTGACGAACCCGCTGGGGTACCCGTCCTCGGGCACGGGCAGCCCGGCCCGCCGGGCCAGGACGCTCTCGCCGAGGCGGCGGATCTGCCCGCCGGTGTCGTTGACGTAGTACTCGCGGGCGACCTGGTGGCCCGTCCGCTCGAGGATGCGGCCGAGCGAGTCGCCGTAGGAGGCGAACCACCCGTTGCCGACGTGCAGCGGACCGGTGGGGTTGGCGGACACGAACTCGACCATGACCCGCTCGCCGTGCCCCAGGTCGAGCCGCGCGAAGTCGGCTTCCCCCTGCGCGACGACGTCCCGGAGGACGTCGTGCAACCAGGTGGGAGCAAGGTGGAAGTTGACGAACCCGCCCCCGGCGACCTCGATCCTCTCGGTGTGCGCGGGCGGCGCCCCCTGGAGGAGGTCGACGATCTGCTGCGCAAGCTCCCGCGGGTTCTTCCCCGCCCCCTTGGCGGTGGCGAGCGCCACGTTGGAGGACCAGTCCCCATGCTCCCGCCTGGCGGGGCGCTCGAGGGAGATGGTGTCGGGCGCGCTGATGCCCAGCTTGTCGAGCGCAGACCGGAGCGAAGCCTCGAGCAGGTCACGAACCATGGACGGTCGATCCTACCGACCGGCCGGTGAGCGACCCGAACCAGTTCGGCCTGCGGCCGAGGGAGCGCTACTGTGGCGACCCCCGCCCTCGTAGCTCAGGGGATAGAGCATCGGCCTCCGGAGCCGTGTGCGCAGGTTCGAATCCTGCCGAGGGCGCTGCTGCATCTTGGGTCTGACCAGCGCATCTCCCCTGGTCACCGCCTCGTCCGCGATAGACCGCGAGTGCCCTCGTTTCGCCCCGAGCGCGGGATGGCTTCGCCGGCGACGGCGATCACCTCGCGAGTACCGGCGAGGCTGGCGTCGATGAGCGCGTTCGCAGCCACGTCGTCGCCCTGGAGCGCACCGACGTAGGTGGACACGAGCGTCTCGACGCTGTGCCCCAGGCGCCGAGCGACCTGGCCCAGAGGCACGCCCGCACGGAGCCACGTCGTAGCCGCCGCATGCCGGCAGTCGTACACCCGCAGCGGCGGATGCCCGACCTTCGTGTAGGCCCGGCGCAGCGCCCGTGACCAGTTCGACGGCGCCGGCCGCCGATCGTTCCGGGTGCGGAACAGGAGATCGTCCGGCCCGAGCTCGTGCACCTCGACCCACGAGCGCAGCAGCTCGACCAGCCGCGGCGGAATCGGCACGGGCCGATCAGCGGTCTTCGGCTCCCCGGCTCGTCGTAGTCGACGTCAGCCTCGACGACCTCGATGCTCCCCCACCCAGTTGCCGAAAGATTCAGCGCCGAGGCCGGAGCATCACAACCTCGGAAGGACGCAGCCCGGCGTAGTAGGAGACGGCCGTCATCACCTGGTACATCCGGTTCCCCGGCTGGTGACTCGGTATCGCGTCGATCACCGCCCCCATGGTCTCCGGGCTCGGCAACACGCGCACGTCAAAGCGGTGCACTTCCGCCGCGCCTTCCGGCGACTCCGCCCTCTCGGTGCCGGCGACCACGGGTCGGACTTGATCTGGTCAAGCAGGCGCTGCCCCTCCGGCAGCGCCGGCCGGGGCGTATCTCGTTGCAATGCCACCTAAGAAGCCGGCGGGGTGAGTCCATTTTGACGAGAGACCAGGTCATTCTTGTCGGCTGGCGGCCTGACTTGGGGCGGAGAGGCTGTCGCGGCTGGCGAGCGAGGATGGCCCGGGCCCCGTCCCCGCTTCCTGCTAAGCGATGGCGAGGTTGTTGCGGCTGATAAGGGTGTCAGGTGGTCGGTGGCGCCGTGGACGGCGCGAGTAGTGCGGAGTCGCCGACCCGCATTTGCCCGGCGATCCCAGGGACACCATGAGCCGTTCGACGTCGGCTCCAATTGTCACGGGTTGCCACCGGGAACCCTCGTACTGCGCGGCCGGCATCGGTAGCGTTCGGCCGGACATCGGTGGCTCGTGGCGGGGCCGTCTGGCGAGAGGGGCGGACATGGGTGGTTCGGCTGACGGGGAGTTGGCGCGCCAGTTCTGTGGCGAGATCATGCTTAACGAGGCGCCACCGCGCCCGGTCTCAACCA
>DATFRN010000193.1:0-15866 GCA_035263165.1 Acidimicrobiales bacterium | reverse complement strand
TTGGGGGCCGCCTGCGGGGGGTGGGCGTAGCCGTTGGGGGCTGCCTGCGGGGGCTCGGCGTAGGCGTCGGGCTCGTCGTAGGCGCCCGGGGGCGCCGGGGTGTCGAAGACCGAGCGGCCCGGGGCGGGCTCGGGGTAGCCGGGGTCCGGCGGCGGCCCGGGCGCGTCCACCGGGGGCGGGGCGTCGACCTCGATGGCGCGGTGCTCGCCGGTCATCCACGGGGCCAGCGGCTGCTGGGTCACCCCGGGCGACTCCACGGCCAGGCCGAACACGTCCTGGTGGACCGCCAGCTCGACCGTCGACGCCTCGGGCTCGTAGTCGGACCACCGGGGTGGCGCCGGCGGGCGGCGGGTGCGGCGGCCGTTGCCCTCGGCGGCGAACTCGCTGGCCCGGCGGCGATTGGCCTCGCCGTAGTGCAGCTCGTTGTCCTGGGGCCGGGGCGCGCGGCGCCCCGCCGGGGGCCCGGGGTCGTGCTCGGGGGCCTGCTCGGGTGGCCGCGGGCGGCGGCGGGGGCTCACGCCGGCCCGCCGGCGGGAAGGCTGCCTGCGGCCCCCGGCTCGCCGCCGCCCCCGGCGGCCGCGCTCGTCTCCTCCAGCGCCTGGCGCAGCGCCTCCATCTCGGTGACCAGGTCGTCCACGTCGCTGCCCAGCCCGGCCACCGACGCCTCGGCGGTGGCGTGGGCCGACAGCTCCAGCGAGCGGGCCACGGCCTCGTCCAGCCGGGCGTCGAGCAGCCGCAGCTGGCTGCGGGCCTGGTCGATCACGCCGTCGAGCCGCTTGGCCGTGTCCCGCTGGGCCTCCAGCGCCTCGACCACGCGGTCCCGGGACGGGTCGCCCGCCGCCGGCCCGCTCGTGGCTGCCAGCCGGCGCTCGACGTCGGCCAGGTCGATCCCGTGGCGGGCCTCGACCAGCGCCTCCCCCCGCTGGGCGATCAGCCAGCACTCGGACACGCCGGTCTCCACGCGGTCGGCGATCTCGCCCAGGTGGTCGCGCAGCGGCCCGGCCGGCGCCCGGCCCACCGCCTCGTGGAAGCGGGTGCGGGCCTGGAGCGCCTCCTGCACGAACCGCCGCCACGGCTCCTGGAGGGTGAACGGGTCGATGCGCGGGCCCCGGGGGCGGCGGCCCAGCCGCCGCAGCACGTTGGCCGCCCAGGTCAGCGCGCCCAGCGGCACGGCCAGCCACAGCGGCGCGCCGAGCAGGAACGCCACGACGCCCACCAGGACGGCCACCACCAGCCCGCCGGGTGACATCAGGGCGCGCGCGCCCGCCGGAGTGAGCAGGCGGTCGCGGAAAGAGGTGGCCGGCATCGGTGGGTTCACGTTACGCGGCGCCGGGTCGGGGGCGACGCATCGGGTCCCCCGCGGCTAGGTCCCGGCGTAGCGCTTCAGCGAGGCGGTCACCTGTTCCTGGGCTTTGGCCAGGGCCGGGCCGACGGCCTCGTGGTTGAACAGGACGCCCTCCATCGCCTTCTGCACGTCGTCGCTGAAGTCGGTGTAGGGCCCGATCAGCGGCGGCGCGTTGTCGGGGTCGGCCCGGTCGAGCTGGTCGACCGCCGGCTTGACCAGCACGCCCGCCAGGTCGTCGGTCCAGAACTTCTGCACGTCGGGCTCGTCCTCGACGGCCTTGACCGTGGGCAGGAACCCCCCCTTGGTGTGCCACGCCTTGGCGTTCTCGGGCTGGAGCATGAACTTCATGAACTTCCACGCCCCGGCCTGCTCGGCCTTGGGCCCGGCGTTGACGATGAAGAAGGCGCTGCCACCGGGGCGGGACTTGCCCCCCGCCTTGGGCCCGGGGAACGGGCCCGTCCCCGGGACCAGCTGGGACTTGTCGATCACCGAGGCGTCGAAGTTCGACCCCACGTCCTGGGGCGTGAGCGTGCCGGAGATGGCCTGGGCGAGCGTCGAGGTCGCCGTCGAGGTCTCCATGAGCATCGACGACTGCTGGGTCACCAGCGCCAGGTAGTGGTCGATGCTGCCCTCGGTGTTGGCGAACGGGTTGAGCAGGCCCTCCTCGTTCATCTGCTGGAGCCACTCCAGGTTGGACCGGGCCTCGGGCGTGTCGAAGGTGGCCTTGGTGGCCAGGCCGTCGTGGCCGTTGTCGTTGTTGACCACGTCGATCCCCTCGCCGGACAGCCAGTTCTCGAACACGGCGTGGCTGGTCTTGAACGACAGCGGCTTGGGGATGCCGGCCTTCTTGAGCTTGACCGCGGCGTCGTGCACCTCGGCCAGCGTCTGGGGCGGCTTCTCGGGATCGAGGCCGGCCTTCAGGAAGTGGGCCTTGTTGTAGTAGAGGACCTGCGAGGTCACGTTCATGTAGCCGGGGTAGAGCACGTCGCCGACCGAGAACGCCGACCGCACCGCCGGCAGGATCTGCGTCTCGTCGTAGCCGTCGGCCTCCATGCACGACTGGGCCGGGAGGATGAGGTTGCTGTCCGACAGCACCTGGAGCTGGGTGTTCTCGGCGTAGAGGATGTCGGGCAGCTGCTTGCTGTCGGCCGACGCCGCGCTCTCGAACTTCCGGTAGACCTCGGCGTTGGAGGCGCCCTGGTTGCTGGCCTGGACCGTCACCTTGTCCTGGCTGGCGTTGAAGTTCTTCACCATGGCCTGGAGGGTGTCCTCGACCGGGCCGCCGATGCCGCCGTACCACATCGTCACCTTGGTGCGGCCGGTGGCGTCGTCGAGCGACTTGAGCGGGCACTCGGGCAGCTTGACCTGCCCGTTGCCGGCCTCCACCACCTGGCCGCCCGACCCGCCGGTGGTGGGCGGGTCGGTGCAGGCCGCGGCCACCAGGGCCAGCGCGGCGGCCAGGACCGGGACGATGGGTCGAGGGGTACGGGCGAACATGTGTGCCTCCTGCCAGGCGATCCTAGGAGCCGCGCCTCCCGGCCACTCAGCGGCCGAGGTAGCGCTGGAGCGACGCGGTCACGGTGGCCTGGGCCCGGCGCAGCGCCGCGCGCGGCGACTCGCCGTTGAAGAGGACCTCCTGCATGGCGTCCTCGATGGCCGTGACCTCGTCGGGGTAGGGGCCGATCAGCGGCCCGGGGCGGTCGGGGTCGGCGCGGGCGAACTGCTCGAGGGCCGGCTGCAGCAGGATCCCGGCCACGTCGTCGCGCCGGAACCGCTGCACGTCGGGCTCGTCGTTGACGGCCTTCACCACCGGCAGGTAGCCGCCGGAGGTGTGCCACTGCGCCGCCACGTCGGGCCGGAGCATGTACTTGAGGAAGTCCCAGGCGGCCGCCTGCTCGACCCGCTTGGACGGGTTGAGCATGTAGAACGCGCCCCCGCTGGTCAGGACCTTGCCGGGCTGCTCGATGCCGGGGAACTGGGCCGACCCGGGCACGATCGCCTTGCTGTCGAGCACCGAGGCGCCGACGTCGACGCCCGCATCCCCGGCGGTGATCTGCCCGCTGAGCGCGTCCCGGATCGTCGTGGCCGCCGTCGAGGTCCCGATCACCATCGACGACTGCTGGGTGACGAGCGCCAGGAAGTCGTCGAAGCTCCCCTCGGTGTTGGCGAACCCGTTGAGCAGGCCCTGCTCGTTCATCTTCTGCAGCAGGGCCAGCGTGTCCTCGGCCGCCGGCGTGGCGAAGGTGGCCTTGGTCGGCGCGGCGCTGCGCCCGTTGTCGTGGTTGACGATGTCGTCGCCCACCCCGGTCAGCCACGACTCCAGCCACCAGCGGTCGGTCTTGAGCGCCAGGGGCTTGGGTGCCACGCCGGCGTCCTTGATCTTCCTCGCCGCCTCGTACACCTCCTGCAGCGTTCGGGGCGGCTTGGACGGGTCGAGGCCGGCCTTGGCGAAGTGGGCCTGGTTGTAATAGAGCACCGGCGTCGACACGTTCATGTAGCCGGGGTAGAGCACGTCGCTGATCGAGTACTCGGCCCGGGCCGCCGGCTCCAGCTGGGTCATGTCGTAGCCGTCGGCCTTCATGCAGGCCTGGGCCGGCAGCACCAGCCCGGTGCCGACCGTCGACGCCAGCTGGATGTCCTCCAGGTAGACGATGTCGGGTAGCTGGCTCTTGTCGGCCGACGCCGCCTCCTCGAACGCCCGGTTCACCTCCTGGTAGGCCGCGCCCCGGTTGCTGGCCCGGACGACCACCCGGTCCTGGCTGCGGTTGTAGCGGGCGACGATGTCCTCCATCGTCTTCTGGGTGGTGCCGCCGAGCCCGCCGTACCAGAGGTCGATGTGGACGGGCCCCGTGGCGTCGTCGAGGGCGTGGACGGGGCACTCGGGCAGGTTGTCGGGGGTGACGCTGCCCGCCACCGCGCCCGAGCCCGTGGTGGGCGGGTCGGTGCAGGCGGCCGCCACCAGCGCGCCCGCCAGCAGCGCCGAGGCGACGGCCCCGGCCCTCACCCCTTCACTGCTCCGGCGGTCAACCCCCGGATGATCTGGCGCGAGAAGGCGATGAGCAGCAGGACCACCGGCACGGCCACGAGCAGGGCGGCGGCCACGCCCACGTTGGCGTTGGCCACGTCGGTGCCGATGATCGACTTGAGGCGGATCTGGGCGGTCTGGAACCGGCTGTCGTCGATGACCGCCTGGGGCCACAGGTACTGGTTCCAGGCGCCGAGCGCGGCGATGACCGTGAAGCTGGCGATCACCGGCCGGGTCAGGGGCACCGCGAACCGCCAGAGGAAGGCCATGTGCCCGTAGCCGTCGAGGCGGGTGGCGTCCTGGATCTCGGGTGGCACGCCCCGGAACCCCTGGCGGATGAGGAAGGTGCCGAACGCCGTCGCCGCGAACGGCGCCACCAGGGCGGCGTTGCTGTTGATCCAGCCCAGCTCGCGGATGGTCTGGACGTTGGCCAGCAGGGTGACCTCGAGCGGGAGCAGCAGCGTCCCCATGAACACCGCGAACACCAGGGTCTTGAAGGGGAAGCGCAGGAAGGCGAAGGCGTAGGCGGCGATGATCGAGGTGACGACCTGGACGATCGTGATCATCACGGTCATCGTGAAGCTGCGGACCAGCGGCGGGCCGAGGTGGCCCTGGTCGTAGGCCTGGGTCCACACCTGGGCGCCGAAGGCCACCACGGTGAAGGCCACGGCGGCCAGGCCGAGCAGCAGCCCGAGCAGCGCCGGCCGCCACCAGCTCCGGCTCCCGCGGGCGCCGGCGAAGCCGAGCGCCTGGGTGGCGGCCACGACGAGGATGGCGACCAGCCACCACAGGGGCGTGGCCGAGGACCGCTGGGCGGCCGACGACCAGACCTGCGGGGCCAGGAGGGCGACCGCGACGGTCCCGCCGACCACGGCGGCCACCCGGCGGGGCGTGGCGAGGCGCCGGCCGTCGCGCAGCCGGGCGCCGGCCACCCGCATCTGGGCCCAGGCCAGGGCGAGCGCGACGACCAGCGTGCGGACGACCACCGACAGGACGCCGCCGGCCAGCCAGCCCTGGTCCTTCCAGTCGACCGCCACCGGGTGGAGCGGCTTGCCCGCGTCGACGTACTTGAACGGCGGCGACAGGGCCTGGATGAGGGCGAAGACGATCGGGACGAGCACGATCGCCGCCAGCAGGCACAGCGCGGCGTACTGGCCGGCCAGGCCGAGGCGCCGGCGGGCCGAGGACTTGCCGATCGTGGCCGCGTGGAGGCTCGGGGCGGCGGCGGACAGGACGTCGATGTCGGCGGCCACGGTCCCCTCGCCGCCGCCGTCGCCGCCGTCGGGCGCGGCCGGGGCCTCGTCGACGGTGACGTCAGCGGACATAGTGGACCCTCCGCTCGAGGATGACGAAGTTCAGCGTCGTCACGGTCAGGGTGACGAGGAACAGCCCCACCGACCACACCGCGCCGATGCCGATCGTGTCGGGCCGTCCCAGCCGGTTGATCTGGAACACCAGCGTCTCGGTGGCCCCGACCGGTGCGCCGCCGGTGATGATGTCGATCTGGGCGAAGGCCTGGAAGCCGAAGATCACGAGCACGACCAGCAGGAACAGCAGCACCGGCGAGATCAGCGGCAGCGTCACCCGCAGGAGCCGCCGCACCGGGCCGTAGCCGTCGAGCGTGGCCGCCTCGAGGACCTCGTCGGGGACGGTCTGCAGCCCGGCGAGGACGATGATGAACGACAGGCCCAGGTTCTGCCAGATCGACGACACCGACACGGCGGCCATGGCCGTGCTGGGATCGTGCAGCCAGTCGGTGCGGAACAGGCCGACGACGGGGTTGAACAGGTAGAAGAACAGCACCGAGGTGACGGCCACGGAGCTGGCCAGCGTGGACGAGAAGATCGTCTGGAAGACCTTGATGCCCTTGAGCCGGCGGTGGGCGGCGACGGCCAGCAGCACGCCGAGGATGAGACCGGCGGGCACCGTGTACAGCACGAACTGCACGGTGTGCCACAGGTGCTGGCGGAAGTCGGACCCGGTGAGCTCCTCGCGGTACTGCGAGAGCCCGACCCGGGTGAAGCTGGCCCCGTTCTGCTGGCTCTTGAACGTGCCCCACCACAGCAGGTTGAGGAACGGCCGGTAGAAGAAGGCGACGAAGACGATGGCGGACGGCAGCAGCAGGACGAACGCCAGCAGCGCCTCCCGGGGCGTCCACCGGCGCCGGCGCCGCCGCCGGCGGGTCTTGAGCGCGGCGGCCTCGCCTGCGGCGTCGGCCAGCCCGAGGTCGGCGACGGTCACGTGAGCCGCTCGCCGCTGTCGGCGTCGAACAGGTGGACCAGCGCGGGGTCGACGGCCAGTCGCACGGCCGAGCCGGGGCTGAGCGTGACCATCCCCGTGTGGCGGACGGTGGCCGGGGCGTCGCCGATCGACCCGATGATCAGGCACTCGTGGCCCAGCCACTCGACCGCCCGCACCTCGTGCGCCAGCGGGCCGTCGTCGGCGATGACCAGGTGCTCGGGGCGGATGCCGACCACCAGCGGCCGGCCCTCCTCCAGCGGCGTCGCCAGCCCCGGCGGCACCGGGACCCGGCCCCCGCTGACCACCACGCCCGGGCCGCCCTCGGTGGTGAAGGTGCCGGTCATGGTGTTCATCGGCGGGGTGCCGATGAACCCGGCCACGAACAGGTTGGCGGGCGCCTCGTAGACGGCCTGGGGGGTGCCGACCTGCTGGAGCCGCCCGGTCGACATGACCGCGATGCGGTTGGCCATCGTCATGGCCTCGACCTGGTCGTGGGTCACGTAGACGATCGTGGTCTCGACCCGGCGGTGGAGGTCGACCAGCTCGAGGCGGGTCTGGGCCCGCAGCTTGGCGTCGAGGTTGGACAGCGGCTCGTCCATGAGGAACGCCTGGGGCCGCCCGACGAACGCCCGGGCCAGGGCGACCCGCTGGCGCTGGCCGCCGGACAGGGCCGCCGGCTTGCGGCCGAGCAGCTCCTCCAGGCCCAGCACCCGGGCGGCCTCGTCGACCCGCTCGCTCCGCTCGCCCCGGGTCAGCTTGCGCAGCGGCTTGTCGGGGCCGTCGGCCGGGTACTTGCGCACGATGAGCGGCGACTCGATGTTCCGGGCCACGGTCATGTGGGGGTAGAGCGCGTAGCTCTGGAACACCATCGACACGTGGCGGCGGGCGGGGTCGACGTCGTTGACCACCTGGTCGCCGATCCGCACCTTGCCGTCGCTGATCTCCTCCAGCCCGGCGATCATGCGCAGGGCGGTGGTCTTGCCGCAGCCCGAGGGCCCGAGCAGGACCATGAACTCGCCGTCCTCGATGGCGAGGTCGAGCGAGTCGACCGCCACCACCTCGTCGTCGTACAGCTTGGAGACGTTCTCGAACGTCACGCTGGCCACGGGTGACCTCCCACGCGCCTGCCGCCTCGATGCGAGCCGACACGCTAGGCACGCTCGGCGTCGCGAACTTAGACCCGTGGTGTACCAGACATGGCTACACCCCGAGGTTCTGGTGGCGGGTCTGTGACCGTGCGAGAGGTTGCTCGTACGCTGAGCGCGACGCGAGCGGATGGGAGACGCGGGATGGGAGAGTTCATGTGGCCCGAGGAGCGGCCGGGCCTGGTCCGGCAGTCCTCCCGCTGGTGGCTGCTGCTGGCGCTCGGGGCGGTCTCCGTCGTCGTCGGCCTGCTGCTCCTGTTCGACCTGTTCGCGGCGGTCGCCACGGTGGCGCTGCTGGCGGCGCTCGGGCTGATCTTCACCGGCGTCGGCGAGCTCATGACCGCCGGCCGCTACCGCAACACGCTCGGGATGGTGGCGGGCGTGGTCCTGGTGCTCGGCGGGGTGGCGGCCCTGGTGTGGCCGGGCATCACGCTGTGGGTGCTGGCGGTGATCGCCGGCATCGGGCTGGTCGTGTCCGGCGTGGCCCGGATCTGGGGCGCGTTGGCCCTGCGGGTCGAGGGCTGGGGCTGGCTGTTCGTCGGCGGCCTGGTCAGCGTGGCCGTCGGCATCCTGGCGCTGCTGTGGCCCGACGTCACGATCCTGGCCCTCGGCGTCCTGCTCGGCCTGCGCATGATCATGTTCGGGGTGGCCGAGATCATGTTCGCCCTCGCCCTCCACGCCGGGGCGGGCCCGGGGGGACCGGCGCCGGCCTAGGCCCTCGCGGGCTCGCCCACGGGCGGGATGTCGGCCGCGGTCAGCGTGGTGAGCTGCTCGTCGGTCGGGTGCTCGACCGGCTCCAGCCGGCCGGCCTGGTTGGCCACGGCCGCCTCGAACAGGTTGCGGACCACCCGGCCGTTGCCGAAGCCCCGGTCGCGGGGCTGGGCGGCCAGCCAGGCGGCCGCCGCGGCCCGGGCGCCGTCGTCGAGCGTGTAGCGGCCCTCGCCGCACAGGCCGGCGAGGATCTCCATCAGCTCGTCGCCGTCGTAGTCCGGGAAGTGGATGGTCTTGGGGAAGCGCGACCGCATGCCCGGGTTGGCGTCGACCAGGTCGGCCATCTCCTCGGGGTAGCCGGCCAGGATGACGACGAGCCGGTCCCGCCGGTCCTCGACCAGCTTGACCAGGGTGTCGATCGCCTCCCGGCCGAAGTCGTTGTCGCCGCCCCGGGCCAGGCTGTAGGCCTCGTCCACCAGCAGGACCCCCTGGTCGGCCCGGTCGAACGCGGCGACCACCCGGCCCGCGGTCTGGCCCACGAACCCGGCCACCAGCCCGGCCCGGTCGGCCTCGACCAGGTGACCCCTCTCGACCACGCCGAGCGTGCGGTAGATCTGCGCCAGCAGCCGGGCCACGGTGGTCTTGCCGGTGCCCGGGTTGCCGGTGAAGACCAGGTGGCGGCTGGCCTCCATGACCGGCAGGCCCCGGTCGCGGCGGATCTGCTGGACCCGCAGGAGGTTGGCGACCAGGTGGACCTCGTGCTTGACGCCCTCGAGGCCGACGAGGGCGTCCAGCTCGGCCAGCACCTCGGCCAGCGGGCGGGCCGGCGGCTCGGGCGGCGCGGGCGGGGCCGCCGGGTCCGCCGGGGTGGCGGCGCCGGCCGGCGTCGCGGCGGGGTCCGGGCGGGGCATGGCGTCGGCGGCGGCCGCCGCGGCCTGGTGGACGGTGGCCCGGAACCGCTCGATGGCGGTCAGCTCGGTGTGGCTGGCCAGCAGGTCGAGGGCGGCGACGGTGTGGCCGATGCGGGCGCCGAGCCGGGCGTAGTCGGCGGTGCGGGTGCCGCCGTCACGGGCGTCGGCCTCGGCCAGCAGCCGGGTCAGGGAGGACGGCGTGGCCAGCTCGGCCCGCCGGCCGGCGACGATCCCCGCCTCCCGCACCTGGGCGGGCACGGCGGCCGCCAGCTCGGACGGGAGCCGCGGGCCGAAGCTGGCGATGAGCGCCCACAGCTCGTCGTCGGTGTGGAGCCCGTCGGCGTCGATGAAGGCGCAGGTCAGGTTGTAGGCCTCGAGCTCGACGTCGCTGCGCAGCCGGTCCCGCTCGACCCCGGTGACGCTGCTGGCCAGCGCCTCGACCGCGGGCGCGACGCCGTCGACGAAGCACCGCACGGCCTCGTCGAGCGCCACCGCCCCCGCACGGACGCTCACTGCGGGTCCCGCCACATGGACCAGAGCGGCGGGCCGTCGGGCAGGGTCAGCTCGCCGGTCACCGAGAAGCCGAAGCGCTCGTACCAGGGCACGTTCTCGGGCTTGGACGACTCGAGGTAGGCGCCGGTGCCCTCGGCGTCGCAGCGGGCGAGGATCGGGTCGAGCAGCGCCGCCCCGATGCCCTTGCCCTGCTGGGGCGGGTCGGTGCCGATGACGGCCAGGTACCAGTGGGGGACCCGGGGGTGGACCCGCTCGATCTGGTCGAGGCCCCGCAGCGCCCGGGGGATGCGGGGGCCGATGCAGCGCACCAGCATCGGGGTGGCCCGCAGCACGGCCGGCCAGGTGATGCGCCACTGGCCGGGCGGCTCCCAGAAGGCGCCGGCGCCCAGGCCGTCGGCGGTCAGCACGGTGCCGCCGTGGCGCTGGTGGCGGCGGGCCTCGGAGCCGAAGTAGCTGCGCAGCCGGCGCAGGCGGGGCCGGTCGCCGTCGCCGAACAGCCACGCCATGACCGGGTCGTCGTGGAACGCCCGGGCGAGCGCGTCGGCCACCGGCCGGAGTTCCTCGCTGGTGGCCTGCCTGGCGGCGATCATGGAGGTGGAGCCTGCCACGTCGCCCCGGTCCGGGGTAACCGGGCGGGCCCCAGGCGCCGGCCTGTCAACCGGACGGGCCCGATGGGCGTCGAAGGGGGGTGATGACGGCGACGAAGCTGCGGCGGGAAGCTCCGGGGCGGGCGCGCGCCGAGGTGGTGGACGACCCCCTCGCGGACCTGCACCGGGCCGAGTACGCCCCGCTGGTGCGGCTGGCGACCGTGGTGCTCGGCGACGTCGGGCTGGCCGAGCAGGTGGTGCAGGACGCCTTCGTGCGGCTGGCGCTGCGGTGGCGGGGCCTGCGGGGCCTCGACAACCCGGCCGCCTACCTGCGCAGCGCCGTCCTCAACGGCTGCCGGTCGGTGCTGCGCCACCACCGGGTGCGGGACCGCCACGACGCCCGGCTGGCGGTGGCGCCCGGCCCGTTCCCCGTTGCCGGGGTCGCCCCCGAGCCGGCGGCGCTGGCCGGCGAGCACCGGGACGAGGTCGTCGCCGCCCTCCGCCGCCTGCCGCTGCGCCAGCGGGAGGCGCTGGTGCTGCGCTACTACCTGGACCTGCCCGAGGCCGAGATGGCGACGGCCATGGGCGTGTCGCCCGGGTCGGTGAAGACCCATCTGCACCGGGGGCTCGCCGCCCTCGCCCGCCTGCTGGAGGACGTCCGATGAGCACCCCTCCGCCCGTCGAGGACCGCCTGCGCTCTTCCCTGGCCGCCGAGGCGTCGGCCGCCGACCGCGTCGCCGCCGGCGACGACAGCCTGGGCGCCATCCGCACCCGTGCCCGGGCCGGCCGCCGCCGACGGGCCGCCGGCCTGGCCGCCGGGGTGGTCGCCGTCGTGGTCGCGGGCGCGGTGGCCTTGCCCCGCCTCGACCGCGGCCCGGGGGCGCGCACCGACGACGGCCCCGTGGCCACCGAGGGGCCGTCTACGACCTCGCCGTCGTCGCCGTCGCCGACCTCGGTGCCGGACACCGTCCTGCTGCCGGCCAGCGTGGTGCCGGCCTGGCCGCAGCCCGGGGGCCCGACGTTCACCACCCCGGAGACGGCGGCCCGGGCGTTCGTCCGCATCGCGGTGCTCGCGACGGACCCGCCGCTGTCGGGGCTCCACTCCGACGGCACGATCGACGTCCTCGGGGCCGACGGTTCGCCGGTGAGCCGCCTCGACATGCGCCGCGACGCCACGGGCCACTGGTCGGTCGTGCGGGCCACGTCGGACCGGGTGTGGATCGAGTCCCCGACCCCGGCCGGCGCCGCCACCGACCCGATCTCGTCGCCGCTGCACGTCACCGGCCGCACCCGGTCCTCGGTGGTCGGCGTGGCCGTGCTGAGCGCGGGTGCCGTCCCCCACCCGGTCGGCGCCACGGGCGTCCATCTCGGCGGCGGCGGCGACGAGTTGCCCAGCTACTCGGCGAACGTCCCGCTGTCCGGCTCGCCCGGCGGCCGTGGCCTCCTCGTGGTCCACACCGAGGCCACCGACGCCAATGGCCTCGGCGTGCCGCCGTTCGCGGCCCAGGGCGTGGTCCTCCCGCCCGCCGCCCCTCGGCTGCCGGGCGTGCTGCTGTGGCCGTACGCCTCGATCGCCGAGGCCGACGCCGCGGCCGACGCCGGCGAGGCCTGGCACGGCGACCCCGGCGAGACGGCGCTCCGCTTCGCCCGGGACTACCTCGGCTTCAGCGAGATGAACACGGTCACCTCCCGCGACGTGCGCAACAACGAGGCCTGGATCGGCGTCGGCCCCGACAACCACGCCGCGGCGGTGCTCCACCTGGCCAAGCTGAAGGTCACGGACGGCCTCGTCTGGGCGGTCGTGGGCAGCAGCGACGACCTCCTCACCCTGGAGACCCCCCGCTACGGCGCCACCGTCGACCGGACGTTCGCGGTGGGCGGCCACATCACGGGCGTGGACGAGAGCCTGCGGGTCAGCCTCCACCGCCTCGGCACCTCCGGTCCGGTCGGGGAGGCCTGTTGCCTGCCGGGCGGCGGCGAGAAGACCCCGTGGTCGACCACGGTCTCGGCCGACCCCGGCACCGGCCCGGGCGTCGTGACGGTGGTGGTCTCGACGGGCGGCCACGTCTACGACGTCGAACGCTTCGCCATCACGGCGCTCCGCCTGCGCTGAGGGGCGCCGGCGGGGCGGCCCCTAGCATGGCGGCATGTCTGACATGGTCGAGCAGGGCCGCCGGGCCAAGGCGGCCAGCCGGGTGCTGGCCACCGCGTCCACCGAGGCCAAGGACGCCGCCCTGGCCGCCGCGGCCGACCTGCTGGTCGAGCGCACCGCCGACCTGCTGGACGCCAACGCCGCCGACGTCGAGCGCGAGCACGCCGCCGGGGCGTCGCCGACGGTGGTCGACCGCCTGCGCCTGTCGGCGGCCCGGGTCGAGGGCATGGCCGGGGGGCTGCGCCAGGTGGCGGCGCTGCCCGATCCCGTGGGCGAGATCACCGCCGGGTGGACCCGCCCCAACGGCCTGCGCATCCACCGGGTGCGGGTGCCGCTCGGCGTGGTGGCGATCATCTACGAGAACCGGCCCAACGTGACCAGCGACGCCTTCGGCCTGTGCCTCAAGTCGGGCAACGCCGCGTTCCTGCGGGGGTCGTCGGGGGCCATCCGGTCCAACCTGGCCATCGCCGCCGTGCTGCGGGAGGCGGTCGGCAAGGCCGGGCTGCCCGAGGACGCCCTGGTCCTGGTGGACGACACGTCCCGGGAGGCGGCGGTCGAGTTCATGCGCCAGCGGGACGTGGTCGACTGCCTGATCCCGCGGGGCGGGCCGTCGCTGATCCGGTCGATCCTCGACAACGCCACCGTCCCCTACGTGATCGACGGCGACGGCAACTGCCACGTCTACGTGGACGAGTCGGCCGACCTGGCGATGGCGGTCGACATCGTGGTCAACGCCAAGACGCAGCGGCCGTCGGTGTGCAACGCGGCGGAGACGCTGCTGGTGCACTCGGCGGTGGCCGAGGAGTTCCTGCCCCGGGTGGCCGCCGGGCTGGAGGGCGTGGCGCTGGTGGGCGACCCGGCGGCGGTGGCCGTGCTGGGTGCCGACCGGGTGGGCGAGGCCGGCGAGGACGACTGGGCGCAGGAGTTCCTGGCGCTGAAGATGGCCGTGCGGGTGGTGCCGTCGCTCGCCGCCGCCGTGGAGCACATCGCCCGCTACGGGTCGGGGCACAGCGAGGCGATCGTGACCCGGTCGCTGGCCGCCGCCGACCGGTTCACCCGGGAGGTCGACGCCGCCGCCGTGCTGGTCAACGCCTCGACCCGGTTCGTGGACGGCGAGGAGTTCGGGTTCGGCGCCGAGATCGGGATCTCGACCCAGAAGCTGCACGCCCGCGGGCCGATGGGGCTGCGCGAGCTGACGACGGAGAAGTACGTGGTCCGGGGCGAGGGCCAGATCCGGCGCTGACCCCCTCCCGTTGGGGAGTGTCGCCCGCCCGGGCCGGCGGGTAGCGCCAAGGTGATGACACTTCGTGGCCGTGTGAGCCGACCCCCGGGGGTACCGCCGGCCCGCGGGGCCGGGGCTGCCGAGCCGGTGCTGCCGGTGATGGTGCCGAAGGCCGGCCGCGCCGTCGCCGACGGGCGGACGGCGCCGGGCGAGTCGCCGAGGCACCACCGGCACACCGGCCGCAGCACCCCCGCACGCTGGTGCGACGTGTGTGGGCCAGCCGCGCGGACCGGGCCCGCCGGGCCCGCCCTCGTTCCCGGCCGCGGGCGTCGGGCCCGCAACCCGACCGGCGGTGCGGGGCGCCGGCTGGTGCCTGGCGTCGGGGATCGGGTTCGTCTCCCCGCAGTGGCGATATCGGTCCCCGTCGTGTGCCGGCGGGGTTGCGTCGGCGTACGAGGGGGCGAGCTCTCTGTGCTCGCCGGTCCGACCGGCGGTGCCGGGCGCCGGTTCATTCCTGGCGTCTGGGATCGGGCTCGTCCCCGCGCCCCGGCGATATCGGTCCCTGTCGTGTGCCGGCGGGGTTGGGTCGGCATACGCCGGGGCGAGCGCTCTGTGTCCGCCAGTCCGACGATCAGTGCTGGGTGCCGGTTCGTTCCTAGTGTCGGGGATCGGGTTCGTCCCGCAGCGATATCCGTCCCCGTCGTGTGCCGGCGGGATCGGGTCGGCGCACGCCCGGGCGAGCTCTCTGTGTTCGCCAGTCCGACCGGCGGTGCCGGGCGCGGGCTGGTTTGTGGTGTCGGGGATCGGGTTCGTCCCCGCGCGGCAGCGATATCGGTCCCTGTCGTGTGCCGGCGGGCTCGGGTCGGCGGATGCCTGGGCGAGCGCTCTGTGTCCGCCGGTCCGACGGGCGGTGCCGGTCGCGGGCTGGTTCCTGGTGGCAGCCGGCGGGCTCGTGCCACTCCCGCAGCGACGCCGTGCCTTCGTGTGCCGGCTGCATCGCGTCGGCCGCTGTCCGTGGCGGGCCGTGGTCCAACCGTGGGCGAGGGCGCCAGGTCCCTGTCGCTCGTCGTCTTCCCTGGGCGGCCGCCACTCCCCGTGTGACCGCCGCCCCCCTGCCGCGCGCCCCCGCGGCTGAGTCACCGCCGGCCGGTTGATCCACCAGCCAGCCGGTCGGCGGTGGCCCGCGGGCGTCCGCTCCGCTAGCCAGGGGGCGTGGCCGCCGCCCCCCTCCCGCTGTTCACCGTCGGGCACGGCACGCTGGCGGCCGAGGGGCTGGTCGAGGTGCTCCGGGGGGCCGGGGTGGCGCTGGTCGTGGACGTGCGGGCGTTCCCGGGCAGCCGCCGCCACCCGCAGTTCGCCCGGGAGGAGATGGCCCGCTGGCTGCCCGACGCCGGCGTCGCCTACCGCTGGGAGCCCCGCCTCGGCGGCCGCCGCCGGGGCCGAGCCGACAGCCCCAACGTGGCGCTGCGCCACCCGGCGTTCCGGGCCTACGCCGACCACATGGCCGGGCCGGAGTTCGCCGCCGGGCTCGAGGACCTGCTGGCCGACGCCGCCGTCCGGCCGACGGCGGCGATGTGCTCGGAGAGCCTCTGGTGGCGCTGCCACCGCCGGCTGGTGTCGGACGCCGCCGTGCTGGTCCGGGGTGGGTCCGTGGCGCACGTGCTGCACGACGGGCGGGTCGTGCCCCACCAGGTGACCGAGGGCGCCCGCCTGGCCGAGAGCGGCGACCACGTCGTCTACGACGTCGGCGGGCAGGCGCCGCTGCCGCTGTCGCTGTGACAGCATCGGGCCGATGGGGGACTTAGCGGAGGTGGCGCCGGCGTTCGTGGCGATGGCGCACCGCATCGTGTGGGCGACGGCCGCGACCGTCGACGGCGAGGGGCGGCCTCGCGGGCGGATCTTGCACCCGTACTGGGAGTGGGACGGCGAGGCCGGGTCGCTGGTGGGATGGATCGCCACCGGGCCGACACCGCTCAAGCGGGCCCACCTGGCCCGGTCGCCGTACGTGTCGCTG
>DATFRN010000192.1:0-29498 GCA_035263165.1 Acidimicrobiales bacterium | reverse complement strand
GCACGTGCACCGCCACCAGCGCATCGCCGCCGGCCGTCTCGCCGACCACGTCGTCGAGGGCGTCCATGCCCGCAGTCTCCCAGCCGATGGCCGCCGCGGCCCGGGGCGCCGGCCCCGGGACTACCGTTCGCCGACCTCCGCGAGGACCACGGCGGTCTCCTGGCCGTCCCAGCTCGCGGTGAGCCCGATGGCGGGACGCGGTCCGGGCCGGGGCTGCCGGAACATCGTCATCTCGAAGCGGTCGTTGCGGAGCACGGCACCGGCGGCGTCGTCGGATGCGAGCTCGAAGCCGTCGACGGGCACTCGCTCGAGGGTCCAACCGCCGCCCTGGATGCGGACGTTGGTCGGCGCGATGTACCACCGGTCGTCGTACACGGCCATGCCGAGGGCCTCCCCCTGACCGGTCATGGCCACCGCCGCGAGCATCATGACGAACCGCGGGTCGCGCAGCCCGTCGTAGACCCATCGGGTGCCGAGCACGGAGTGCTGCATCTCCGTGATGAAGGCGTCGTCGCCGCCGTCGAGGGGCGCGTCCCGGTAGGTCAGCGGGACCTGCAGGAGCATCCCACCGGCGGCGACGAGGTGGGTCTCCATGCCGACGCGACCGTCAGGATCGTCGAAGCGGTACGACCCGATCACCTCCGTGGCGACGCCTGCGGGGGGACCCCACGGTTGGGTCGGAGCCCACCGGGCGATGAGGTCGGGCTTGGTCGGGTCGATCGTCGCACGATGGAAGAGCGCCACGGCGACGACACTACGGACTCGGCGGCGGCGGGGGTGAGCCGGTCGTCAGTGGCCGTACGACGCCAGGCAGCCGCCGTCGTTGACGTAGCCGCCGACCCTGACCTCGACGGCGCCCTGCCAGACCGAGCCGTAGACGCAGCCGCCGTCGACGCCGATGGCGAACGCGGCGCCGGCCATCCGGACGGCGTTGGACGAGACCTGGACGTACGGGGCCAGCGGGGCGAGGGCCGTCTGGACCTGGTCGAGCGACGGCTGGGGTCGAGCGCTCGCGAGCGGGGCGAGTGCCGTGCGGGCCCGGGCGGCCAGGGCGTCGGCCGCCGACCGGTCGCCGGTGAACGCGACGCGGTCGGCGTAGTGCAGGTTGATGTCGCGCAGCTGCTCCGGCGTCAGGCCGCACGCGACCGTCTCGTACTCGGCGTCGGACCGGCAGGAGCGGGTGGTGGTCGTCCGGCTCGGCGCCGCCACCGGGTCGGTCGCCGCGTCGAAGCCCCCGCCGTCGCCGCCCCGGAGGGCGACCGCGGCGAGGCCGGCGGCCGCCACCACCCCGATGCCGGCGACCAGCCAGGTGCGGGTGGCCACGCTGCCCGGGGGCGGGCGGCGATCGCCGGGCGGCACTGCGGGACGGCGCCAGAAGGCCCGGCGCCGGCGGGCGACCGCGATCGAGCCCACCAGGCAGGCGAGGAGGACGACGCCGGCCGCCAGGAGCGGGCCGCCGAACCCCCGCAACAGCCCGCCGGGAACGCTGGGGCCGAAGGCGAGGTGGCCGTCGCCGGACGAGCTGATCTTGTACTGGCCCGCCGCCTTGGCGTCGAACGCGGCGACGGCCCGCGCCTGGCGCTGGCCCCAGCCGTAGGCGATGTGCGAGGGCCGGACGGGCACGGGCGACCCGTCCGGACCGGCGACCGTGATGGCGATCTCCCCGGTGGGTGCGCCCCGGCCGATGTGCTCGTGGTACACGGAGTACTCGCCCGGCTTCGTGACCTGGACGTACTCGACCCGCCCGCTGAAGCGCTGGAAGCCCTCGACCTGGTCGATCAGGCCGGTCACCCGCTCGAAGGCGAGGACGCCGGTCACGACCACGGTGGCCACGGCCACGATGGCGGCGAGGGCGTACCACCCCCCGCCAGGCCTCCGCCGCCCGACGGCCCGCGTCGGCTCCGCCATCTCCGTGTCCCTCCGCCGTCGACCCCAGTGGCCCCTCTTCTACCACGGCCCGGCCCGGCGACCCCCGTCGCCGGGACACCCGACACTGATATCGGTGCCGCCGCACCTGCTCGGAGGGGGTAGCCGCCACACCCGGTCGGCAAGCCGACATGAGTGTCGACATCCTCCCGGGACGTCCACTAGGTTGCCGCCGACCGGCACCAGTGCGCTCGAGGGGGGCAACGGCAACCATGTCGACAACCGGGCTGCGGGCGGTCGTGGTCGGCGGCGGCCTCGGCGGCCTGGGCAGCGCCCTGGCGCTCGCTCGGGCCGGCCACCGGGTCACGCTGCTCGAGCGCGACCCCCTCCCGCCCGCCGCCGACCCCGGCGAGGCGTTCCGCGCCGAGCGGCAGGGCGCGCCCCAGTCGCACCAGACCCACGGGTTCCTCGCCCGCCTCCAGGTCCTGCTGCGCGACCGGTTCCCCGACGTCATGGACCGCCTGCTGGCGCTCGGCTGCACGACGATGTCGTCGACGGCGAGCCTCGGCGAGCCCCGGCCCGGCGACGAGGACCTGGCGGTGCTGATCGTCCGGCGCACCACCCTCGACTGGGTCCTGCGCGAGGCGGTGCTGGCCCAGCCCGGCGTCGAGGTCCGCAGCAGCGTCGCGGTCGCGGGCCTGGTGGCCGACGCCAGCCCGGCCTCGGGCGGCCCCCCGGCCGTCCGGGGCGTGCGGCTGGGGGACGGCGGGGCCGTCGAGGGCGACGTCGTCGTGCTGGCCGGGGGCCGGCGCTCGCCCGTGCCCGCCTGGCTGGCGGGCGCCGGCGCGACGATCCCCGAGGAGGTCGTCGAGAGCGGGCTCATGTACTTCACCCGCTGGTACCGGTTCCCCGACGGCCCCCAGGCGCTGCGGGACCCCAAGCTGGGCGGCGACCTCGGGTTCCTGAAGTTCCTCGGCGTCCCCGGCGACGGCGAGACGCTGTCGGTGACGCTGGCCGTGGCCACCCGGGACGCCGAGCTGCGGGCCGCCCTGGGCGCCGCCGACCGGTTCGACCTCGCCTGCCGGGTGCTGCCCGGGCCCGACGGGTTCTTCGCCGACGGCCCGCTCGAGCCCCTGACCGGGGTCATGCCGATGGGCGGCCTGCTGAACCGCCTCCGCCGCTTCGTCGACGACGACGGGCACCCACTGGCCCTCGGCGTCCACGCCGTCGGAGACGCCCACACCTGCACGAACCCGCTCTACGGCCGGGGCTGCACGCTGGCCATGGTCCAGGCGGTGCTGCTGGCCGACGCGCTCGCGGACCACCCCGGCGACCCCGCCGCCCGGGCCGCGGCCTACGAGGCGGGCTGCGCCCGTGAGGTCGAGCCCTGGTACCGCTCGGCACTGGAGCTGGACCGGGCGGGCGCCGACCCCACCGGGCGCGGCGGCGCCGGGCTGGCCGGCTCCGAGCAGGGCCGGGCCATGGCGGCGGTGTTCGTGGCCGCGGCCACCGACCCGGTGCTCGGCCGGGCCCTGGTGCGGTTCTGGAACCTGCTCGTCACGCCCGCCGAGATGATGGCCGACAGCGAGGTGACGGCCCGCATGGCCGAGGTGATGGCCCACCCCGAGGACTACCCGCTGCCCGCCCCGGTGGGCCCCACCCGCGAGGAGCTGCTGGCGGCCCTCGCCGACCCGGAGGAGGCCCGGCATGCCTGAGGACACGGACGAGGTGCGCTCCCGCACGCTGGCGGCCGACGGCGTCGACCTCCACCTGCTCGAGGCCGGTCGGGAGGGCCCGGTCGTGCTGCTCTCCCACGGCTTCCCCGAGCTGGCGTACTCGTGGCGCCACCAGCTGCCGGCCCTGGCCGCCGCCGGCTACCGGGCGGTCGCCCCCGACCAGCGGGGCTACGGCCGCTCGAGCCGCCCCGAGGCGATCCGTGCCTACGACATCCACCACCTGGTCGGCGACCTGGTGGCCGTCCTCGACGACCTGGGGGCGGACGACGCGGTGGTCGTGGGCCACGACTGGGGCTCGATGGTCGTGAGCCACCTGGCGCTGCTCCACCCCGAGCGCGTGCGGGCCCTGGTGAACATGAGCGTGCCCCACCTGCACCGGGGCGGCGCCGCCCCGATGGCCACGCTGCGCAACGCCATCGGTGACAACTTCTTCTACATGCTCTACTTCCAGCAGCCGGGCGCGGCCGACGCCGAGCTGGGCGGCGACCCCGCCCGCACCATGCGCCGCCTGCTGGCCGGCGCGGCGCTGCGCCCCGACGCGCCGCCCGACCCCGCCCTGTTCGCCGACGACGGGCGGGGGTTCGTCGACCGGATGCCCGAGCCCGACGGGCTGCCGGGCTGGCTGTCGGCCGGCGAGCTCGACCACTACGTGGAGGAGTTCGCCCGCACCGGCTTCACCGGCGGCCTCAACTGGTACCGCAACATGGACCGGAACTGGGAGACCACCCCCGAGCTGGACGGGGCGACCGTGGGGGTGCCGTCGCTGTTCGTGGGCGGCGCCCTCGACCCGGTCCTGGCCATGACCCCGCCGGCGATCGGCCACGCCTCACTGCTCGACCACCGGGGCGACGTCGTGGTCCCCGGCGCCGGCCACTGGGTCCAGCAGGAGGCCCCGGCGGAGGTGAACGCCGCCCTCGTCGGCTTCCTCGACGACGTCTGCCGCGGCCCGGCGTGAGCGCGCCGGCCGACGTCGACGCCGACCTCGGCGCCTTCCGGGCCGAGGCGGACGCGTTCCTGGCCGACGCCCGGGCCGCCGGCGTCGCCTGCCCCGCCTACGGCGCCATCCTGCCCCCGGCCCTGCACGACCGGGCCCGGGCCTGGCAGCGGCACCTGGCGGCCGCCGGGTTCGCCGGCCTGCACTGGCCGGTCGAGTACGGCGGCCGGGGGCTGGGCCGGGCCGCCACCGCGGCCTGGCTGGAGGCGTGCGCCCGCGCCCAGGTCTCGCCCTACCTCAACCTCCAGGGCCTGGTGCTGGCGGGCGAGGCCATCCTCCGCTCGGGCAGCGACGAGCAGCGCCGCCGCCTCCTGCCGCCGACGCTGACCGGCGAGGTGCTGTGGTGCCAGCTCTTCTCCGAGCCCGGCGCCGGCTCCGACCTGACCGGCCTGACGACCGCCGCCGTGGCGGACGGGGACCGCTACGTGATCGACGGGACCAAGGTCTGGTCGTCGAACGCCCAGGTCGCCGAGTACGGGATCCTGCTGGCCCGCACCGACCCGGCCGAGCGGGGCCACCGGGGGATCTCGTTCTTCCTGCTCGACATGGCCACGCCCGGCGTCGAGGTCCGCCCCATCCGGCAGATGACCGGGGACAGCGAGTTCTGCGAGGTGTTCCTCGACGGCGTCGCGCTGCCCGCGAGCGCCCGGCTCGGCCCCGAGAACGAGGGCTGGCGGGTGGCCACCGAGGTCCTGCTCGACGAGCGCGGGTCGAGCGGGGCGGGGCTCGTGAGCCTCGGGCGGCGGCTCGATCACCTGCGCTCGCTGGCGGGCGAGCACCCGGCCCGGCGGGACGCCCTGCTACGGCTGTACGGGCGGGGCCAGGCGCTGCGCATGCTCCTCCTGCGGGGCGGGGCCGGCGGCCCGGCGGCCGCCTCCTCGGCCAAGCTGATGCGCACCGAGCTGGAGTTCGACATCGAGCTCGCCCACGCCTCGCTGCGGGGGGCGGAGGCGCTGCTGGCCGGCCCGGCCACCGACCGCTTCCTCTACGCCCCGGGGATGCGCATCGCCGGCGGCACCAGCGAGATCCAGCGCAACATCATCGCCGAACGCGTGCTCGGGCTCCCCCGGGAGCCCCGTTGACACATCGTGAAAGACCAGGTCAGGGGATTCTGACACATCGACAGGCGCGATCGGTGTGCTACGTGCTGAAATGTCCTCAATCGGGGGGGCACGGGAGCCAGGGACGAGGCCGTGAGTGACGAGGTAGTGGACAAGGACGAGGGGCCATTCCCGATCGAGCCCGACGTGCCGCACCTGGCCCGGGTCCGCAACGCCATCAGCGGCGGCGACGCCAACTTCACGGTCGACCGCGACGTGGCGAAGTCCTTGGTCGACATCACGCCGTCCGGGCTCGAGGGGCTCCAGGCCGTGATCGAGGCGCTCCACCGGTTCAAGATGCGGGCGGTGCGGGCCGTGGCCACCGAGTCCGACGTCCGCCAGTTCCTGCACCTCGGCACGGCCACGCCGTCGACCGGCATGGTGCACGAGCACGTGCTCCCGCTCGTCCCCGACGCCAGGATCGTCTACGCCAGCTACGACACCACCACGCTGGCCCACGTGCACGACCTGTGGCGCGACGCCCCCGACGGGGCGGTGGCCCACGTGCACAGCCGGTTCGAGGACCCGGACAAGATCCTCCGTGGGGCCGCCGAGACGCTCGACCTCGGCAAGCCGATCGCGGTCGTGCTGCCGACCTCGCTCAACGTCCTCACCGACGAGGTCGCCCAGCAGCTGATCGACGCCCTGCGCGAGGCGCTGGCCTCCGGCAGCTACATGGCGATGGCCCAGACCAGCCTCGACATCTACGCGGAGGGCGCGGCCGAGGTGGTCGAGCTGCTCGACTCGGTCCTCGCCGAGCCCTACATCGCCCGCACCAAGGAGCAGATCGCCCACCACCTCGAGGGCTTCGACCTGGTCGAGCCCGGGCTGGTGCCGATCGAGCAGTGGCGCAGCGAGGGCGACCCGCCCTTCCTGCCCGACGGCCAGCTGATCCCGCTCTTCGGCGCCCTCGGCCGCAAGCCCTGAGCCTGCCGCCGCGCGGTTCGGCCCCCTTGCCGCGCCCCGGCGGGGTACAACGGCGCAGGCTCGTGGGAAGGAGCGTCGCTGGTGGAACGGGGCGAGTTCAGGGGCAGGATCGGTCGCTATCACGGGGAGTCGGAGCCGTACTGGCCGCCCGATCCCGCGGCGCCGCCGGGGGCGCCCAACGTGCTGATCGTGCTGCTCGACGACGTCGGGTTCGCCCAGCTCGGCTGCTACGGGTCCGACATCGCCACGCCGGCGATCGACGGCCTGGCCGCGGCCGGGCTGCGCTACGCCAACTTCCACACGACCGGGCTGTGCAGCCCTACCCGGGCGTGCGTGCTGACCGGCCGCAACCACCACTCCTGCGGCATGGGCCGCATCGTCGAGCTGGCCACCGGGTTCCCCGGCTACGACGCCCGGATCCCGCGGTCGTGCGGCCTGCTCCCGGCCATGCTGACCCCGGCGGGCTACGCCGCCTACGCGGTGGGGAAGTGGCACCTGACGCCCGAGGGTGAGGAGCACCTCGGCGCCCGCCGGGACCGGTGGCCGCTGGGGCGGGGGTTCGAGCGCTTCTACGGCTTCTTCAGCGGCGAGACGCACCAGTTCGTGCCGGCCCTGGTCCACGACAACCACGTCGTCGAGCCGCCCGGGACCTATGAGGACGGCTACCACCTGACCGAGGACCTGGTGTCCCGGGCCATCGAGTTCCTCGACGACCTGCGCCACGTCGACGTCGACAAGCCGTGGCTGCTGTACCTGGCCCCGGGGGCGTGCCACTCGCCCCACCAGGCGCCGGCCGAGTGGATCGCCCGCTACCGGGGCCGGTTCGACGGGGGCTGGGACGCCTGGCGGGAGGCCGCCCTCCGGCGCCAGGTCGAGGCCGGCCTGCTGCCCGCCCACACCGAGCTGTCGCCCCGGCCCGACTGGGTGCCCGCCTGGGCCTCGCTGTCCGAGGCGGAGCGGCGGGTCTACGCCCGCTACATGGAGGCGTTCGCCGGCTACCTGTCGCACAGCGACGCCCAGATCGGCCGGCTGCTCGGCTGGCTGGAGGCCCGGGGCGAGCGCGACCGCACCCTGGTGCTGGTGCTGTCGGACAACGGGGCGTCCTCGGAGGGCGGGCCCCGGGGGTCGCTCAACGACGCCCGGGCCTGGAACGTCGTGCCGACCACGGTCGAGGAGGCCGACGCCCGCCTCGACGAGATCGGCGGCCCCCGCATCCACAACAACTACCCCTGGGGGTGGACGGTCGCCGGCAACACCCCGTTCCGGCGCTGGAAGCGGGAGACGCACGAGGGCGGCGTCGCCGACCCGCTGGTGGTCTGCTGGCCCGGCGGGATCGCGGCCCGGGGCGAGGTGCGGCGCCAGTACGTGCACGCCGTCGACCTGGTGCCGACGATCCTGGAGGCCGCCGGCGTCCCGGCGCCGGCGACGCTCGGCGGCGCCGAGCAGCGGCCGCTGGAGGGGGTCAGCTTTGCGTTCAGCTTCGACGACCCGGGGGCGGCGGAGCGCCACACGACGCAGTACTACGAGATGTTCGGGTGCCGGGCCATCTACCACGAGGGGTGGAAGGCGGTCGTGTACCACCCGATCCAGGTCGACGAGCCGGGCCTCGCCGCCGCCGAGTGGGAGCTGTACGACTTGGCGGCCGACCCGTCGGAGTGCCACGACCTGGCGGCCGCCGAGCCCGACCGCCTGCGGGCGCTGGTCGAGCGGTGGTGGGCCGAGGCCGGCCGCTACCAGGTGCTGCCGCTCGACAACCGGCCGTTCTCCGCCCTCGTGTTCGACCGCCCCTCGCCGGTCCGGGCCCGGCGGCGCTACGTCTACCGGCCCGACCGGGCGCCGGTGCCGGAGAGCGCGGCGGTCAACGTGAAGAACCGGCGGCACACGATCACGGCCCACGTGGCGGTGGGGGAGGGGGGCGGCGAGATCCCGCCGGCGGGCGTCCTCGCCGTCCAGGGGTCGGTGCTGGGCGGGTGGTCGTTCCACCTCCTGACCGACGGCCGGCTGTGCTACGTCCACAACCTGGCCGGCTGGCGGGAGTACCGCATCGAGGCCCCGGTGGGCGATCGGCTCGCACCGGGGCCCCACACGCTGGCGTTCGAGTTCACCCCGGCCGCCGCGGGCGGGGCGCACCGGGGGGCGCTGGTGGTGGACGGCGAGGTGATCGGGGCCGGCGACATCGAGCGGGTGACCTGGAGCCGCTTCTCGATCACCGGCGCCGGCCTCACGGTGGGCTGGGCCCGCGACTTCTCGCCCGCCGACCGCGACTACCGGGGCCCGTTCCGGTTCACCGGCCGCCTCGACCGGGTGGTGGTCGACGTCGACGGGGACCCGTTCGTCGACCCGGAGGCGGAGGTGGCGGACCTGATGGCCTCCCAGTGACTGCGGCGGCTATGACGCCGACGCGGCCGTCTCGGCCGGCGGCGTGTCGACGTCGGGCTGGCGGTCGCGGGGCTCGGGGAGATCCTCCCGGGCCGGGGGATCGCTCACCTCGGTGCTGGTCCGGGCGATCGGCCGGCCGGGGGTGATGATGCCCATCTGCGAGTAGACGCTCAGCCAGTCGACGAACCGGCGCGCGTAGACGCCGTCGGCCCGCTCCTCCAGCACGGTGAGACCCTCGACGGTGACCTGGTTGCCGGTGCCCCGTGCCATCACGTAGCGGAAGGGACGGTCGGGGTCCTCGTCGGGCTTCTCGCCGTCGAAGCGGCCGACCGCGCCGGTGTGCCGGCCCTGCCAGCGCCAGCGGACGAAGGTGAACCGGCCCTCGGGCGTCGCCCCGGTCACGACCCCCCCGGCGCCGAAGCCGGCGTCCAGCTGGAACGGCTCGAGCCCGTCGACGCGCGTGAAGTACCTGGCGAACTGCCGATCGACGTCCGCGGCGACCTCGGCCACGCGCTCGTCGACGTCCGTGTCGCCGTCCTCGGGGATGCTCATGGTCCGTCCTTTCCTCGCCTCACCACACGCCGCCGTCCTGCGAGGCCGGCTGGATGACGACGACGTCGTACATGCCCGTCAGCGCGTTCGGGTTGGAGGACCCGCCGAGGTCCCGTCGCTCGTCGAGGCCGGCGCACTTGTGCACGGCGAACGGTGGGAGGTCCCACGACTCGACGTCCGGGCGGCCCCAGTTGGGCGAGCTGGGGTTGGGGAAGTTGTTCCAGACGACCGTGCTGTCGTGGTTGGCGTGCGTCACGATCCACATGCCCTGGTGGTGGGTGCGGGGCCCGCTCTTGGCGACGCCGGCGTTGCGGGGCGGGTTCACCTTGCGGGTGAAGGGCCCGGTGGGCGCCGCGGAGCCCGGCGCGGCGCCGTTCGTCGGCGTGACGTAGTCGCCCTGGTAGCCGCGGTTCGGCGCCGTCTGGTCCACGCCGCGCAGGTAGTACGGGTTGCGGATGGACAGGGACGTGCCCGGGACCGCGACCGTGTCCCTGTCGTACTCGAGGTCCAGGGGGGAGGGCGTGACCGGCCGGTCGTGGCCCGGCGTGGAGAGGACGACCGTCACCTGGCCGCGGAGCGCCGAGGCGGTGTCGTGGCACTGCCAGGTCACCCAGGACTCGAACCAGGTGTTCGGGCAGCTGAGGTACATGTACACCGGCCACACGTGGGTCGCGCTGTGCCGTAGCCGGTCCTCGATCTGCCTGATCTCGGACGGCGTCGGGACCGGGTCGCGCAGCGAGGCGGGGTCGAGGTGGTCGACGCCGATCGACAGCTCCAGCATGCGCTGCAGGGTCTCGCAGACGATCAGCTCGACGTTGCCGAAGTAGCCGTTCCAGTGGCCGAGCGACTTCGAGGCCACCCAGGTCGCCGGCGTCTGCCGGTACCAGTCCGCCCCGATCTTCTCCATCCCGAACCAGTCGTGGGCGATCGAGTCGACCCACGAGACGCCCGTCCCCGCGACGCCCGGATCGCTGAACAGGCCCGAGCCGACGATCGAGTTGGTGTCGGTCACCTTCCGGATCGCCGCGGGGTTGGCCGCCCCGTCGCGCAGCTGCCGGCAGACGCTCGCGTACCGCCAGATGGCCCGCAGCCGCCGGTGCGGCCCCGGCTTCGTCCGGAGGATCCGGCGCGGCCGGCTCCAGCAGTGGGCCCTGTCGAGCCCCTCGTTGAACCAGGTTTCGATCGCCGTGGGGAAGAAGCCCTTCTCCCACGGGTACGGCATGTAGCCCATCAGTGACCGCCTCTCTGATCGCCCGTCGAGACCTCGTAGAGCGGTTGTGCCTCGGGGATGCCCTTGAGCAGGTGGCTCCCGATCTCCCGGTAGCGCCGCCGGGGGTGCCGGTCGTCGTGGACCACCGCGGCGGACGTGACGACCTGGCCGCCGGAGGCGACGGCGCAGATGCGGGCGGCCTCCGTCACGGCCAGGCCGGCGAGGTCGCCGTCGAAGTCGAACACGTCGCCGACCGCCAGCCCGCAGCGCAGGGCGATCGGGGTGTCCGGGTGGGTCGTCGTGAACTCGTCGAACGAGCCCTGCAGCGACGCGGCGCAGTCGATGGCGTCGGTGGCGTCGGCGAACCAGGCGCAGATGCCGTCGCCGGTCGTCTTCACGACGGCCCCGCGCCACTCGCGGACGGCCTGCCGGGCCAGCCGGTTGTGCTCGGCCAGCAGCACCAGCCAGTGGTCGTCGCCCAGCCGGACGTTCCAGGCGGTCGAGTCGACGATGTCGGTGAACAGCACCGTCCGGGGTTGGAGACGGCGGCCCGTCGCGTCGATCGCCGGCGGGAGGTCGAACAGCCGCTGGGCCCGCCGCACGAACGGCAGCATTCCGAGCGCGTCGAACGACGCGGTCGCCTGCTCGATCAGCGCGACGCCGGCCCGGATCGCCCCGTCCTCGCCCCGGGAGAGCAGCAGCCCGGCCTCGACCACGTCGAGGCGGGCGACCTCCGGGCGGGCGCCGGCGGCGGTCGCCTCGCTCCGGGCGCGCCGCAGCCAGTCGCCGGCCGCGTCGACGTGGCCGAGGCAGGCGTGGGCCTCGGCGATCAGGCGGGACACGAGGGCCGGCCACTCCAGCACGAAGCGGACGCCCCGCCGGTGGAGGTCCTCGAAGAGGGGCAGGGCGGCGGCCACCTGGTCCCGCGCGCCGGCGGCCACGGCCAGCTCGAGCTGGGCGGCGTGCGCGCCGGCGTCGTAGGCGGTGAGCACGTCGGGATGCGCCCGCCACTCGTGGTCGGCGAGGTCTCCGAGGGTGCCGGGGTCGTCGGCGGTCAGGGCGATCGCCGCCGCGTAGCGGGCGCTGCGCCCGCCGGCGGCGTCGAGATCCCCGAGGGCGGCGAGGGCGCCGTCGACGTCGCCCCGGGCGGCCCGGCCCCAGGCGATCGCCGGGTGCAGCACGAGCGGCGGGAACGTGGTCGCCGACCGACCGCAGCTGATGCGCGAGAGCTCGGCGTGGTCCTCCTGGTCGTCGAACCGGCCGGTGAGCCCGGCGACGATCGTGGACACGGCGTGCGCCAGGGCGTGGTCCGCCCAGTTGGCGATGTGCTGGGCGCCGGCCCCGCCGGTCGCGGCCGCCCGCTCGGCGGCCGCGAGGTCGCCTCGCAGCACCTCGGTGGCCGCCAGCCGGGCGGCACCGGCACCGGCCTGGAACGGCTGGCCCCCGCGCCGGCGGGTGCAGGCATCGGCCTCGGCGAAGGCTGCGGCGGCGGCGTCGGCGTCCAGCACGCCGAGGTGGGCCAGGCCCTGGGCGATCGCGACCGTGAACCGGACGAAGTCGTCGCCGACGGCCTCGGCCAGCGCCACCGCTGCCTCCGCGTGCTCCCGGGCCCGGGGGAGGTCGTTGGCCTGGAACGCCACCTCCGCCAGGAGCCCGTGCGCCTGGGCTCGGGTCTCCGCGGGCGTGCCGGGCGCCAGCAGGGCCTCGATCGGCGCGACGTCGACCGACCGCCCGATGGCCGCGGTGCCGGAGGTGAAGCTCCGCCGCACGAGCCACAGCGCGGCCCGGGCCGCGGTGGCCGGGTCGCCCGCCGCGCCGGCCAGGTCCGCCGCCCGGTCGAGGTGGCGGATGCAGCCGTCCGCGTCGAAGTCCCGGAAGCACGCGATGCCCGCCAGCTCCTCCAGCGTCGCCTCGGCCCGGGGCTCCCGGGGTGGGAGCGCGGTCGTCGGCGCCGCGTCCAGGGCGATCTCGTAGAGGTGGGCGGCGTCGGCCCAGGCGCCGGCGGCGAACGCCTGGTCGGCCGCCGGTGCGGCCACCGAGTCCAGCTCGTCGGCCCGGGTCGGGCCCGCCCGCTCCAGGTGGTGGGCCAGCTCCAGCAGGTCGTCGTCGGCGGTGGGACGGGCGGCCACGAGATCGGCCATCCGGCCGTGCAGCGCCCAGCGCTCCCGGGAGCTGGCCCCCTGCAGCGCCCGCTCGCCGAGCTCGGAGTAGGTCAGCTCGCCCCGGGACCGCGCGAGCCGCACGAGATGGGCCCGCTCCAGCTCGTCGAGGCCGCACAGGGCGTCCTCGTCGGCGAGGTCGGCGATGGCGGCCACGTCGCGCAGCGGGGCGCTGCCACCGCCGACGGCCAGCGCCCGGACGACCCACACCGCGGCCGCCGACAGCTGGGCGTACCGCCGGGCCAGGAGGTCGTCGGGCGACTCGGTGGGGGAGGGCCGGCCCGGGAGGTGCCGCCCGTCGCCGGTGGCGATCGCCTCGTCGGTGGCCACGATCGCGACGAGCGGGTTGCCGTGCGAGGTGTCGTAGACGTGCCGCGCCAGCCGAGGGTCCGAGGCGTCGGGCGCCAGCCGGCGCATCAGCTCGTAGACCTCGACCTCGGACAGCGGGTCGAGCGTCAGGGCCCGGAAGGCGGGCTCGCGGGCCAGGCGGGCGAGCACGCCGGTCGCGGCCTCGTCGCCGCCGTCCAGCGGCCGGTGGGTCAGTGCCACCGCGATCGAGGTGCCCGAGTCGGCCGCGGCCAGGATGTACGCGAGCTGCTCGAACCCGCTCAGCGTGGCGGGCCCGGCCCACTGGATGTCCTCGAGGGCGAGGAGGACCGGGCGATCGGCCGCCTCCCGCAGCAGCTGGTCGGCCAGCGCCCGGACGAGGCCCAGCTGGGGCTGGTCGATCGCCGCCGCGGGCTCGAGGCCGTCCGGGGCCGGCGTGGCCGCCAGGGGCACGCGGGCCCCGAGCGCCCCGAGGGCGCCGATGATCGGGCCCAGCGGGTGGGACAGGCCCGGTGCGCACCGGCCGATGCAGGCCAGCGCCCCTCGCCGGCGCATCTCGTCGGCGGTCCAGTCGAGGAGCCGGGACTTGCCGATGCCGGTGGGACCCGAGATGGCCGCGAGGCGGAAGCTGCCCCCGCAGGCATCGGCGACCCACTGGCGGAGTGCGGCCCGCGGGCCCGTGCGCCCCACGAGGGGGACAGACCACGCGCGGTTGCGCAGGGGCTCCGCCACGGGGGAGGAGCGTACCGACCGGTCGGGGACGCTGACCGGGACTTTCGTCCCGGAGGGCGCCGGCCGGGGCGCCGGGCGGGCGGCAGGGCCCCACCCTCTCCCGCACCGTGCGCGCGTCACATCTGGCCAGAGTCGCCGGGGCGCCGCCAGATACGCGCCGGGCTGGCGCCTACAGCGGCATGCCGTGGTGGGGTGGGACCTCGCGGCGGGCTATGGCGTCGGCTCGGCGGTGGAGCAGGGCGACCGTGGGGTCGAGGTCGCGGGCGATGATGTAGCGCCGGGCGGCGGCCTCCGTGACCGCGAAGTCGCCCAGGGCGTCGAGGTCGGCCTCCGTGACGTCCCGGCCCGCCTCGGCCAGCATGGCCTTCATCTCGTCGAACGTCATGCTCTTGCGGCCCGTGGCCTGGCCCCGGCGGGCGAGGTGGGCGGGGCGGTTGCGGGCGGCGGTGAACAGGCCCGTGCGCAGCAGTCCGCCCGACGGGTAGAAGACCGACGCCCGCAGCGCCGTCCCCTCGGACACCAGGTTGTGGTGCAGCGACTCGGTGAAGCAGCTCACCGCCGCCTTCGACGCCGCGTACACCGACGCCATCGGCACGGGCGCGAACCCGCCGTCGCCCGAGGACGTGTTGACCACCTGCCCCGGCTCGCCCCCGGCGATCATCCGGGGCACGAACGCCGAGGTGCAGATGGCCATCCCGAACACGTTCACGCCGAAGCACCAGCGCCAGTCGTTCGGCTCCTGCTGCCACGGCTTGCCGCCCCCGCCCGAGGTGACCCCGGCGTTGTTGAACAGCAGGTCGACCCGGCCGTGGGCGTCGTAGACGGCGTCCGCCAGATCGGCCACGGCGTCCTCGTCGGTGATGTCGACGGGGTGCCCCGACACCGGGCCCAGCGGCCCCAGGGCGGCGACCGCCGAGTCGACGGCGCCCGCCTCCACATCGGCGATCACCACCCGGGAGCCCCGGCGCAGCAGCGCCCCGACGATGCCCCGCCCGATGCCGCCCGCCCCGCCGGTGACGACCGCGACCGCCCCGTCCAGCCGCAGCGGCGGCGCGTCGACGACGTCGGCAGCCCCCACGCTCAGCCCGTCCACTCGATGCCGTAGTCGTCGAACCAGAACCGCGCGTCCCGCACCGCCTCCGGCGGCGTCCGCCGGGACAGGTCCTGCCCGAGCTCGCTCGGCCGGGGCCCCACGTCGGCGGCGATGGCGGACAGGGCGTCGAGGTCGAGGTCGTAGCAGCGCACGGCGTTGAGCCCGAGCAGCAGCCGGGTCTCCTCCACCGGCACCTCCCGGAAGTCGGTCGACAGCCGCAGCGCGGTGTTGGGCCAGGTGCCCTCCGGGTGCGGGTAGTCGGTCCCCCACATCAGGGCGTCGATCCCGTTGGCGTAGCGGCGGCGGATCTCGGGCTTGCTCATGGCCGACGCCCCGACGAACACGTTGGTCCCGAAGTACTCCGACGGCAGCCGCTCGATCGTGTTCCGGGTCCGCGCCGCCATCTTCTTCACCTTCCAGTTCGTGCCCCCGAACATCACGTCGGTCTTGAACAGGAGGTCGCCCACCCACCACGACCCGCACTCCACCGGCGCGTAGCGCAGCCCGGGGAAGCGGTCAAACGCGCCGGCCAGCAGCAGCTGCCACAGCGGCCGGTGGGTCCAGAACGCCACCTCCAGCATGAACTGGGCCACGTTCTCGTTGTACGACTCCATGTCGGCCTCGCCCGAGTGGGTGTGCACCACCAGCCCGGCCTCGGCGCACGCCGCCCACACGGGGTCGTAGGACGGGTGGCCGTAGGACGGCTTGTCGTGCCACATCGTGGGGATGAGGATCCCCTTGATGCCGGGCCTGCCGGCCAGCGACTCGATCTCCCGCACGGCCTCGTCGACCCCGTGGGTCACCGGGACCAGGGCGATGCCGGCCCGGCGGGGCGGGTTGGTGGCGCAGAACTCGACCAGCCAGCGGTTGTGGGCCCGGGCGCCGGCCCAGGCCAGCCGGGGATCGGTGATCATGCCGGCCTGCAGCCCGGCGCCGAAGGGCGGCGCCTCCATGCCGGTCACCGAGTCGCCGTCGGGGAAGATCACCTCGCCGGCGACGCCGTCGGCGTCGAGCACCTTGTCCCGCACGGCGGCGTCGTAGGCGCCCCGCAGGCCGGCCTCGTTGTCCCGCTCCCACTGGGCGACGTACTCGCCGTTGACCTCCTCGACCAGCGTGCGGTGCTGGTGCCGGGTGACCAGCCACTCGTCGAACTCGGCGTGGACCGACGGGTCGAGGTAGTCGCGGTAGTCCTCGACGAACAGGCCCGCGTGGGTGTCGGACGAGACGATGACGTACGGCGCGTCGCCGCGGTCGACGCCCTCGGTGGGATCGGACATGGCGGCCCCCCTTGCCCGTGCGCTGACGGTGCCCTACTGTTCGTATAACACTGTTACAGAGGCCCCGGGGGAGCGCAACCGCCAAATGGGGACGACCGCCACCAAGCCCACCGACGCAGGCCCCGGCCGCCGCACGGGCCTCGAGCGCGCCGACGTGGTGGCCGCCGCCCTCGACCTGGTGGTGCGGGAGGGGCCCGACGCCCTCACCATGCGCCGGCTGGCGACCGAGCTCGACGTCGGGGCGCCCACCATCTACTGGCACGTCGGCAGCCGGGACGAGCTGGTGGCCGCCGTCGTCCGCGCCCAGGCCGAGCGGCTGGCCGGGCGCCCGGTGGCGGGGACGACGCCCCGGGAGCGGGTGGCGTCCGCCGCCCTCCACATCTACGCCGGGGCGATCGAGAACCGCCCCATCACCTCGCTGGCCCACCAGACGGGCACGACCTCGCTGCTGCTCCACCCCCTGGAGGCGGCGCTGGTGGCCGAGCTGGAGGCCGCCGGCCTGGCCGGCCCGGCCTGCGCCGACGCCGCCCGGGCCATCCTCGTGGTCGTCACCGGCGCCCTGGTCCTGGCCCTGCGCGACCCGTCCCGCTTCCCCGAGGCCTACCGCCCCGACGTGCTGTGGGCCGGCGCCGAGGCGCCGATCGCCCCCGCCACGCGGGCTGCGCTGTGCGCCGAGCCCGACATCGACGCTCTGACCGCCGCCACCGTGCGGGCGGTCGTGGCCCACCACGTGCCCGAGGAGGCGCAGTGACCGCACCGCCGATGGCCCGCCCCGGCGAGATCGCCGGCTGGCCCAAGCTGGTCGTCACCTACGTGACCGACCCGGCCAAGGTGGCGGCCCTGCTGCCCCCGGGGCTGGAGCCGCTCGACCCGGTCGTCACCGTCGGCGTCTACTGCGTGCCGGTGCTCGGCGAGCCCGAGCTCGGGGTGAGCGTGAAGGTCGAGGCGGCGTGGCGGGGCGTGGCCGGCCAGTACACGCTCGGCCTCGGGATCGACCAGGAGGCCGCCGTCCACATCAGCGGCGAGACCAACGGGCAGCCCAAGTTCCTGTGCGACATCGCCTACTTCCGCTTCGGCGACCGGGTCACGGCCCGGGCCAGCCACCAGGGCTACACGTTCGTCGAGTACGCCGGCACCGTCACCGGGGAGGCCGAGCCGGCGGGCGACGCGGGCGGCGAGGTCGTCGAGCACGAGTGGTGGACCAAGTACTCCCGGGCCATCGGCGGCGCCGAGGGCGCCTACGACTTCCCGCCCCACGTGGTCGACGTGGCCACGACGTTCGAGCAGCGCCACGTCGAGGACGTCGAGGGCGCGCTGGTGCTGCGGGACAGCCCGTGGGACCCCATCGCCCGCCTGCTGCCGCTGTGCGAGCCGGGGACGGCCCGGCTGGTGACCCACCGGCCCACCGCCCGCACCGTGTCCGACGCCGGGCCGCTCGACCCCGACGCGTTCTGGCCCCACGTCGACACCATCGCCGGCAGCCGCTGGCCCGGCCACCGCGGGGGACCGAGGCCGGCATGACCGCCCCACGACCGGAGGGGGACCGCCATGGGCGCCACCACTGACCGCTACGCCGTGATCTCGTCCGACTGCCACGGCGGGGCGAGCATCCCCGGGTACCGGCCGTTCCTGGCGTCGCGCTACCACGACGATTTCGACCGCTGGGCCGCGCAGTTCGAGAACCCCTACGTCGACCTCGTGGGGTCGGGCGCCGAGCGCAACTGGGACTCGGACCGCCGCCTGCGGGAGATGGAGGCGGACGGCGTGGTGGCGGAGGTCATCTTCCCCAACACCGCCCCGCCCTTCTTCCCGAAGGTCTCGCTGGTGCACCAGCCGCCCGGCGCCACCGACGGCGACCTGGAGCGGCGCTGGGCCGGGCTCCAGGCCCACAACCGCTGGCTGGCCGACTTCTGCGCCCGGGCGCCGGGGCGGCGGGCGGGGATCGCGCAGATCATGCTCCACGACGTCGACGCCTCGGTGCGGGAGATCGAGTGGGCGGCGGCCAACGGGCTGAGCGGCGGCGTCCTGCTGCCGGGCGCGCCGCCGGGCTCGGGCGTGCCGCCCCTGTACGCCCCCGACTACGAGCCCATCTGGGCCGCGTGCGAGGACCTCGGCGTGCCGGTCAACCACCACAGCGGCAGCGCCGTGCCCGACATGGGGCCCTACCCGTCGGCGCAGATGATGTTCCTGCTGGAGGTCACGTGGTGGGCCCACCGGGCGCTGTGGCACCTCATCTACTCGGGGGTCATGGAGCGCCACCCCCGCCTGCAGTTCGTGTTCACCGAGCAGGGCACCGCGTGGCTGCCCGACGAGCTGACCCGACTCGACTACTACCGGGGCCGGCTGTCGGGCTCGTCGGGGGCGGGCGGGTCGCAGGAGGCGATCTTCGGCGCCGGCGCCATCGACCAGCTGTCGCTGTCGCCCTCCGAGTACTGGGCGCGCCAGTGCCACGTCGGGTCCAGCTTCATCCGCCGCCACGAGGTCGGCCTGCGGGACCGGGTCGGGGTCGACCGGATCATGTGGGGGAGCGACTACCCCCACCTGGAGGGGTGCTGGCCGTTCTCCCGCCAGCACCTGCGCATGGCGTTCGCGGGCGTGCCCGAGGACGAGGTCCGCCGGATGGTGGGCACCAACGCGGCCGACCTCTACGGCCTCGACCGGCCGCTGCTGGAGCGCCTCGCCGACGAGCACGGCCCCACCCCGGCCGAGGTCGACGAGCCCCTGCCGGCCGAGGACATCCCCGACGAGGCCCTCCGCTGCCCGGCCTTCGCCGCGGCCCGCTTCGGCGCCGACTGACCGCCCCGCACCCTGGGTGACACTTCTCGTCTGATGGCTCGGGAGATGGTGCGGAGCCGCGGTCGGGCCCTCGCGGGCGTAGGCCTGATCGTGGCAGCCGTGTGCGTCGGTCTCAGCGTCGTGGCGTCGGCGCCGGGCGCACAGGTCGCCGTCACGGCCGCGCTCATCACCGTGTTCGTCGTAGCCCTGCTCGCGCTCACCCTGCGCATGGGCGTCGAGGTCGCGCCGTCGGGGATCCGGGTTGTCCGCCTCTTCACCAGCGTGCACTACGGGTGGGAGAGGATCGAGGGGTTCACGATCGTTCGCCACGCCTCCCGGCACATGGGCGAGCGAGTTGCCGGTCCGGTGGCGGTGCTCGACACGGGCGAGCTCGTGCCTCTCCCGCGCCTTGACGGCTTCAGCCTCGTGCCGGGTCGCATGAACGGCGTGGAGGAGCGGATCCAACGCCTCGAGGCTCGCCGCCGCGCCTACCTCGGACGGTCGTAGCGCCGGCGGATCACACCGGCCGGCGGCCGATGGCGACGAACATCGGGGTGAAGATCCACGGGCGGGGGTCGAGCGCGTCGGTCTCGTCGAGCGCCGCCGACCAGCGGGCGATGTCGGCGTCGTCGGCCATGCCCGCGTCGCGCATGGCGTCGCGGGCGGCCCAGTGGGGCGGGCGGGCGCCCGGCGGGACCCGCCGGACCCGGCTGGCGCACCGGAACCGCTCGACCGCCAGGCCGGCCTCGCCCAGCAGCGCCCCGAGGCGCAGCCCGATGGCCATGTCGTTGCCCCGCTGCCACTGGAACGCGACGTAGCGATCGAGCAGGTCCAGCTCGACGTCGGGCAGGATGCGCTGGCCGGTCAGGTCCACGTCGACCAGGTACACGGCCCCGCCCGGGCGGGCCAGGCTCGCCAGGTGCCGGACGATGGCGGCCTCCCGCCCGCCGTTGTGGGCGAGCACGTGGCGGCACATCACCACGTCCGCCTCGCCCGGCGGCAGGCCGGTGGCGTCGGCCGCCCCCACCCGGGTGGCGGCCTGCGGCAGGCCGGCCACCCGCCTAGCGGCGTGGGCCACGGCCTCGGGGTCGAGGTCGACGCCCGTGACCCGGCCCCCGGCGCCGACGGCGGCGGCCAGCAGGGCGAGCACGACGCCCGGCCCGCAGCCGACGTCGACGACCCGGGCGCCGGGGACGATCCCCGCCCGGGCCCAGTCGGCGCCCTCCTCCTCGGCCGCGGCCTCCGCCATCAGCTCGTACCGGCGCAGCTCGGCGTCGCCGAGCCGCAGCGCGTAGTCGGTCATCGGGTGCCCTCCCGCCTGTCCGCCTGTCCGCCCGCACGGTACCGCGGCGCCGCCGCGCCGGCTCGGAGAACGGGCGTCGCCGCGGCGCCGTGTGACCCACGCGCCCCGCGGTTCGGCAGACTGGCGGGCGTGACGACCGGGGCGGCCGAGCCGGCGACGTGGCGGGAGGCGTTCGAGCGCCTGCGCTCCTCGGGGCCCTCGTGCCCCGAGGAGTGGACCGCGCTGGCCGTCGCCGCCTACCTCACCCGGCCCGCCGACTGGGACCGCTGGTGCGAGCGGGCGTTCGAGGCCTGCGTCGCCGCCGGCGACCGGCCGCGGGCGGCGCGCTGCGGGTTCTGGCTCGGGTTCGGCCTGCTGGACGCGGGCGACGGGGGGCGGGGCGGCGGCTGGCTGGCGCGCGCCGGCGAGGCGCTCGACCAGGCCGGCGTGGACTGTGCCGAGCGCGGCCTGCTGCTGGCTCCGGCCGCGGTCGGGCGGCTGGAGCAGGGCGACGCCGCGGCCGCGCTCGAGCTGTTCACCGAGATCCGGCACATCGGCGACCGGTTCGGCGACCTCGACGTCGCCACCGTCGGCTGCCTCGGCCGGGCCCAGTCGCTGGTCGAGCTGGGCGACCACGACGCCGGGCTCCCGCTGCTGGACGAGGCGATGGTGGCCGTGGGGACCGGGTCGCTGTCGCCGCCGGTCGCCGGCCTGGTCCTGTGTGCGGCGATCGCCACGTGCCAGCGCATCCTCGACGTGGTCCGGGCCCGGGAGTGGACCTCGGCGCTGTCGCGCTGGTGCGACGCCCACCCCGATCTCGTGCCCTACCGGGGACAGTGCCTGGTGCACCGGGCCCAGGTGCTGCGGCTGCACGGCGCCTGGCCGGACGCGGTGACGGCCGCCGACGCCGCCTGCGCCGAGTTGGAGACGGCGCCGGCGGCGGGCGATGCCTGGTACGAGCGCGCCGAGCTCCACCGGCTGGCCGGCGAGCTCGACGCGGCCGAGGCCGCCTACCGGGCCGCCTCGCGGGCCGGGCGCGACCCGCAGCCCGGCCTCGCCCTGCTCCGCCTGGCCCAGGGCGACGTCGGCGCCGCCGCCGGCGCCATCCGCCGCGTCCGGGACGAGGCGGCGTCGCCCGTCGACCGCGCCCGCGCCCTCGGGCCGTTCGTGGAGATCGCCCTCGCCGCCGGCGACGTCGCCGGCGCCCGGGAGGCGGCCGACGAGCTGGCCCGCGGCGCCGGCGAGCTCGGGGCGCCGGCGCTGCTCGCCACCGCGGCGTCGTGCGCCGGCGCGGTCCGGCTGGCCGAGGGCGACGCGGCGGCCGCCGTCGGCGACCTCCGCCGGGCCTGGCGGCTGTGGAGCGAGCTCGGCGCCCCGTTCGAGGCCGCCCAGGTGCGCCTGCACGTGGCGCATGCGTATGCCGCGCTGGGCGACGCCGACGGTGCGGAGATGGAGCTGGACGCGGCCCGGTGGGTGCTCGTCGAGCTCGGCGTCCCGGTCGACGCCGGCGGGCGCTCGCCTGACGCGGGTCCGCTCACGCCCCGGGAGGTCGAGGTGCTCCGGCTCGTGGCCCGGGGCCGGACCAACCGCGAGGCCGCCGCCGAGATGTTCATCAGCGAGAAGACCGTGGCCCGCCACCTCAGCAACGTCTTCGCCAAGCTCGGCGTGCGATCCCGGGCGGCAGCGACGGCCTGGGCGTACGAGCAGGGCGTCCTGGGCCCGCCTGCATAGAACGACCCATCCGGCTCCCGCGGCAAATGCATGGTTCGCCCGATGTGGCGGCGCGGGGCCCGCCCCTACGTTCGGCGCATGCTCCAAACGACGCGCAGCATCGAGCAGCTCAGCCACGCGCTGGCCGACGCCTTCCGGACCGGCGAGGTGGGCGACGTGTTCACCGACGACCTCTTCCTCGACGGCCATCCACCGTTCTGGCGGTTCCAGATCCGGGGCCGGGACGACTTCGGCACCTGGCTGGCCGGCTACGTGGCCCACGGCCCGGAGGTCACCGTGGCCCGGACGACGGCGACCGCCGAGGGGTTCCTGACCGAGCACCTGTCCGCCGAGCACGACCCGGACCGGGGCGAGATCACCGCCCGCAAGGTGCTCATCTGCACGGTCCGCGACGGCCGGGTGGCGGAGATGACGGTGTACTGCAGCGGCGACTGGGACGCCGACCTTCGGTCCCGCCACGCCGCCGAGGCGCCGATCCTCCGGCCGTGACCCGGACCGACGACCAGGAGTCCGCCATGCAGACGTCCCTGACCGAGCGGGGCACCCCCGCCGAGAGCGTGCTCGCGGCCATCGACGCCCTCGCCCCCACGGTGGCGGCACGCGCCGCCGACGTCGAGGCGGCGCGCCGCCTGCCACCCGACCTGCTCGATCGGCTGGTCGACGCCGGCTGCTTCCGGCTGCTGCTGCCCGCCAGCCACGGCGGCGCCGGCGCCGATCTCGCCCAGGCGACCCGGGCCACCGAGGCGCTCGCCCGCGCCGACGGCTCGGTCGGGTGGACGACGATGATCGGGTCGAGCACCTGGTGCGACCTGGTGCACCTGCCCCGGGCGACCTTCGACGAGGTGTTCGCCGACCCCGACACGATCGTCGCCGGGGTGATCAGCCCCAGCGGCACCGCGGCACGGGACGGCGACGGCTACCGGGTCGAGGGCCGCTGGGCGTTCGCCACCGGCGCCGAGCACGCCGCCTGGATCGGGGTGAACTGCATCGAGGGGGCGGGACCCGATGGCCCCCGGATGCGCTTCGCCGTCCTGCCGCCCGGCCAGGTCGTGATCGAGGACACCTGGCGGGTCTGCGGGTTGCGGGGGACGGGCAGCCAGCACGTCCGCATCGACGGGGCCGTGGTCGGGGCCGAGTCGACCTTCGACCTGCTCGCCGCCCGACCCTGCCTCGACGAGCCGCTGACCCGCATCCCCGCGCCGACCCTCGTCCCCCTGCGCATCGCGGCGGTGGCGGTGGGGATCGCCGCGGGGGCGCTCGACGACATCACCGCCCTGGCCGCCGGGAAGGTCCCCCTGCTGGCGGCCGGCCCGCTGGCGACGAGCCCGACCTACCACCACGAGCTCGCCACCGCCGACGCCGAGCTGCGCGCCGCCCGGGCGCTGCTCGCCGAGGCCGTCGGCTCGACGTGGGAGAGCGCCGTGGCGGGGACCCCGCTCGGCCTCCCGGCCCGGGCCCGCGTCCGGAGCGACGCGGCGTGGGTGACCGCCCGTGCCGCGCAGGTGGTCGAGCGGGCCTACCGCGCCGGCGGCGGGACGGCGCTGTACGACGACTGCCCGCTCCAGCGCCGCCTGCGCGACATCCACGCGCTCGGCCAGCACTTCCTCGTGCGCACCGACGTCATGGCCGCGGCCGGGTCCGTCCTCGCCGGGCTCGACCCGCCCGGCCCCCTGTTCTGACCGGAGGCACCGCCGCCCGCCGATCTGCGTAGCATCGCCGCCGTGACGGTCGCGGAGGCGGTGGGTCGGGCCCTCGCGGCGCTGGGGTGCCGCCAGGTGTTCGGGGTCGTGGGGAGCGGGAACTTCGTCGTCACCCGCGCCCTGGCCGAGGCCGGCGCCGGGTTCGTGGCCGCCCGCCACGAGACCGCGGCGGTCACGATGGCCGACGCCTACGCCCGGGTCAGCGGCGAGGTCGGGGTGGCCAGCGTCCACCAGGGCCCGGGGTTCACCAACGCCCTCACCGGGCTGACCGAGGCGGCCAAGAGCCGGACCCCGCTCGTGCTGCTGGCCGGCGACACCTCGGCCGCCGCCGTGCGGTCGAACTTCCGCATCGACCAGGCGGCCATGGCCGCCGCCGCCGGGGCCGTGCCCGAGCGGGTCCACACCGCCGCCTCCGCCCTCGCCGACGTGACCCGGGCCTTCCGCCGGGCCGCGCTCGAGCGGCGGGCGGTGGCCCTGATGCTGCCGCTCGACGTCCAGGCCGCGCCCGACCCGCCGGACGGCGCGGCGCCGGCGGCCCCCGCGCCGGTCACCCGCACCCGGCCCGACGCCGGCGCGGTGGCGGCCGCCGCCGACCTGCTGGCCCGGGCCGAGCGGCCGGCGATCGTGGCCGGCCGGGGCGCGGTGCTGGCCGGCGCCCGGGAGGCGCTGGAGGACCTGGCCGGGCTCACCGGCGCCGTGCTCGCCACCTCGGCGCTCGGCAACGGGCTGTTCGCCGGCCAGCCCTACGGGCTCGGCATCGCCGGCGGGTTCGCCAGCCCGGTCGCCGCCGACCTGCTGCGGGGGGCCGACCTGGTCCTCGCCGCCGGCGCCTCGCTCAACATGTGGACCACCCGCCACGGCGCCCTGGTCGGCCCGGGCGCCACCGTCGTGCAGATCGACTGCGAGGTCGACGCCATCGGCGCCCACCGGCCGGTCGACCTGGGGGTCGTCGGCGACGTCGGCGAGACCGCCCGCGAGCTGGCCGCGGCGCTGCGGGCCCGGGGCCACGCCGCCACCGGCTACCGCACCCCCGAGGTGGCGGCCCGCATCGCCGCCGGCCGCTGGCGCGACCAGCCGTACGCGGACGGCGGCACCGCCGACACCATCGACCCGCGCACGCTGTCGATCCACCTCGACCGCATCCTCCCGCCCGAGCGGGCGCTGGCCATCGACTCGGGCCACTTCATGGGCTGGCCGGCCATGTACATCGACGTGCCCGACCCCCAGGGGTTCGTGTTCACCCAGGCGTTCCAGTCGATCGGCCTCGGCCTGGCGGGCGCCATCGGCGCCGCCGTCGCCCGGCCCGACCGGGTCACCGTGGCCGCCCTCGGCGACGGCGGGGCGCTCATGGCCGCCGGCGAGATCGAGACCGTCGGCCGTCTCGGCCTGCCGCTGCTGGTCGTCGTCTACAACGACGCCGCCTACGGCGCCGAGGTCCACCACTTCGGGCCCCAGGGCGAGCCGCTCGACATCGTGCGGTTCCCCGACACCGACATCGCCGCGCTGGGGCGGGCGGCGGGCGCCGAGGGCGTGACGGTCCGCCGGGTCGAGGACCTGGCCGCCGTCGAGCGCTGGGTCGCCGACCGGAGCGGGCCGCTGGTCGTCGACGCCAAGGTCACCCCGACCGTCGTGGCCGAGTGGCTGTCCGAGGCGTTCCGGGCCCACTGATCAGACCCACTACCGAGGAGCATCCCCGATGAGTGTCCTGCAGGACCTGGTCACGGCCATCGGCTCCGGCCGGATCGAGGTCGTCGACCTGACCGCGCCGCTGTCCGAGGCGACGCCGGTCATCCAGCTGCCCGAGCCGTTCGCCAACACCCCGGGGTTCTCGCTCACCGAGATCAGCCGCTACGACGACCGGGGCCCGGCCTGGTACTGGAACGCCATCTCGGCCGGCGAGCACGTGGGCACCCACTTCGACGCGCCGGTCCACTGGGTCACCGGCCGGGACGGGCTCGACGTCAGCCAGGTGCCGGCGACCCAGCTGGTGGCGGCGGCCGTGGTCGTGGACAAGTCGGCCGAGTGCGCCGCCGACCCCGACTACCTGCTGGGGATCGACGACGTGACGGCCTGGGAGGCCGAGCACGGGCCGCTGCCCGAGGGTGGCTGGCTGCTCTACCGCACCGGCTGGGACGAGCGGGCGGCGGACCAGGGCCGCTTCCTCAACGCCGACGACACCGGCCCCCACACGCCGGGGCTGTCGCCCGAGTGCGCCCGGTGGCTGGCCGAGGAGTCGGCCATCCTCGGGATCGGGGTCGAGACCGTGGGCACCGACGCCGGCCGGGCCCACTCGTTCGACCCGCCGTTCCCGTGCCACTCCTTCTTCCTCGGCAACGGCAAGTACGGCCTGACCCAGCTGGCCAACCTGGGGCGGCTGCCCACCACCGGCGCCGTGGTCGTGGCCGGCCCGCTGCCCATCGAGGGCGGCTCGGGCAGCCCGTCGCGGGTGCTGGCGCTGGTCGACCGGGGCTGACCGGAGGGGCCGTCGGGCCGTTCGGCCCTGGCCGTCCGGGCCCGGGTGGGGCACGGTGGTGCCATGGCTGACATCGTCGTCGGAGTGGACGGCTCGGCGCCCAGCGCCGTCGCGCTGCGGTGGGCGGCGCGCGAGGCGGGCGTGCGGGGCGCCCGGCTGGTGGCCGTGCTCGTGTGGGACCTGTTCAACCAGCGGCACGCGGACGGGACGCGGCGGTTCGACCCCGACTACGACCAGGCGGCGGCCGACGCCGCCCTCGCCGCGTTCGTCGAGGAGACGCTGGGGGCCGGGCCCGACGCCGCCGGCGCGGTCGAGCGGCGGCCGGTGTGCGACCGGCCCGCGGCCGGGCTGCTGGCCGCGGCCGAGGGCGCGGACCTGCTGGTCGTCGGGGCCCGGGGCCTGGGCGGGCTGCGGGGGCTGCTGCTCGGCTCGGTCAGCCAGGAGTGCCTCCACCACGCGTCCGGGCCCATCGCCGTCGTGCGGGGGGCGGGCGCCGAGGGGCGCGAGCCGACCGGGCGGGTCGTGGTCGGCGTCGACGGGTCCGGGCCCTCGGCCTCTGCGCTGCGCTGGGCCCTGGCCTACGCCGCCGCCCGGGCCGGGACGGTGGAGGCGGTCCACGCCTGGGAGCTGCCGCTGATCTACGGGCCGGCGGTGGCCTACGACATCGAGGCGGTCGAGCGGGCGGCCCACCGGCTGGTCGACGCGGCGGTGGCCGACGCCACCGCCGGCCGCCCCGACCTGGCCGGCGTCGCCGTCACCCCGACCGTGCTGGCCGGCGGCCCGGCCTCCAGCCTGCTGGAGTCGGCCAAGGACGCCGACGCGATCGTCGTCGGCCGGCGGGGCCTCGGCGGGTTCGGGCGGCTGCTGCTGGGCTCGGTGTCCGAGCACGTCGTCCGGCACGCCGAGACGACCGTCGTCGTGGTCCCTTAGGCGCCGTTCCCGGCCGCCCCCATCATCACCTCGGCCACCAGGTCGTAGGCGCGGCGCCAGGCGGCCGCGAGCTCGTCGTCCCAGGCCGGGGACAGGGCGGCGCCCAGCGCGGCGACCAGCGCGTCGCCCACCAGGCGGTAGTGGCGGACCTCGACGCCGTAGCCGGCGTGGCGGCCGGCCAGGTCATGGAGACGCGGGGCGACGACGTCGAACGACGAGATCGCGTCGACGATGGCGGCCAGCTCGGTGCTGAACATCTCGGCCATGACGTCGGGGCCGGCGGTGAACAGCGCCTCGGTGCCGGGGTCGGCCGCGAACAGCCGGCGGTAGAAGTCGGCCGCCATCGCCGTCCGCCGCTCGCCGAGGGCGGCGTACGAGGTCCGCACGAGGTCGAGCTGCTCGGGGCTCACGGGGCGTCCCGCCGGAGGGCCTCGGACAGCTCGGCCCGGCTGGTCACGCCGAGCTTGTCGTAGGCGCGGCCGAGGTGGTTGTCGACCGTGCGGACGGACAGGTACAGCCGCTCGGCGATCGTCCTGCTGGTGGCGCCGGAGGCGGCGAGGACGGCCACCTCGCGCTCGCGGGCGGTGAGGGGGACGGCGCCGGGGGCGCCGGCCAGGGCGGGCGTGCGGGCGCCCTCGCACCGGTCGGCCAGGACCCGGGCCCGGCGGTCGGCGGCGGCGGCCCGGCGCTGGTCCCCGGCCCGACGCCATTCGTCGGCCGCGCCGGCGGCCGCCTCGGCGCCCGCCAGCGACGCGCCCAGGGCCTCGAACCGGTCGGTGCACCCGTCCAGCCGGGAGGCGTCGCCGGCCACGAGGGCGGCCGCGTGGTCGGCGCGGGCCGCCACCAGCTCGCTGTCGGTGGGGCCGACCAGGGCGGCCAGCCGGGGGGCGGCCTCAGCCGCGGCACCGAGCCGGGCGGCGTCGTGGAGCAGCCAGCCGGCCGCCGGCAGGTGGCCCCGGTCCTGCGCCTCGCCGGCGGCGGCCAGCAGCAGGGCCCGCGCCGCGGGGATCTCGCCCGCCGCCACCAGCGCCCAGGCCCGGCCGAGGGGCACCTCCGAGGCGAACAGGCCGAAGCCGGGGGCGAGGGCGTCGACCTCGTCGGCCGCGGCGGCCGCGCCGGCGGCGTCCCCGACCAGCCCGAGGGCGGCGGCGGCGATGGCGCGGGCGGCCGGGCGCAGGCCCTCCATCCGGGACGCGTCGATGGCGACGACGGCCCGGTCGCTCCAGGCGAGCGCCGTGCCGGGACGGCCCTGGGCCAGGCAGCAGCGGGCCAGGTGGACGGCCATCCAGATCGTGCCGAGGGGGCTGCGGGCCCGGGCGGCGATCTCGTACCACCGCGTGCCCCGGTCCTCGGCCTGGCCGAGCCGGCCGGCCTGGATGAGGGCGAGCAGGCCGGTGACCCGGTGGGTGCCGGGCGAGGAGATGGCGAGCTCGTCGCCGAGCGCCCGGTGGTCCTCGGCCGTCCGCCGGGCGAGCTCGAGGGCTTCCGCCGTGCGGCCGGCCAGGGCGAGCGCCTGGGCCCGCGGGATGGCGGCCAGGACCCGGACCCGGGGGGTGGTCGGGTGCAGGCCGTCGAGGATGGCGAGCGCCTCGGCGGGGCGGCCGGCCAGGGACACGACCTCGGCCTCGCCGGCCGCCAGCTCGTCCCGGGCGGCGTCGCCGGCGACCCGGGCGGCGGCGGCCCGGCCGACGGCGATGGCATCCTGCTCGCGGCGGCACCCCCGCATCAGGTTGCGGCGCCGGACCGTGGCGATGCGCACGACCTCGTCGTCGCCGTCGGCCCGCTCGCTGGCGCCGGCCAGGACCCGCTCGGCCTCGTCGAACTCGCCCAGGTTGTAGAGCGACTCGCCGAGCACCAGGCCGGCGGCGGCCGTGGGGGCCGAATCGAGGGCGGCCCGGGCCAGGCGGGCGGCAGGGCGGAAGTCCTGGCCGAAGCGGGCGACCTGGGCGGCCCGCAGCAGCAGGTCGGGGTCGCCCCGGCCGGTGGCCTCCAGCCGCCAGGTGGCGATGCGGGTGGCGTCCTCCCGGCGGCGGGCGCCCCGGGCTTCGACGGTCTCGGCCTGGCGGAGCAGGATCGCCCGGCGCCGCAGCGCGGGGAGCTGCGACCGCAGGACGTCGCCGTGGATCGGGTGGGCCAGGCGGACCGTCTCGCGGCGGCCGTCGGTGCGCACGAGGATGAGGCCCTGCTGCTCGAGCTCCTCCAGGACGGCGAGGCCGGCCTCGGACTCCAGCTGGCCGAGGGCGAGCGGCTGGCAC
>DATFRN010000191.1:0-20067 GCA_035263165.1 Acidimicrobiales bacterium | reverse complement strand
GAGGTGCAGGCGTCGGCCTACCAGGCCGTGCGCGAGTACCTCGGCGCCTACGACGTGGAGACCCGGGGCGTCTACATCCAGGACGTCGTGTTCCCCCAGGAGCTGGTCGACGTGCTGACCCGGCGGGAGATCGCCAACCAGGAGCGCACCACCTACGTCGAGCAGGAGCGGGCCGAGACGGCGCGCGTCGAGGTCGAGAAGGCCCGGGGCACCGCCAACATGCAGGCCGAGCTGGCCGCGGCCCAGGTGTCGGTGGAGATCAGCACCAACCAGGCGCAGGCCCGCGAGGCCGCCGCCACCGGCGAGGCCGCCTACGTGCGGCTGACCGGCCAGGCCGAGGCCGACCGCACCCAGGCCGTGGGCCTGGCCGAGGCCCGGGCGACCGAGGCGCTGGGGCTGGCCCGGGCGGCCGGCTACCAGGCCCAGCGCGACGCCATCGGCGACGGCGCCACCGCGCTGGTGGCCGTGGCCGGGGCGGTGGCCGACGGGCACATCGACGTCGTCCCCGACGTGCTGGTCACCGGGGGTGGCGGGGCGTTCGACGGCCTGGCCGCCACGGTGATGAACGCGCTGCGCAACAACGGGTTCGGGAACGGGAACGGTCCGGCGCCGGCGCCGGCCCCGGCCGCCGAGCCCGGGCCGCCCGAGGTCGCCGCCATCGGGGCGACCGCCGGCGACGACGGCGAGGAGGATCAGCCCGAGGCCGGCTGACGACCCGAGGTGGCGTCGCCGAGCAGCGGCGCCACCTCGGCCCCGAACCGGGCGATCTGGTCCTCCAGCTCCGCCCGGTCCCGGGACCGGAACCGCACCTGGAGCTGGTTGGCGCCGGCGGCCACCCACGGCCGCAGGGCGCCGGCCAGCTCCTCGGGCGCGCCGACATAGACCCGGCCGACGTCCCAGGTGGGCGCGCCGACGTAGCAGCCGACGTTGGCGCCGACGTCGAACCGCTCGGGGCGGCCGGCCTCGGCCCGCAGGCGGCGGAGGCGGTCGACCACGCCGGGCAGGTCGGCCGGGCGGACGCCCTGGGGCAGCCAGCCGTCGCCGTGCTGGGCGGCCCGGCGCACCGCCACGGGCGACGACCCGCCCACCCAGATCGGCACCGAGGCCTGCACCGGCCGGGGGCCGAGGGCGGCGGAGCCGTCGAGGCCGTACGGGTTGCCGGCCGGCAGTGACGGGTACTCGTCGTCGAGGGCGGCCCGGATGGCGGGCAGCGCCGCCTCGACGTGGCGACCGCGGCCGGCGAAGTCGGCGCCCAGCAGGGCGAACTCGGCCTCGACGTGGCCCGCGCCGACGCCGAGGATGGCCCGGCCGCCGGACAGGCGGTCGAGCGTGGCGAAGGCCTTGGCCACCTCGAGCGGGTGGTGGTACGGCAGGGCCACCACGTGGCTGAGCAGCCGCACCCGCTCGGTCACGCCGGCCAGGAAGCCGAGGGTGGCGATCGGGTGGTACCAGGTGGCGCCCATGGTGGCGTCGAGCGGCCGGGGGATGGCGATGTGCTCGCACACGCCGACGTAGAGGGCGCCGGCCGCCTCGGCCGCCCGGGCCACGGCCACCAGGTCGTCGACCCCGGCGTCGGCCTCCCACGGCTCGACGAAGATCGTGCTCTGGGCCTGGATGGGCAGCTGGAGGCCCCAGGCCACCTCGCCGGGGGCGATGACCGCGCTCACTTGACCGCCGTCGGGGCCACCGGGCCGCCCACCGCCCCGGTGAGGGGCAGCGGGGTGGCGCACAGCAGGAACTCGTAGCGGCCGTCGGCGGCGCAGTCGTCGGCCAGCTCGTCGAGCGCCCACAGCTGGCCCTGGAGCAGGCCCATGTCGACCAGGTCGATCATGTGGACCGGGAGGAGGACGGCGGGGTCCTCGGGCGGCCACACCTCGAACACCAGCGTGTCGGTGGCGACCGCGGCGACGCCGTGGTCGTGCAGCCAGGCGAGGGCGCCGGTGCCGAGGCCGGGCGACGGGTTGGCGAACCGGTCCTTGTCGCCGGCCCGCAGGAAGTGCATCTGGCCGGTGCGGACGAGCAGGGCGTCGCCGGGCTCGACCGCCACGCCGGCCCGTCCGAGGGCCGCGTCGAGGTCGTCGCCGCCGATGGCGTAGCCGTCGTCGAAGTGGTCGACGCCGTGGGCGGCGGCGACGTCGGCCAGCACGCCGCGGGTGACGATCGGGCCGACCCGGTCGATGCCGAGCCGGGCCGCGCCCGCCTCGGTCACGGTGCCGGCGTCGGTGCCGTTGTACAGCCGGCCCTCGTAGCTGACGTGGGCCAGGGCGTCCCAGTGGGTGGCGGCCTGGACGCCCATGGCCAGGGCGTCGTCGCTGGTGCAGAAGTCGGCGGGGTCGCCGGTGTAGGGCGTGTTGACGGCCAGCATGCGGCGGGTGGGGTTGTCCCGCCCGGGGATGGCCCCGGTCTGGGGGCCGTCGGCGTCGAAGGGGATGGCCAGCGAGAGCACCCGCCCGTCCCGCACGGCCCCGACCCCCCGCAGCACGGCGGCGGCGTCGATGAGGTTGAGCGTCCCGCGCTGGTCGTCGGGGCCCCACCGCCCCGCGTTCGACACCCGGGCGGCCAGCTCCTTCAGGTGGTCGGGCAGCGCCATCGGGCCCTCTTCTAGACGAAAAATGAAACGCGTTCTACTCGGACGGATACCGTGAGTACCGTCCCCCGCGCGCACTGTAGAGTCACGGCGGACTCGGTAGGTGGTGTGTCGTGCGGACGGTCCTGATCGCCGCGGGAGCGGTGCTCGTTGCGTGTCCTCGGCCCGCTGGCGGTCGCATCGCGCACGGACGTGTCCGATGCGAACCCGCCGACGCGGAACAGCGGCTACGGCCCCCCGAGCAACGGGGTCGGCGATCCCGGGGAGACCTACGCCACCTCGGCGTGCAGGGTCTCGGGGCTCGGCCTGGGGACGGTCCCGCCGGCCTATGCCGGGACGACCTTCGTGGTGGTGCTCGACCACAGTCCCGCCGAGCCTCGGGCGCCGGGACCGCTCCGGTGCCCCGCCAAGGTGACGCTCGCCAGGACCGACGGCCGCGCCGCGATCGTGGCGCCGGCACAGACGGTCGACCTGGCGACCGCGGTCACGCTGCGCTGGGCGGTCACGGTGGGCGAGCCGGGCCCCGTCGACCTCGTCGCCGTGATCGAGCAGACGGGATGCGCGCCCGGGACGTGCGCCGCCCCGCTGCCGGTGCTGGAGACGATCCAGGTCAGCCGGGATCCGGTGAGTGCCCGGGCCGCGGAGGCCCTGGACACGTTCGCCGACGAGCTCGACCCGAGCGTCGTGCAGCTCGAGGCGGTGCGCCCCCACGTGCCGACCGCGCTCCACCTCCAGATCGACCTGCCGGACGGGCCGACGTCTCGGCCCGGGGCATCCACGAGATCGAGGTCACGCTCCGCTCCCCGTCACCCGAGATCGGCCTGCCCGGAGAGGCCGAGGCGGTCGACCCGACCCGCCGGGTTCGCCGGCGTCGACATGGTCGTCACCGCAGGCGGGCCGGACGACTTCGACATCCCCGTCGACATCGTGGTGACCGCCGAGCTCCGGGGCGAGCGGCTCACGGCCCGCCAGAGCGGGATCATCCGGGTCGACGTGAGCCGGCGTTCGCTGATCGAGCGGACCGTGGCGCCCAACGTCGGGTGGTGGGTCGCCGCGCTCGGGCTGCTGACGACGCTCGCCGGGCTCGCCGGGTCGCTCTGGCGGTGGGCGGCCGCCCGGCGGCCGCCGCCACCAGAGCCCGAGGCCGCCGACGAGCGCGTCTCGGGCTACCTGTGACGGCTAGGTCCGCCGGATCGTCGCCAGCCAGGCCGGGGCGCCGTGGGCGTGGAAGTTCGTGTCGACGCGCTCCGGCCGGATGGCGGCGACCTGCCAGCCGGTGGCCGGGGCGAACGCCGCCGTGATGTCGGCGCGGGCGACCGGGTGGGGCCCGGTGTCCTGGCCCTCGTCGCAGAAGCACAGCACGTGGAGCGTGGCGCCCGGGTCGGTCACCGCCGCCAGGCTGGCCACGTAGCGGGTGCGCTCCTCGCCGTCGAAGGTGTGGAACAGGCCGACGTCGAGCACCGTGGCGAACGTGCGGCCCAGGCGGTCGAGGACGAACGCGTCGGCCTCGGCGAACTCGGCCTCGATCCCCCGGGCCGCGGCCTTCTCCCGGGCCATGGCCACCGCCGTGGCCGCCACGTCGACGCCCAGCACCGGCAACCCGAGCGCCGCGACGTGCAGGGCGTTCTCGCCGGTGCCGCAGCCGGCGTCGAGCACCGGGCCGGCGAACCCGCCCGCCGCGGCCAGCCGCACCACCGCCGGCTGCGGGCGCCCGATGTCCCACGGCGCCGGGCCGTCGCCGTAGGACGCGTCCCACGGCCGGCCGCTCATCCGTTCGTGACTCGTCGGCGGGCGTTCCACCTCAGTCCCCTTCCCCGCGCCCGCCCAGGGGGTCCCGGAGGATGGCCTCCGCCTCGGCGGCCAGCCGGCGCACGAGGTCGGCCGCCGGCTCGACGGCGGCGACGACGCCGACCGACTCGCCCGCCGGGGTCACGCCGTAGTCGGCGGAGGCGAAGAAGTCGCCCGCCCCGTACTCGACCGACCGCTCCTCGCTCCAGGCCCGGACCTCGTCCTCGCGGCCGTGCCACTCGTCGGTGAACCGGTTGCGCAGCGCCCGCATGGCGATGCCGTCGGGCCACGACGCCTTGAGCGCCAGGTCGAACGCCTCGGTGAGCACGGTGTCGTCGGTGCCGGCCGCCACCACGCGGTCCCGGAACGAGGGCGGCACCGCCGCCTCGGGCGTCGCCTCGAAGCGGGTGCCCAGCCACACGCCGTCGGCGCCGAGCACGAGGGCGGCCGCGATGCCCCGGGCGTCGCCGATGCCGCCGGCGGCGACGACCGGCAGGGGCGCCACGGCGTCGATCACGGCCGGGACCAGCGGGAGCGTCGAGACCCGGCCGGTGTGGCCCCCCGCCTCGGTGCCCTGGGCGACGATCACGTCGACGCCGGCCCCGGCCGCCCGCTCGGCCTCCCCCACCGTGCGCACCTGGCACAGCACCAGGGCGCCGGCGTCATGCGCCGCCGGGACGAACGGGGTCGGGTCGGCGAACGAGTGGGCGATCACCTCCACGCCCTCGGCCAGCGCGGCGGCCGCCAGGTCCGCCGCCTCGGCGTGGTGCGAGATGAACCCGACCCCCACCCGCCGGCCGGTCCGCCCCCGCGCCGCCCGGATCTCCGACCGCAGCCCCTCCGGGTCCCGGAACCCGCCGCCGATGAGGCCGAGGCCACCCCCGTCGGACACGGCCGCGGCCAGCGCCGCCCCGGCCACGAACGCCATCGGCGCGTTGAGGATCGGGTGCTCGATCCCGAGCAGGTCGCAGAGCCGCGTCCGCACGGGCCGACAGTACCCAGCAGTCCGGTCGTCACGTCACTTGGTCGCATGCACGACGAAGGACACGCACTGCCCCTGGTTGGGGAACGGCTGACCGTGATCGTCGACGACGTCCTGCCAGCCCCCGCGCTTGCACTGATCTTTGGTGGTGGCCACAGGTGACGGGATCGTGAGCGTCCCCGAAGCCGCCCACTCAGGGCGGCAGGAGCAGCCCTTCGGGGGGTGGCGCACGACGAGCGAACCCCGACACGCTCCTTCCTCCCTACGCTCGTGTCATGAGCGCAGACGCCCGGCGCCGGGTCAACATCGTCCCCCACACGCACTGGGACCGGGAGTGGTACTCGTCGTTCCAGACGTTCCGGCTGCGGCTGGTCGACCTGCTGGACGACCTGCTGCCCCGGATGGAGGGCGATCCCGCCTACGCCCGGTTCCTGCTCGACGGGCAGCTGGCCGTCGTCGACGACTACCTGGCCGTGCGGCCCGAGGCCGAGGACCGCCTGCGCCGGCTGGTCGGCAGCGGGCGGATCGCCGTCGGCCCCTGGTACACGCTGCCCGACGAGTTCCTCGTCGGCGGCGAGACGCTGGTCCGCAACCTCCAGCTCGGCCTGGCCACCGGCGACCGCTACGGCGGGGCCATGGCCGTCGGCTACCTGCCCGACATGTTCGGCCACATCGCCCAGATGCCCCAGATCCTGGCCGGCTTCGGCTTCGAGCACGCCGTCGTGTGGCGGGGCGTCCCCGCCGCCGTCGACCGCAGCGGCTTCTGGTGGGCGGCGCCCGACGGCACCACCGTCCGGGCCGAGTACCTGCCCCAGGGCTACGGCAACGGCTCGGCGCTCCCCGACGACGCCAAGGCCTTCGTCCGGGCCGTGGCCGGCTTCGCCGACCTGTGGGACGACCTCATCGCCGGCCCGGTGCTGTGGATGAACGGCACCGACCACCAGATGCCCCAGCCCTGGCTCGGCCGGGTGGTGGCCGAGGCCAACGACATCCAGGACGACCTCGACCTGCGCGTCGTCTCGCTGGCCGAGCACCTGGACGCCGCCCCCACCGACGGCCTGCCCACCTGGCACGGCGAGCTGCGCTCCGGCGCCCGGGCCAACCTGCTCATGGGCGTCACCTCCAACCGGGTCGACGTCCGCCGGGCCGCGGCCCGGGCCGAGCGGGCCCTGCTCCAGGGGGCCGAGCCGCTCGCCGCCCTGTTCCTGCCCCCCGAGCGCTGGCCCGGCGCCCTGCTGGCCGAGGCCTGGCGGGACGTCGTCCGCAACGCGGCCCACGACTCGGTGTGCGCCTGCTCGATCGACGACGTGGTCGACGCCGTGCTCCACCGCTACGCCGAGGCCGCCGACATCGGCGACGGCCTGGCGGACCGGGCCGTCGCCCACCTGGGCGCCCGGGTGGCCCACGACGGCCCCGTGGTCGTCAACCCCACCGCCCGCCCCCGGAGCGGGATGGTCGAGCTCACGCTGCCCGGCACCGAGGCGCCCGCCGGCACCCAGCTGGTCCGGGCCCGGGCCGCCGACGCGGTGCTGCTGGAGGGCCCGCCCGCCCTCGTGCTGCCGGCCGCCGAGCAGGTCGACTGGATCCCCGGCGTCACCGCCTTCGCGGTCGAGGACGGGGACGGCGCCGCGCTGGTCGCCAACGCCCGGGAGGGCACCGGCCAGCTCGTCACCGCCGAGGCCCGGTCCACGCTGGCTGGACTGGCCGGCCACGGGACGCTGCGGCTGCGGGTCCGCCAGCCGGCCACGGTGACCGTGCTGGCCGCCGCCCCCGAGGTCGCCGGCTTCGGCTGGCGGGCCTGGGACCCGGGTGCCGGGGCCCCGGCGGCGGTGACCGTCGACGAGGACGCGCCCGGCGGCCCGACCCTGGCCAACGGCCTGGTCACGATCGCCGTCGACCGGGCCGACGGGACCTTCGCCCTCGACGGCCGCGGCGGCCTCGGCCGGCTGGTCGACGGGGGCGACTGCGGCGACACCTACAACTGGTGCCCGCCCGGCGACGACACGCTGGTCACCGGCCCCGAGGAGGTCGAGGTGGCCGTGCTCGACCGGGGCCCGGTGCGGGCCCGGGTCCGGGTCACCGCCCGCTACCGCTGGCCGGCCCGGTGCCAGGGCCAGGCCCGCCGGGTGGGCGAGGTCGTCAACGACGTCCGCACCGTGGTCGAGCTGCGGGCCGGCGAGCGGGCCGCCCGGGTCGAGGTCACCGTCGACAACCGCAGCCGCGACCACCGCCTGCGGGCCCACTTCCCGCTGCCCGAGCCGGCGGCGACGAGCCGGGCCGAGTGCGCCTACGGGCCGGTCGAGCGGGGCCTGGAGGCGGAGGGCGGCCCCACCGAGACGGCGCTGGCCACCTACCCGGCCCAGCGCTTCGTCCAGGCCGGGGGGCTCACGATCGTCCACGACGGCGTCCACGAGTACGAGCTGGTCGACATCGACGGCGGCCGGGCGGCCACGCTGGCCGTCACGCTGCTGCGGGCCACCGGACTGCTGTCCCAAGCCCCGATGGCCACCCGGCCGCTGCCCGCCGGGCCGCTCATCCGCGTCGAGGGCGCCCAGCTCCAGCAGCGGCTGACCGCCCGCTACGCCGTGGCGGTCGGCGAGGTCGACCCCTTCGCCCTGGCCGACGAGGTCCTCGTCCCGCTGCGGGTGGCCGAGGGCGAGGGCGGCGAGACCGACCTCCCCGCCACCGGCCAGGCGCTGGACATCACCGGCGCCGAGGTGGCCGCGGTCGTGCGCGAGGGCGGCGGCCTGGTCGTGCGGGTGTTCAACCCCGACGAGGCCCCGACCCGGGTCGGGCTGGGCGGCCGCCGGGGCTGGCTGGTCGACCTGCGGGGCCGCCCGCACGAGCCGGTCGACGGCGGGTTCGAACTGCGCCCCCACGGCATCGCCACGGTGTCGCTCGCCTGATCCGGCCGGCGGTCAGGCCGGCAGCGGCGGGGTGTCCCGCTCGACGAAGCCCATGTCGAAGTGGCGCTCGCCCGCCGGCCGCACCGCGTCCAGCGCGGCCAGGTCGTCGGCGTCGAGGGTGACGTCGAGCGCCCCCACGTTCTCCTCCACGTAGCGCACCCGCTTGGTGCCCGGGATCGAGACCACGTCGTCGCCCTGCTGGGCCAGCCAGGCCAGCGCCACCTGCCCGGGCGTGCAGCCCCGGGCCTCGGCCACGTCCTCGACCACGGCCACCGCCGCCAGGTTGCGCTCGAAGTTGCCCTCGGAGAAGCGGGGGTTGGACCGCCGGAAGTCGTTGGCCGCCAGGTCGTCGGTGCTCGTCACCCGGCCGGTGAGCAGGCCCCGGCCCAGCGGGCTGAACGGCACCAGCCCGATCCCGAGCTCCCGGCAGGTGGGGACGATCTCGGCCTCCAGGCCCCGGGTGAACAGCGACCACTCGCTCTGCAGCGCGGCGATGGGGTGCGTGGCGGCCGCCCGCCGGATGGTGTCGGCCGACGCCTCCGACAGCCCCAGGGCCCGGACCTTGCCCGCCGTGACCTGCTCGGCCATGGCCCCCACGGTCTCCTCGACGGGCACGGTCGTGTCCGGTCGGTGGAGATACCACAGGTCGATGTGGTCGACGCCCAGCCGGGCCAGCGAGGCGTCGCAGGCCTCGGGCACGTAGCCGGCCGAGCCGTCGACGCTGCGGGACCCGTCCCGCACCACGTTGCCGAACTTGGTGGCCAGCACGACCTCGTCGCGCCGCGGGGCGATCGTGCGGCCGACCAGCTTCTCGTTCTCGGTCAGGCCGTAGATGTCGGCGGTGTCGACGAACGTGACGCCGAGGTCGAGGGCCCGCTCGAGCGTGGCGACCGCGTCGGACTCGACGACCGGCCCGTAGGCGAAGTCGGTCAGGCTCATGCAGCCGAACCCCTGGGCGGACACGGTGAGGCCGGAGGACCCGAGGGTCCGGGTGGGAAGGGCCATGGCGCGCTCCTCGGACGATGGCGGGATCGGCGGCCCACGCTACGGCCGGTTGCGGGGGATGCGACGACCACCAGCCATCGGGTTGCGGGCGATGCGGCCCGCGTGTGCCATCGTCGCGGCCGTGATGGCCCTCCACATCGCCGCCGCGGTGGTCGGCACGCTGCTCGTGGCGGCGACGCTCGTGTCGGCGCTGCAGACGGTCGTCGTGCCCCGGGCCGGCGTCACGCGCCTGACGTGGGCGCACTTCGTGTGGATCCGCCGCGTGTTCGACACGCTCGCCCACCCCCGCCGCGACTTCGCCGACCGCGACCGCATCCTCGCCTTCTACGGCCCGATCGCCCTGACCTCGCTGCCGGGCGCCTGGGTCACGCTGGTGATCCTCGGGTTCTCGCTGATCTTCTGGGCCGTGGGCGTCGGGCCCTACGCCGAGGCGCTGGCCATCAGCGGCTCGTCGCTCACCACCCTCGGCTTCGAGCGACCCGACGGCCTCGGCCGCGAGGTGCTGAGCGTGGTCGAGGCGGCGCTCGGCCTCGGCCTGGTGGCGCTGATGATCTCCTACCTGCCCTCGATCTACTCGGCCTTCCAGCGGCGCGAGCTGGTCGTGAGCGGCCTCCAGGTGCAGGCCGGGCTGCCGCCGACGCCGGTCAAGCTGTTCCGCCGCTACGCCCGCATCGGCTGGCTCGACCAGCTGGGCGACCGCTTCGCGCAGTGGGAGGACTGGTTCACCGACATCGAGGAGAGCCACACCAGCCAGGCCGGGCTGGTGTTCTTCCGCTCGCCCCACCCGGAGCGCTCGTGGATCACCGCCGCCGGCTGCATCCTCGACACCGCCGCGCTCTACAACGCGGTGATCGACCGGCCCCACGACCCCCAGGCCGACATCCTGCTGCGGGCCGGCTACCTGTGCCTGCGCCGGGTGGCCACGTCGTTCGAGATCCGCTACGACGACGATCCCCGCCCCGACGACCCGATCAGCATCACCCGCCAGGAGTTCGACGAGCTGTGCAGCGCGCTGGAGGACGACCGGCTCCCGCTGGTGGCCGACCGCGACGCGGCCTGGCGGACCTACGCGGGCTGGCGGGTCAACTACGACACGGTGCTGATCACGCTGGCGGCGATGATCGACGCCCCGCCGGCCCCCTGGGTGAGCGACCGCACCGCGCTGCGCCGCCCGTCCCGGCTCATCCGCCGCCGGCACCGGCGGGTGGTGGCGTGACCCCGGCCAGCGCCGGGTAGCCGGGGACCGCCGTGGTGGCGTCGAGCCCGAGGCGGGCGCGCCAGCCGGCCACGGCGGCGGCCACGATCGGGAAGGCGTCGGCGCCCGGGGCGGCCAGGAAGGCGGCCGTCCAGGCGGCCAGGCGGGGCCGGCCGGTCGTCGTGCCCCAGGCGCCGTCGACCGGGCGGTCGGGGTCGGCGTAGTCCCGGACCCGGGTGACCGCCCACAGGGCGAGGGCGGCGGCCAGCGCCAGCTCCCACGGCTCGCCGAGGGCCACGCCGGCGGCGGCCAGCGCCCCCTCGTGGGCGGCCCGGGCGTCGGCCAGCACGTCCGCCGGCAGCCGGCCGAAGCACCAGCAGCTGGGGAAGGGCGCCAGCAGGTAGCCGGCGTCGAGCGCCACCGAGCAGGCGCCGGCCCGCTCGAAGTCGATGAGCCGGGGCCCGCCCGGGACGAGCAGCGTGTTGTCGGGGCACGGGTCGCCGTGGACCAGCCCGACGTAGGCGCCGGAGGTCAGCTCGGCCACCCGGTCGAGCTCGGCGTCGAGCGGCCCCGGCGCCAGGCCGAGCGCCGCCGCCTCGTCCCGGCACCAGGCGCGGGCCTCCGCCAGCCGGGCCGGCCACCAGCCCGTCGCCTCGGGGGGCAGGCCCCGCCGGGCGCGGGCCGCGGCGATGGCGTCCGCCCGTCCCAGCGTGGCCGCGTGCATGCGGCCGAGCGCGGCGGCCACCGCGGCGATGTGGGCCCGGGCCCGGCCGGGGTCGTCGCCCAGCAGGGTGTCGGCCAGCGAGCCGGGGGCGGCCAGGTCCTCGAGGACCACGACGCCGGCCTCGTCGTCGCCGCCGAGCAGGCGGGGCGCCACCGGCGGGTCGAGGCCGGCCAGCACGTCGAGCGCCGCCCACTCGACCGCCAGGCCGTCGGGCTCGCCGCCCCAGATGCTGTCGCCGGGCGCCCGGGGCCGCTTGACGATCGCCCGCCGCCCGTCGGCCGCGGTGACCCGCACGACGTGGTGACGCTCGTCCACGACCTCCCCCGCCGCCACCGGGGCGCCGAGCACGGCCGTGACCGCCTCCGCCTCGGCCTCGGTGAGCGGCAGGCTCACCGTCGGGCGTCCGGCTCGACCCGCGCCTTGACGGCCTCGCGCAGAGCCCGGCGCCGGGCCGCGAACTTCGGCTCGCCCGGCGTGGCCCGGCGCAGCACCCACAGCGGCACCCGGCCGAGGTCCTTGAGGTGGCGGGGCCGCATCGAGCGCAGCCGGAAGCGCTGGTCCTCGACCAGCGCGTCGTGCACCGCCTGGTCGACCACGATCGTGCCGGGGAAGGCCACGGCGGTGATGCGGCTGGCCAGGTTCACCACCGGGCCGAAGAGATCGCCCTCCCGTTCCAGCACCGGCCCGGCCGCCAGCCCGGCCCGCAGCTCCGACAGGTCGTCGGCGCCCCGGGTCCCCTCGGCCAGCGCCAGGGCGATCTCGGCCGCGGCCGTCGCCGAGTCGACGGTGAACATCACCTCGTCGCCGATCATCTTGACGACCCGGCCGCCGTGCTCGGTGACGGCGTCGAAGGTCAGCGCCTCGAACTGGTCGACGATGGTGGACAGCTCGTCGTCGCCCACCTGCTGGCTGAGCGAGGTGAACCCGACGAGGTCGGCGAAGCCCACCACCCCCATGTGCCCCTCCCCCGCCTCGGCGATGCTGAGCCGGCGGCGGATGGCGGCCTGGAGGTGGCGGCGCCAGGTGGCGGCCAGCACGCTCGGCACGATCGGCAGCAGGGCGCTGGCGCTGACCACGATCTGCTCGTCGGTCACCTCGAGGCCGGCCACCGCGCCCCGCCGGGGCGAGCCGGCCACCCGGGCGCTGATCACGTCGACCTGCGACGACGCCACCCGGGCCATGGACGAGCCCACCACCCGGCTCATCTGGAGGACCAGGTCGGCGGTGGCCACGCCCCCGGCGATGAGGTGGCTGATCTCGCCCAGGATCTCCAGGTCGGCGTCGGTGAAGGCCACCTCGCCGGCCTGGGGCACCGGGTAGCCGAGCGTGCGCCACAGCCGGGCGATCTCGTCGCCGGTGAGCCCGGTGCGCTCGGTCACCGCCGCCAGGTCGTAGCGGGCCGCCTGGGGGACGATCAGCCGCTCGACGGCCAGCAGGGGCAGCGTGCCCTCCCGCTCGGCCTGGTCCAGCTCGTCCGCGCTCACGCCGAGGGAGGCCAGCATCGAGCGCACGGTCCGCACCGCGTCGTCGCCGAGGGCGGCGGGATCGAGGCCGTCGGGGGTGCTCACGCGAACGACCCCGCCTCGGGCGGCTCGGTCAGCACGACCACCGGGTCGGCGCCGGCGTCGGCGCCGGCCTCGCCCTCCCCGTCGGCCGGCGGCGGGGGCACCGGCCCGATCAGGGCCTCGCCCCGCCGCTCGGTGGTCGACCAGCCGGGGTCGAGGCCGGGGGCGGTCAGCCGCACCGGGTCGGTGACGTCGTCGTGGGGCGCCACCTCCCACAGCAGCGCCACCCGGTCGCCGTGCCAGCGCACCGCGTACGACACGGACCCGAGCGCGGTCGGGGCGTCGTGGACCTCCCAGCCCCGCCCGTACCAGGCGGCCGGCACCAGGGACGCCAGCGCCACCCCGCCCGGCACCTCCCGCACCAGCAGGTCGCGCACGAACGTCAGCAGCTCGGCGGCGGCCCAGCCGTGGTGGCCGTCGCCCATGCAGCCGCCGTCGAGCCGGGGGTGGACGGCCTCGGGCCAGGTCCAGGTGGGGCTGGCGGCGTCGAGCATCCAGGCCAGCCGGTCGAGCGCCCGGCGGTCGCCGGCCCGCAGCTCGACCGCGGCGAGCTGGAGGGTCAGGTAGGTGCCGAGCCCGGTGTGGCTGATGCCCTGGTAGAAGGCCCGGCCGCCGGCCAGCGTGTAGCGCTCGCGGATGACCTCGGCGGTGGCGGCGATGCGGTCGTCGTCGGCGGGCAGCAGGTCGAGCGGCGCGCAGGCGACCAGCGACCCGATGGCCCCGGGGTCGAGCCGGCGGGCCGGTCCGGCGGGGATGGCGGCCGTGCCCAGCCGGTCGGCGGTGGCGGCGAGCGACGCCTCGACGGCCCGCCACATGGCGGCGGCGAAGCCGTCGGCGTCGGCCGCGGCGTCGGGCTGGTCGACCGCGGCCAGCAGCTCGGCGCCCGCCCGCAGGCCGGCCACGGCCCAGAAGTCGTCCCAGTAGTAGTAGTCGAACGGGCCCAGGTGCTCGGCCGAGACGCCCGCGGGCAGCAGGCCCGCGGTCCCCGCCACCGGGCGGCCCCGGCGGCGCCCGCCGCCGCGGGCCTGGCGCTTCCGGTCGATCCAGTGGACGCCCTTGGCGATGACCGTGGCCATGGGCTCGACCAGGGCCCGGTCCCGGGCCAGCCGCCAGTGCTGGGCCAGGGCGACGAGGGCGGCGCCGTTGGCGTCCCACTCCTGGCGCTGGCTGAAGAAGAACCCGTCGCCCTTCTGGCGCCCCGGATAGGAGGCCAGCACCCGGGACACCTCGTCGTGGTAGCCGTAGCGGCCGAGGGCGCCGAGCATGAACGCCGCGTCCCGGAACCAGAACCGGTGGTAGGTGGCGGGCCCCGGCGTGATCTCGTCGCCGTCGTGGAGCAGCAGGAGGAAGCGGCGGTTGGCGGCCACGGCCTCGGCCAGCCGGTCGTCGGGCAGCGACAGGCGCATCCCCCGGTCGGCCTGGGCCGCCCAGCCCTTGGCCACCGCCTCGGCCGGGGGCAGCACGGCCGGGAACCCGGGCGCGGCGGCCAGCCGGCGGCGGGCCACGCCCCGGCGCCGGGTGCGGGGCTCGGGGTCGAGGGGGACGACGGCCCGCAGCGTGGCCCCGTGGGCCAGCGGGAAGACGAAGGCGGCCTGGGCCAGGCCGGTGGGGTCGCGCACCGGGCCCCGCCAGCGCTCCCCGGCGTCGCCGGCCAGCACCGCGCCGGCGGAGTCGCCGGTGGCGAAGTCGGACGCCGCCACCCGGGACGGCGGCTTGGGGAGCAGCAGCGCCACCCGCCCGTCGACCGACACGGTCGAGCCGACCAGGTCGATCCGCTCGATGACCGACAGGCCCTCGGGGTTGTACGGCCGCACCGCGAGGGCCAGGGCGACCGGCGCCCGCGACCGGTTCTCGACCTCGACCACCACCAGCTCGCCGCCGCCCTCGGCCGAGCTGCGGCGCATCGCGTAGACCCGCTGGACGGCGTCGCCCGCCGGGACGGCCATCGCCGTCTCCACCACCGGCGACGCGCCGAGCAGGTGCTGGCGGACGGCCACCTCCCGGGACGGCAGGTGCCAGCGGTCGTCGGCGCCGATCCACCAGTCGAGCGACCAGCCGTCGAACCACGGCGTGACGAGGCCCCGGGGGTCGACGATGGCCTCGCGGCGGGCGTCGAGGTTGCCGACCGCGGTCCAGTTGCGGTGGGTGACGTTGGTGAGGAACGGCAGGTGGCCCCGGGGCACGAAGGCGGTGGAGGTCGGGTCGAGCTGGCGCTCCAGCCAGTAGGGCCACACCCAGTCGGGGCCGAGCTGGGCCGCGCCCCGGGTGCGCAGGGCCCGGAACACGGTGCGGGCACCGACCGGCACCATCTCCCGGGGCAGCTCGACCTCGGCGGTCTCGCCCAGGCGCTGGAAGGTCGTGAGGTGGCGGACCGTGTCGTCGGACAGGTGCAGGTAGGACGACCCCAAGCGCAGCAGGGCATTGAGGGTCCGCGACACGGCCCAACCCTAATGGCGACCGGTTCCGCCGGCGCCAGGGGGCGACCGCCCGACGCCCGCGCGCGTGCGGGTCAGATTGCCTCCCAGTCACCGCATGCGAGATCGGCTCCGTCCTGCAGGCACTTGTGGAAGGCGTAGGCCCCTGCGGGAACGTTGACGCCACTCGTAGCCGTACTACCAGCGGCACCCACCGTGCGGAGGGGCGCGGCGGCTAGCCCATGCCGTGGAGCTCGGACCGGGCGTCGCGCCGGAGCAGGCCCCGGTAGGCGTCGGTGGCCGGGCGGCCCTCGTGGACCACGGCGTAGACCTCCTGGGCGATCGGCATGTCCACGCCGTAGCGGTCGGCCACCTCGACCACCACCCGGGAGGTCTTGATGCCCTCGGCCACCATCTTCATCTCGGCCACGATGTCGTCGATGGCGCGGCCCTTGCCCAGCTGCTCGCCCACGTAGCGGTTGCGGCTCTGGCGGGAGATGCACGTCGCCACCAGGTCGCCCATCCCGGCCAGGCCGGCGAACGTGAGCAGCTCGCCGCCCATGGCCAGGCCCAGGCGGGACAGCTCGGCCAGGCCCCGGGTGATGACCGCGGCCCGGGTGTTGTCGCCGGTGCCGAGCCCGTCGGCCATGCCGGAGGCGATGGCGACGACGTTCTTGAGCGCGCCGCCCACCTCGCAGCCGACGACGTCGGGGTTGGTGTACACCCGGAACAGGTCGTTGCTGAAGATGCGCTGCAGCTCGTGCGCGATGTGGTCGTCGGAGAAGGCGACCACGCTGGCGGCGGCGTGGCCCGACAGGATCTCCTGGGCCAGGTTGGGCCCGGTCAGCGCCCCGACCGGGTGGCCGGGCAGCTCCTCGGCGATGACCTCGGTCATGCGCAGGTGGCTGCCCTCCTCCAGGCCCTTGGCCAGGCTCACCACCGGGACCCAGGGCCGCAGGTGGGGGGCGAGGTCGCGCAGCGTCGGGCGCATGCCGTGGGAGGGGACGCCCATCACCAGCACGTCGGCCTGCCCGACCGCCTCCTCCAGGGAGGACGTGGCCGTCAGGCCGGGGGGGAGGTCGAAGCCGGCCAGGTAGTCGGAGTTCTGGTGCTTGTCGTTGACCTCGTCGGCCAGGCCGGCCCGCCGCGCCCACAGCACGGTCGGGGTGTTCTGGCAGGCGAGGGTGGCGACCGTGGTGCCCCACGACCCGGCACCGACGACGGCCACGCGGATGGGCATGGCCGCCACCGTAATCGGCGGACCCGTCACGGGATCGGGCCGCCGGACCCCGCGCCGCCGCTGTGGGAGCGTGCGGGAGCGCCGGTACGCTGCGCGGCGGTGACAGCGACGACGTCGGCCGCGGTGGTCGTGCCGGTCAAGGCCTTCGGCGCGGCGAAGGTCCGGCTGGCGCCCGCCCTCGACCCCGACGAGCGGGCCCGCCTGGCCCGGCGCATGGCCGGGATCGTCGTGGCCGCGGCCGCCCCGCTGCCCGCCGTCGTCGTGTGCGACGACGACGACGTGCGGGACTGGGCCGAGGGCGCCGGCGCCCGGGTCGTGTGGTGCCCGGGGCGCGGGCTCAACGGCGCGGTGGCCGACGGGGTGGCCGCCCTGGCCGCCGACGGCGTCCGGACCGCGGTCGTCGCCCACGCCGACCTGCCGCTCGCCACCCGGCTGGCGTGGGTGGCCGAGTTCCCCGGCGTCACGCTGGTCCCCGACCGCCGGCTCGACGGCACCAACGTGGTGGCCGTCCCGACCGGGGCCGGGTTCACGTTCTCCTACGGCGCCGGCTCGTTCGGCCGCCACCGGGCCGAGGCCGCCCGCCTGGGCATGGCCGCCCGGCTGGTCCGGGACCCCCACCTGGCCTGGGACGTCGACCTGCCGGTCGACCTGGCCTGGCCGGGCAGCGAAGGCCCCGCCGGCGCCGACGACGGCACCCCGACCGCCGAGGCCCGCTCGCTGCTGGCCTCGCTGGCCACCGGATCGCCCCGCCCCGCGTGAACGTCGACCTGCCCACCCCGGCCCGGGCGCTGGCCATCGCCGCCCACCCCGACGACGTCGAGTTCGGCTGCGGCGCCACGCTGGCCCGATGGGCGGCCGCCGGCTGCGCCATCCACCACCTGGTCTGCACCGACGGGTCCAAGGGCACCTGGGACGCCGAGGCCGACATCGCCGCCCTGGTCGCCACCCGCCAGGCCGAGCAGCGGGACGCCTCCCGGGCCCTCGGTGGCGACGGCGACGTGGTGTTCCTCGGCTGGCCCGACGGCGAGCTCGACTCGGGCCTCCGCCAGCGCTGGCAGGTCGCCTACTGGATCCGACGCCTGCGCCCCGACGTCGTGCTGGGCCACGACCCGTGGAAGCGCTACCGGCTCCACCCCGACCACCGCCACGCCGGGTTCCTCACGGTCGACGGCGTGGTGGCGGCCCGCGACCCCCACTTCTTCCCCGAGCAGGCGCTCCCCCACCACCGGCCCTCGGCCCTGCTGCTGTTCGAGGCCGACGAGCCCGACCACGTCGAGACCGCCGACGAGGCGGCGCTCGGGCGCAAGCTGGCGGCGCTCGAGGCCCACCGCAGCCAGTTCCGCTCGACCATGCACGTCGACGCCGACGACCCGGCGGCCGTCGAGCAGCTCGACGCGTTCCGGCGGCGGGTCCGGGACCGGCTGGCCGAGCACGGCGCGCTGGCCGGGGAGCCGCTGGGCGAGGCGTTCAAGGCCATCACGGCCCTGTAGCGGCCCTGTCCCCTCAGTTGAGCGACGGGTGGGCGGGGAAGTCGGCCAGCATGGCCGTCTTGCCCCCCTGGCGGCGCAGGACCGTCCGCCACATGGCGTCGGGCTCGGTGACGAAGGCGTCGCCGGCGTCGGCCTCGACCACCAGCCAGGCCCCCTCGGCCAGCTCGGCCTCCAGCTGGCCGCCGCCCCACCCCGAGTAGCCGGCGAAGAAGCGGATGCCCTCGAGCCCGCCGGCCACGCCGTCGGGGCCGAGGTGGAGGTCGACCGTGCCCAGGTCGCCCAGCACCGAGGTCCAGCCGGGCACCGGCGGGCCGCCGGGGCGGCGCCGGCCCAGGGCCAGGACCCCGTTCTGCTCGACCGGCCCGCCCATGTAGAGCACGGGCGGCTCGGCGGCCAGGTCGGCCCAGTCGTGGAGCACCGCGCCGACCTCCAGGTCGGTCGGCCGGTTGAGGACCACGCCGAGCGCCCCCTCCGACGTGTGCTCGATCATGAGCACGACGGTGCGGTCGAAGTTGGGGTCCCCGAGCATGGGCTCGGCGATGAGGAGCTTGCCGGCGGTCGTGTCGCTGTCGGGCGCCGTCACTGCCCCCAGCATGCCAAGTCCCGGGACCGGGTGACACCGCGGGGCGCGAGACTGGCCGGGTGAGCGAGCGTCGCGAGCGAACCATGGGCACCGTGCGTTTCTCGGCCCGCAGGGCCGATCGCTCATTGCGCGCGCCCGCAAGGGTGCGCCAATGAGCGACGAGCCCCGGACGGATGCCCTCGTGGACGGCGCCTACGACGCCCTGGTGGTCGACGCCGAGGCCACCGGCGACGGGGCGGCCCGGGTCGAGCTGACCATCGTGGCCGGCCCGGCCAAGGGCGAGGTGGTGGCGCTGCGGGCCGAGGGCCTGCGGGGCGATCCCATCGACCTGCTGGGCGTGCCCGCCACCCTCACCGTGCGCGACGGGGTGCCGTCAGTCGTCTTCGAGCCCTGACAGGGCCTCGGCCACCTGCTTGGCCACCGCCGCAGCCTCGGCGTCGTCGGCGTAGCGGCTGCGGGGCCAGAAGAAGCCCCGCAGGCCGTCCCTGGGGTTGCGGGGCACGACGTGGGTGTGCAGGTGGGGGACGCTCTGGCTGACCTTGTTGTTGATGGCCACGAACGAGCCGGCCGCGCCCATGGCGGCCTGGACCGCCCGGGCCAGCCGCCGGGCGCGGAGGAAGTAGGGCCCGACCTCCTCGGGGGGCAGGTCGGCCAGGGTCTCGTGGTGGGCGCGGGGCACGAGCAGCGTGTGGCCCGGGAACAGGGGGCGGACGTCGAGGAAGGCGAGCGTGAGGTCGTCGGACGCCACCACGAAGGCGTCCTGGCGACCGGCGACGATCTCGCAGAAGGTGCAGACCCGGCCGGGCATGGGGCGCCAGCCTAGGGTGGCGAGCGTGCGTGTCAGCCTGCTGATCACCTGCGTGGTCGATGTCCTCAGCCCGGACGTGGGCGAGGCGTCGGTGCGGGTGCTGCGCGCCGCCGGCTGCGACGTCACCGTCAACCTCGACCAGACCTGCTGCGGCCAGCCGGGGTGGAACGCCGGGTTCGCTCCCGAGGCGGCCAAGGTGGCCCGGGCGACCCTGGCGGCGCTGGAGGCCGACCTGGCGGCGGGGGCCGAGGCCGTGGTCGTGCCGGCAGGGTCGTGCGCCACGATGGTGCGGGTCTTCTGGCCCGAGCTGTTCGAGGTGGTCGGCGACCACGAGGCGGCGGCCCGGGCCCGGGCGGTGGGCGAGCGCACCCGGGAGCTGTCCGAGTTCCTGGCCTCGCGGGCGGATGCGCTGGGACCGCTCCGACTGCCGGCGCCCCGGACGGTCGCCCTCCACGCCAGCTGCCACATGCTGCGCGAGCTGCGCATCGTCGACGCCCCGGGTGCCCTGGTCGGGGCCGTGGACGGGTGCTCGGCGGTGGAGTGGGAGGGCGCCGACCGGTGCTGCGGGTTCGGGGGGACCTTCAGCGTCAAGCTGCCCGAGGCGTCGGTGGCGATGGCCGACGAGAAGCTGCGGGCACTGGCCGCCGCCTCGCCGGCGCCCGACCTGCTGGTGGGGTGCGACAGCTCGTGCCTCATGCACCTGGCGGCCCGGGCCGAGGCGACCGGCCGGCCGGTCGAGGTCCGCCACCTGGCCGAGGTGGTCGCCGCGGCCCTGCCCCC
>DATFRN010000190.1:0-22911 GCA_035263165.1 Acidimicrobiales bacterium | reverse complement strand
CGGTGCAGAAGTGGACCGCCCCGTCGAGCCACACCGCCACCAGCGGGGTGACGTGGGGCCGGCCGTCGGCGCGGACCGTGGCGATCCAGGACAGCTCGGCCGCCTCCAACGCCGCCCGCGTGGCCTCCCACGACGTGGCCGGGGCGTCCGGGTCGCTGAAGCGGGAGTCGAGTGCGGTTGTCGGCTGGCTCATCGCAGGTCCTTGGCGGGGCCACCGTAGCCAGTGGGCCGGCCGGCGCACGGCCGGCCGGCCCCCACGGACACGGATGGCGTGGCTCAGCGCCAGCCGGTGATGTCGAGGATCGTGGCCTCGCCCGAGATGTTGTGCTGGATGCTCACATAGAAGTGCTTGCCGGTGGCGTCGAAGATGCCGCCGGTCCACTCCGCCGTGAGGTCGTTGAGCGTGGCGATGCGGACGCAGCCGTCGGTCAGCAGGTCCTGGTCGCCGCCGTCGGGGAGGCAGTCCCACAGGTCGTTGTTGTGAGGCGTCTCGAACGTCGTCTCCGCGTCCTCGTGCAGCACGGCGTTGCCCCGCCCCGGCTGGAAGGCGATGTTGTCCGGCATGTTGATGCCCTGGCTCGTGCCGCCGATCTGGAACGGCTGCACCTCGGGCCGGGCGGTGTTGGCCTCGGCCGCCGCCAGCGTGCCGTCGGTGACGCACACCGTCTCGCCGTACAGGTGGTTGGTCTCGTCGCCGGTGCTCGGCGTGCACACCCGGACGTTGCCGGCCGCCATCGCGATCGGGTCGATGTCCATGTCCTCGGTGCGGTAGTAGCCGGTCAGCCCGGCCGCCAGGCCCTCGGCCTCGAGGTTGGGGTTGTCCACCGCGGGCAGGGCGATCCACTGGGCGAAGCCGAACTCGCGGCCCTGGCCGTAGTTGTTGCTCAGCCCGACCCGCAGCCCGAACGTCGAGCCCGACGCGAAGGGCGACTGCGCCAGGTCGGTGATCGGTGCGGTCCCGGTGAACGGGTGCGCCGGCACGAACTTGAAGAACGAGTTCCCCGGGCCGCCGTTGCGGGGGCCGACCCCGGTGTCGTCGCCCTCGATGTACGTCGTCCCGTCGGGCAGGATGCCGTAGCCCTCGTACGCCATCGTGCCCAGCGCCGTGCGGGTCACCAGGTTGGCGGCGCCGGTGCCGCCGCTGAACGTCCCGGTCGTGCGGTCGAGGGTCACGCCGGTGGTGTGGAGCGGGTCGATCAGCTCGTAGGTCCGGCCGGTCTGCCCGGCCTCCTCGCCGAACAGGATCGTCCCCCACGGCGTGCGCCGGGTCGGGTCGCAGCTGGTCGTCCCGGTCACGATCGTGGTCACGGCGCCGGTCGCCAGGTGGATGCGCACCAGCCCGGGCGTGGTGGTGCCGCCCTCGTTGCAGGCGATCAGGTCGGTCGGGTGCCTGTCGTCCGGCCACAGGGAGATCTGGTCGTCCACGGTCGGGCCCTGGGTGGTGACCACCCGGGCCTTCAGGCCCTTGGCCAGCGTCGCCAGCCGGGTCGGGTCGGCCTGGGCGTCGGCCTGCGTGATCTGGGCGGCCGACGACTCGTCCACCGGATGGCCCACGCCGAACAGCGGCTTGGACTGGTCCCCCAGCTCGCGGTCGCGCTGCTCGCCGAAGCTGAACGGGTGGCCGGCGAAGGCGCTGCTCACGGAGAGCAGGAGCCCCGCGACCACGATGACGGGTATGGCGAGCGATCGTCTCATCGCTGACCCCTCTCGGTCATCGGCCCGGCCCCTCGGTCGGACCAAGGGCGTTCTAACCAGGCCCGGTGACCTTCACGTGAACGTCAGGCAGCGACGGGACGACGAGTGGCCGACGACGCGCTGAAGCGTCGGGCCACCGCTATCGGCGCAGCCTCTAGACCCCCGCCGGGGCGACGCCGAGCTGCCGCCACATGCCGGCCTCGTCGTAGACCTCCCACGCCTCCGCGATCCGGCCGTCCCGGATGCGGAAGATGACCATCTCGTCCACCTCGGCGGCCTGGCCGGTCGGGGCGAGGCCCATCAGCGGGTGGGTGAAGGTGCCGCGGTAGGGCATGTGGGCGACCACCAGGTCGCCCTCGGCCACCAGGGCCCGCAGGTCGAACCGCCAGTCGGGGAACGCCGCCGTCCACTCCACGGCGATGGCGCGCGTGCCGGCCGGGTCGCACGGGAAGGTGCCGCCGCTCACCGCCAGCACCGCCCCCTCCGCCATCAGGTCGTCGAAGCGGTCGAAGTCGCGGTCGTTCCAGGCGGCCACGAACGACCGCACGATGTCCCGGTTCCTGTCGAGGTGGGTTGTCATGGCTCAGGGATGCCGGCGGCCGGCGAGAAGTTCGCGAACTTTTCGTCCCCGAGGAGCATCCTGGGGGCATGGAGGACCGGTCCCCGAGCGACGCCGCCCTGGCCACGCTGGCCGCGGGCGGCGACGCCGAGGCGCTGGCCGGGCTGTTCGAGCGGTACCGGCCGTCGCTGTACGCCGCCGCCGTCCGCCTCCTCCGCGACCGGGACGGGGCCCAGGACGCCGTGCAGGACACCTACCTCACCGCCCTCGCCCGGCTGGGCGGGCTGCGCGACCCCGGCGCGGCCGGCGGCTGGCTGCACGCCGTCCTGCGCAACACCTGCCTGCTCCACCTGCGCCAGGGCCGGCGGGCCGCCCCGGCCGGCGACGGCGACCTCGACCCGCCGGCGGTCACCCCGGGGCCCGACGAGGTCCTCGACGGCCACGCCCTGTCCGACTGGCTGTGGGCCGCGCTCGACCGGCTGACCCCTGAGGAGCGGGTCACCGTCCTGCTGCGCCACTTCACCCGCTGCCACAGCTACCAGGCGATCGCCGCCGTCACCGGCGTGCCGGTCGGCACCGTCCGCAGCCGGCTCAACCGGGCCCGCTCCCAGCTCAACGCCAGCCTGCGGGGCACGCTGGCCAGCTCGCCCCTGTCCCACGCCGGCCTCGAACGCACCCGCCGCGCCCAGTGGGAGCACTTCTACGCCGAGCTGCACCAGGCACCCCTCCCCCGCACCTACCGGGACACCCACGCCCCCGACGTCCGGGTCAGCGACCACGTCGGCGCCTGGGCCGGCGTCGAGGACTGGTCGACCCACGAGCGCGAGGCGATCCACGTCGGGGTCCGGGCCACGATCGTCGGCCTGGTGGCCGGCCCCGACCACACGATCCTGGAGATCGACTTCGCCAACCCCGACTGGTCGCCCGACCACTGCCCGCCCCGCAGCACGTTCGTCCACCACCTGGCCGCCGGCCGCACCCGACGCCTCGACATCCACTACGTCTGAGGCGTGGTAGAGATGCCGCGTGGTCGAGATCACCGACGAGTACATGTACGAGCAGCTGGCCAAGACCCGGGCGTACTCGGTGGTGCTCCTGTGGGCCGGCGAGGCCTACGGGGCCGACGGGGCCGACGCCGTCGTGTTCGAGCACGGGCGGCGGAACTTCGCCCTGCGGGCCGAGGGGTCGCTGGCCATCGTGTGCCCGGTGCCCGACGACACCGACCTGTGCGGGGTCGGCATCTTCACCGGCACCGTGGAGGACACCGAGGCGCTCATGCAGGAGGACCCCGGGGTGAAGGCCGGGGTCTTCACCTTCGAGGTCCATCCCGTGCGCAGCTTCCCCGGGGACGCCCTCCCCGCCTGATCAGTCCATGCAGTAGGTCGTGACGTGGGCGATGCCCTTGACGTCGTGACCCCGGTCCTCGAACGCCGCCCCGGCCTGCTTGGCCTGGGCCTCGGTGTCGAAGTAGGCGGCGACGAACAGGGAACTCGGATCGGCGCCGGTCGCCTCGGCGGCGCCCGCGTCGCAGGTGGTGGGCCCGTCGGTGGTGTAGCCGGCGTCGCGTACCGCCTGCCCGGCGGCGGCGAGGGCGGCGTCCCCGGCCGGGTCGTCGGGCGAGACCGCCGCCAGGTACACGCCCCAGATCGTGCCGCCGTGGGTCAGGTTGGTGGACTCCGGCGGGAACGCCGGCGGTTCCCCGGGCACCTTGGTCTTCGACGGGGTCGTGCTGGGCGTGCTCGCCTGCGAGGGGACCGTCGTCTTCGGGACGGTCGTCGTCTCCGTCGAGGGCGGGGTCGTCGTCGGGGTCGTCGGCGTGCCCGGCTCGGTCACCGCCGGGTTGGTGTCCACCCGGTCGCCCTCGGGGCGGACCAGAGCCACCGCCGCCACCACGACCGCCGCCACCGCGGCGGTGGCCAGGGCCGCGACCGCCACGCGCCGGCTGCGGAGGGTGCGGCGGCGGGCGGCCTGCCGCTGATCCGCCTGGTGGCGGACGACGTCGCGGCGCACGCCCTCGCCCCGGACCGGGGCCGCCGCCTGCTGGAACGTCTGCCGGAGCTGGGATTCCAGCTCGGCGTCATCGAGCTCGATCACCGATGGCCTCCTTCAGCTCACCCAGCGCCCGGTGCAGCCCGGACTTCACGGTCCCCACCGGCACCCGCAGGGCGTCGGCGATGTCGTCCTGGGTCATGTCGTTGTAGAAGCGCAGCACCACCATCGCCCGCCGCTGCGGTGCCAGCCGCCGCACGGCGTCGAGCATGTGGTCCGCCGTCGGCTCGGCCTGGGTCACCACCGGCCCCGGCGCCCACCGCCTGGCCCGCCGCGACTGCCCGATGCAGCCGTTCACGACGCACCGGCGCAGGTAGGCCCCGGGGTTGTCGACCTGGTCCCACCGCTCGAGCACCGCGATGAAGCCGTCCTGCACCACCTCCTCCGCCAGGGCCTCGGACCCCAGCATGAGGAAGGCGAGCCGCACCATCGGTGTTCGCTCCCGGGTGAACAGGTCGTCGAAGTCGTCCGCCGCCACAGGTCCTCCTTCACGAACCCCGGGCGGGCTCATGATGTGTGTCACGAACCAACGAGGACCGACCCCCGTGCTTCGTTCCCGGAATCTTCCGGGTGTCTAGGCCGCCGCCGGCAACCGGGCCAGGAGGGCCTGCAGCAGGAGAGTCTCGTTCGGATAGACCTGGAGCGACACCGCGGCGGCGTCGATGCGGTCGAGGGCGGCGACGATCTCCCGGGGGGACGGGCGCCCGCCCGCCGACGAGGCCGCGACCAGGGCGTCCCGGTAGGCCGCGGCCAGCGTGGCCAGCCCGAAGCGCAGCTCGGCGGTGCGGAACCGGCGCACCTCCCGCTTGTGCCGGGTCTCCAGGTCGCGCCTGCCCGCCCGGCGCAGCCCGAACCGCTCGATCTGCTCGTCCAGCTCGGCCGCCTCCGCCGCCTGCCGGGCCTGGAGCGGCCCGAGCGCCTCGGCGATCATCGACTGGAGCTCGGCCACCAGCCCGTAGGCCCGGTGCCCGGTGCCGTCCAGACGCCGGGGCACGTCCCGCCACGCCTGGTGGCGCAGCGCCAGGCGGTCGTCGGTCGCCAGCGTGCGGGCCCGGTCGAGGTCGCCCGCGGCCGCCGCGGCGGCGGTCGCCGCCCGGTCGGCCTCGACGCCCTCGGCCTCCAGCCGGGCCGCCACCACCTCGGCCGGCAGGGCGTGGACCTCGACCCGCACGCAGCGGCTGGCGATCGTGGCCATCTCGGGCAGCACCTCGGTCGCCAGCAGCACGAAGTGGGTCGACGCCGGCGGCTCCTCGACGGTCTTGAGCAGGTAGCCGACCGCCTCGTCCTCCATGAACTCGCAGCCGGTGGCGAGGATCACCTTCCGGTCGCCCTCGATCGGCGCCAGCGTGGCGTGGTGGACGACCGCCTCGGCCTCGACCTTGCGGAACGTGTTGCCCTCGGGCTCGACCACCCGCAGGTCGGGGTGCTGCTCGGCCAGCGCCAGGCGGACGTGACGGTCGCGCTCCTCGCCCGCCGACCCCGCCGACAGCAGCGTGGCCGCGAACGCCCGGGCCAGCGCCCGCCGCCCCGACCCGGTGGGCCCGACCAGCAGGTAGGCGTGGACCGGCTCGCGGGCCGCGGCCGCCAGCTGACGCACCGCCGCGGGCTGGCCCACGACCGAGGCCCACGGGTCGTCCTCGGCCACCGGCGGCGGCTCCACGCTCGTCATGGCCCCAGTCTGGCCGCCTGGCGTCAGCCCTCGGCCACGAGATCGGGCAGCCGGGTGGTGACCGACTCCCACACGGCCTGGGCCACCTCGTCCGGCGCGGCCGTGCCGTCGACCACCGCCCACCGGGCCGGGTCGGCGGCCGCCAGCGCCTGGTAGCCCCGCAGCACCCGGTCGTGGAACGCCTCGCCCGCCGCCTCCATGCGGTCGGGCTGGTGGCCGGCCCGCCCGGCGGCCACCGACCGGGGCACGTCCAGCAGCACGATGAGGTCGGGCCACAGCTCGTTGGCCGCCCACCCCGACAGCCGCCGCAGCTCGAACACCGGCAGCCCCCGCCCGTAGCCCTGGTAGGCCAGCGTCGAGCCGGCGTAGCGGTCGGACACCACGTGGCGCCCCTGGGCCAGGGCCGGCCGGACGACCTCGGCCACGTGCTGGGCCCGGTCGGCCGCCATCAGCAGCGCCTCGGCCCGGTCGGACAGCCCCGTCGTCCGGGCGTCGAGCAGGAGCGCCCGCAGCGCGGCGCCGAGGTCGGTCCCGCCGGGCTCGTGGGTGTGGACGGCGCCCAGCCGCTCGGCCAGGAGCACGGACTGGGTCGACTTCCCGCTGGCCTCCCCGCCTTCGAAGACGATGAACCGGGCCATGCGGGCCTACGAGGGCGACTTCTTGGCTGCTGCCTTCTTCGCCCCGCCGGCCTTCTTCGCCGCCGTCTTCTTGGCGGCCGTCTTCTTGGCCGCGGCCTTCTTGGCCCCGGCCTTCTTCGCCGTGGTCTTCTTGGCGGCCGCCTTCTTACGCCCGCCCCGCTTGGCCGGGCCCGCGTCCCGCCTGGCCTGGAGCAGGTCGGCCGCCCGCTCGACGGTCAGGCCCTCGACCGTGTCGCCGTCCCGCGACCGCAGGGAGGCGTTGGTCTCGCCGTCGGTGACGTAGGGCCCGTAGCGCCCGTCCTTGACCACCATCGGCTTCCCGCTCACCGGGTCGGGCCCCAGCTCCCGCAGCGGGGCCGACGCCGCCGCCCGGCCCCGGCGCTTGGGCTCGGCGAACAGGGCCACCGCGGCGTCGACGGTCACCGTGAACAGCTCGGCCTCCGAGGCCAGGCTGCGGGTGTCCTCGCCCTTCTTGAGGTAGGGCCCGTAGCGGCCGTTGAGCGCCACGATCTCCTCGCCGGAGGCCGGGTCGGCCCCGACGGTCCTAGGCAGCGACAGCAGCCGCAGCGCGTCCTCCAGCGCCAGCGAGGACGGCGACATGTCCTTGAACAGCGACGCCATCTTGGGCCTGGTGCCCTCGGGCAGCGTGTCGGCGTCGCCCAGCTGGACGTAGGGCCCGTAGCGCCCGGTCTTCACGTACACCGGCAGCCCCGAGTCGGGGTCGCTGCCGATGGGCTCGTCGCCCTTGGGCGCGGCCAGCAGCTCCAGCGCCCGGGCCACGGTCAGCTCGTCGGGCGGCAGGTCGGGCGGCACCGAGGCGGTATCCTCGCCCCGCTTGACGTAGGGCCCGTAGCGGCCGTTGCGGACCACGACCGCGTCGCCGTCGTCGTCCTTGCCGAGCGGGATGGCGTTGACCTGGGCCGGGTCGGCGTTGGCCATGGCCAGGTCGATCAGGGTGGTCAGGCCCTCGGACCCGTTGCCGAACCAGAAGGCCGACAGGAACGGCACCCGCTCCCGCGACCCGGTGGCGATCTCGTCGAGCTGGTCCTCCATGCGGGCGGTGAAGGCGTAGTCGACCTCGCCCGCGAAGTGGCCCTCCATCAGCTGGACCACCGCGAACGCCGACCACGACGGCACCAGCGCCTGGCCCCGCTTCCACACGTAGCCCCGGTCCTGGATCGTCTGCATGATCGACGCCCAGGTCGAGGGGCGGCCGATGCCCAGGTCCTCCAGCCGCTTGACCAGCGAGGCCTCGGTGTAGCGGGCCGGCGGCTGGGTCGTGTGGCCCACGGGGTCGACGGCCGGGTCGGGCAGCACCTGGTCGACGGACAGGTCGGGCAGCAGCCGCTCGCGGTCGTCGAGGTCGGCCTCGGGGTCGTCCGAGCCCTCGACGTAGACCCGCAGGTAGCCGGGGAAGGTGATGGTCCGCCCCGAGGCCGCCCACTCGGTGGTGGTCACGCCGCCCAGCCCGGCCAGGGCCGAGGCCAGCGGCGCCGCGATGCGCACCGACATCGTCTTGCCCACGGCGTCGGCCATCTGCGAGGCCAGCGTGCGCTTCCAGATCAGGTCGTAGAGCCGCAGGTCGGCGCCCCGCAGCTCGCCGTCGAGCTGGTCGGGGGTGCGCCACCGGTCGCCGGCCGGGCGGATGGCCTCGTGCGCCTCCTGGGCGTTCTTCACCGTGCTGCGGTAGCGGCGGGCCGACTGGTTGACGTAGTCGCCGCCGTAGAGCTCGGTCACCTGGCGCCGGGCCGCGGCCACCGCCTCGTCCGACAGCGTGACCGAGTCGGTCCGCATGTAGGTGATGTAGCCCCGCTCGTAGAGGCCCTGGGCCGTGCGCATGACCTGGCCGGAGGTCATGCCCAGCTTGCGGCCGCCCTCCTGCTGGAGCGTCGAGGTGATGAACGGCGCCTTGGGCGAGCTGCGGTAGGGGCGCTCGTCGACCGAGGTGACCGTGTAGGTGGCGCCGTCGAGGGCGTCGACCAGGGCCCGGGCCCCGGTCTCGTCGACCACGACCACGTCGTCGCGGGCCGGGCGGCCGTGGGTGTCGAAGTCCTTGCCGGTGGCGACCCGGCTGCCGTCGAGGGCCACCAGCGTGGCCGAGAACGCCGGGGCCGAGGGGAAGGCGGCGACCAGGTCCCAGTAGCCGGCGGCCACGAAGGCCATCCGCTCCCGCTCCCGCTCGACCACCAGCCGCACGGCCGGGCTCTGGACCCGGCCGGCCGACAGCCCGGTGGCGATCTTGCGCCACAGCACCTCGGACACCGGGTAGCCGTAGAGCCGGTCGACGATGCGCCGGGCCTCCTGGGCGTCGACCAGCCCGGCGTGGATGTCCCGGGACTCGTCGACGGCCTGCTCGATCGCCTGGCGGGTGATCTCGTGGAACACCATCCGCCGCATGGGCACCGACGGCTTGAGCACCTCGACCAGGTGCCAGGCGATGGCCTCGCCCTCGCGGTCCTCGTCGGTGGCGAGATAGAGCTGGTCGGCCTGCTTGAGCGCCGCCCGCAGCCGCTTGACCACGTCCCGCTTGGCGGGGGGCACCACGTAGGTCGGCTTGAAGCCGTCGTCGATGTCCACGGCCAGGCCCTTGGGCTCGAGGTCGCGCACGGCGCCGATCGACGCCTCGACCACGAAGTCGTCGCCCAGGAACCGGGCGATGGTGCGCGCCTTGGCGGGCGACTCGACGATCACGAGCGACGTGGACATCGGCGACAGTTGAAAGGCATCGAGCCACAGCTGTCAAACACCGCCCAGGGGACGGGGATGCGTGGGGGTGATCCCCGATGCCCCGGGCGGGACGGCTGCCTAGCGTGGGGGTGTCCCCGGATCGCCGCCGGGGTCACAGCCAGGAGGACAGGGATGGACGGCATGTCACTGCTCGACGTGCTGCGGGGCGTCATGCTCGACCCGGCCGAGCAGGCCGCCTACAGCGCCGACCCCTCCGCGTACCTCGAGCGGTTCGGCTACGACGACGTCGATCCCGCCGACCTGTCCGAGGCGTTCGGCCTGGTGGCCGACACCCTGCCCCCCGCCCAGGCCCAGGCGGCGTGGGCCGCAGCGGGCACCCGCCCGTTCGGGGCGCTCGGCGCCGACGACCTCGGAGCCCACGGCGACGACGCCCACGACCTGGACCTCCACGACCTCGACCACGCCGGCCTGTCGTTCGGGTCGGGCGACCCGTTCTCCGACCACGGCCACGCCGGCGCCCTCGACCTCGACCTCGACGACGACGGCGCCGACGACGGTGGTGACCTCGACGACGGAGCAGGCGGGCTGGGGCTCGACGTCGACGGGGACGGCGACCCCGACGGCGGTCTGCCCGACGACGCCAGCCCGTTCGCCCACCACGGGGTGTTCGACCACCACGACGTGTTCGACCACCACACCCTGGGAGACGACGACCCCGGCGCCGACGACCACGACGCCGGGACCGACGACGGCGGCGGCCACCACGAGCTGGACGACTTCGACCAGCTCGACGGCTACAGCTCGCTCGACGACGACGGGCCCGACGTCGGGTCGTTCTAGGCCCCGGGGTCAGCCGGCCGCGGCCGGCACGGCGGTGGCCGGGTCGCCGTCGATCGCCGCCGCCAGCTGGGGCTCCAGCGAGTCGAGCAGGTAGGGCAGGCTGAGCACGCTGCTGAACGAGGCGGCGCCGCTCTCCATGTCGCTGAGGAAGATCTCCCGGCCCTCGGCCGCGGCCGCCAGCCTGCGGCGCAGCGGGTGGGCCTTGATCCTCTCCGCCACGCCCGGCTCGCCGGTGATCCAGATGAGCAGGTCCCGGTCGAGCAGCCCGATCTGCTCGAAGCTGAACTGCGAGTAGAACTTGTCGCCGGCCTTGGCGGCGATCTCGTCCGGCACCACCATGCCGAGGTCGGTCAGCATCCGGCCCCGCACGTCGTCGGGCCCGTAGGCGCCGATCTGGGTCTCGTCCATCACGTAGCTCACGGTGGCCTCCGCCCCCTTCAGCCCGGGGACGTCGGCCCGGACCCTCGCGAAGCGCTCCTCGACGCCCGCGATGAGGCGGTCGGCCTCGGCCTCCCGGCCGAGCGCCCGGCCGATCATGCGGGTGCCGTCCTGCCAGGGCATGCCGTAGTCGATGACGTCGCCCGACTGGGCCAGCGTCGGGGCGAGGGCCGACAGGGACTCGTACTCGTCCTTCGTCATGCCCGACGACACGCCGACGATGAGGTCGGGCCGCAGGGCGGCCACGGCCTCGACGTTGAGCTCGTCGGCCGACAGCACCTCGGGCTTGGCCCCCTCCAGCAGGTCGTGGGCCCAGGGCCAGGTGGCCTGGGGCTGGTCGCCGTACCAGTCCCGCACGCCCACCGGCACGACCCCGAGGGCGAGGATCGGGTCCTGGTCCCCGAAGCCGACCGACACGACCCGCTCCGGCGGGGCGGCGATCGTGGTCGAGCCGTACTTGTGCTCGATCGTGACCGGGAAGGCGGCGTCGCCGGCGGCGGGCGCCGAGCCGGAGCCCGGAGCGGCGTCGCCGTCGTCGCCCGCGCCGCAGGCGGCGGCGCCGGCGACCAGGGCGAGGGCCAGCGCGGCGAGCGCGGCGCGGCGGGTGGGTCGGGGCATGGCTGTCCTCCTAGGGGGTTGGGGGGAGCGGGGCCGACGGCACCGGCAGCACCAGGGGCGTGCCGGTCAGCGGGTCGGGGAACACCTCGGCGGCCAGGCCGAACACGTCGGCCACCAGGGCCGCGGTCACGACCTCGGCCGGGCGGCCCTCGGCCACCACCCGGCCGGCCCGCATGGCCACCAGGTGGTGGGCGTAGCGGCAGGCGAGGTTGAGGTCGTGGAGCACCAGCACGACCGTGCGGCCCTCGGCGGCGTTGAGCCGGGCCAGCAGGTCGAGCACCTCGACCTGGTGGGCCAGGTCGAGGAACGTCGTCGGCTCGTCGAGCAGCATCAGGTCGGTCCCCTGGGCCAGGGCCAGTGCGATCCAGGCCCGCTGGCGCTGCCCACCCGACAGCTCGTCCACCGGGCGGTCGGCCAGGCCGTCCATCCCGGTGGCGGCCAGGGCGGCGGCCACCGCGTCGGCGTCGGCCGGCGACCAGGGGCGGAACCAGCGCTGGTGGGGGTGGCGGCCCCGGGCCACCAGGTCGGCGACCGTGATGCCGTCGGGCGCGACGGGCTGCTGGGGCAGCAGGCCCAGCCGGGTGGCCACCTCGCGGGTGGGCAGGCGGCCGATGTCGGCACCGTCGAGCAGGACGGTCCCGCCCCGGGGGCGCAGCAGCCGGCCGAGCCCCCGCAGCAGGGTGGACTTGCCGCAGGCGTTGGCTCCGACGATCACGGTCACGGCCCCGGCGGGGATGGCGAGCGACAGCCCGTCGACCACCGGCCGGTCGTCGTAGGCGAGGGACAGGTCCTCGGCCGCGAGGGGGGCGGTCGCGGTCGTCATCCGGCGGCTCCGATCCGGTTGGCGCGGGCGAGCAGGTAGAGGAGGTAGGGCGCGCCGAGCACGGCGGTCACGATCCCGACCGGCAGTTCGGTGGGGGCGACGATGCGCCGGCCCACCAGGTCGGCGGCCGCCAGCAGCAGGGCGCCCACCGCCGCACTGGGCAGCAGGGCCACCGTCCGGGCCCGGACCAGGCGGCGGGCGATCTGCGGCGCCACCAGGGCGACGAAGGCGATGGGGCCGGCCGAGGCCGTGGCCACCGCGGCCAGCGTCACGGCCACGGCGAACAGCCCGCCCCGGGCCCGGTCGACAGCCACGCCCAGGCCCCGCGCGGCGTCGTCGCCCAGCTCCAGCGTGCGCAGCGACCGGGCCAGCACCAGCGCCGCCGGGACGAGGACGGCCAGGGCCAGCGCGACCGGGCGCACCTGGTCCCAGGTCCGGCCGTTGAGGCTGCCGGTCAGCCAGATCATCGCCCGCTGGGCCTCGTAGACCCGGGCCCGGGTGAGCAGGTAGCTCGTGCCCGCGGTCAGCACCGCGGTCACGCCCACACCGACCAGCACCAGCCGGTAGCCGGTGATCCCGCCCCGCCACGACAGCCCGGCCACGGCCAGGGCGGCGGCGCCCCCGCCGGCCAGGGCGGCCAGGGTGACGTCGGTCCCGCCCGCGCCGAGCAGCACGATGGCGAACACGGCGGCGAGGGCGGCGCCGGCGTTGACGCCGATGACGTCGGGGCTGGCCAGCGGGTTGCGGGCCAGCCGCTGGAGGATGGCGCCCGACAGCCCGAACGCCGCCCCCACCAGCAGGGCGGCCAGGCCCCGGGGCAGGCGCAGGGTGGTGACGATCATCCGGCCGGCCCGGTCGCCCCCGCCGAGGAGGGCGGCGACCACGTCCCCCACGGAGAGAGGGAAGTCGCCGACGGCCAGCGACCAGACGAACACGGCCAGGGCCAGCACCAGCGCGGCCGCGGTCACCGCCGCCGCCCGCAGGTCGAGGCGCGCCGACCAGCCCAGCCCGGGCACCCGCACGGTGACCACCGGCTACAGCTCCGCCAGCCGGCGCCGGCGCACGAGGGCGACGAAGAACGGCGCCCCGACCAGCGCGGTGACGATGCCGACCTGGAGCTCGGCCGGCCGGGCCGCCACCCGCCCGACGATGTCGGCGGCCAGCAGGAGGATCGGCCCCAGCACCGCCGACCAGACCAGCAGCCAGCGGTGGTCGGGCCCGGTCACCGCCCGGGCCATGTGGGGCACGGTCAGGCCCACGAACCCGATCGGCCCGCAGGCGGCCACCGCCGCCCCGGTGAGCACGACGACGGCGGCCGCGGCCACGGCCCGGGCCAGGGAGATCCGCATGCCGAGCGAGCGGGCCACGTCGTCGCCCAGCGCCAGCACGTCGAGCGAGCGGGCGCCGGCCAGCGCCAGCAGCGCCCCGCCGGCCAGGAATGGCGCCACCAGCCGCACGACGCCCATGTCCCGCCCGGCCAGCGAGCCCACCACCCAGAACCGGTACTGGTCGAAGGTCTGGACGTCGGACAGGAGCACGGCCGAGGTCAGGGCGGTGAGGAGCGCGGTCAGCGCGGCCCCGGCCAGCGCCAGCTTGACCGGCGCGGCGCCGCCGGCCCCGAGCGAGCCGAGCCCGTAGACGGCCAGCGCGGCCAGCGCCGCCCCGGCGCAGGCCAACCAGACGTAGCCCGTGGGGGTGGCGACGCCGGCGCCGTGGATGCCGAGCACCACCGCCAGCGCCGCCCCGGCCTCGACGCCGAGCAGGCCGGGGTCGGCCAGCGGGTTGCGGGTCACGCCCTGCATGACCGCGCCGGCCAGGCCGAGGGCCGCCCCGACGCCCACCCCGAGCAGCGTCCGCGGCACCCGCAGGCTGCGCACGATGACCTGGTCGTCGGACCCGTCGAAGTGGGCCAGGGCGGCGACGACCGTGCGCAGCGGGATCGGCTTGGACCCGAAGGCCAGCGAGCACCCCACCAGCACGACCAGCACGGCACCCGCTGCCACCAGCCCGGCGGCCCGGGCGCCGTCGCGGGCGAGGAGGCCCCGCCGGCGCCCGCGTCTCCCGGGCTCCGGCGGGGCCGGCCCGGTGGCCGACGCGGTCGGGTCGTCGACCAGGGCGGTCACGCGCCACCCCCGAGCAGGTCCCGGGTGCGGGCGGCCCGCGAGGCGTCGCTGCGATGGGGGCAACTGGTGCAGTAGCCCTCGTCGCCGACCTTGTGGGCCAGGCAGCAGGTCCCCCGCACGAGCGCGGGGTGGACGCCGCCGGCCCAGGCCACCGGCTGCCACCGCGGCCGGGCCCGCAGCCTGGTCGCCCGGGCGGCCAGGGCCTCGACCAGGCCGTCGCCGTCGTCCGGGGGCGGCGCGGCCAGCAGGTCGGCCACCTGGCCCCACATCCCGGCGGTCCCGTAGGGGAGGCGGGCCCGGATGGCGGCGAACAGCGGGTCGAGCAGCGCGACCAGGTCGCGGGCCAGCCCCGCCGCGTCCCGGGCCACCAGCGGGCCGGGCGCCACCGCCAGGCCGTCGAACCAGCCGCCGGCGTGCGGCCGCACGGCCAGCCCCGCGGGGTCGAGCGCCCAGACCGTGCCGGCCCGACGCCACGTCGCCACCGCGGGGAGCGCCAGCACGCCGGCCAGCCAGCCGGCCAGGTGGGTGGCGGCGACGTCGCGGGCGCCCCGGGCCCGGCCGTCCAGCAGCCGGGCGACGCAGGGGTCGACGGCCGGTCCGGCGATCAGGTCGGCGACGCCGAGCCAGCCCGGGCCCAGGTCGGGGGCCCTCCCCGCCACGAACGCGACCCACGGCTGGTCCGCGACCAGGGCCGCCAGCGCCTCCCCCACATCCTCCATCGGGCGTGAGTTAAGCGTGCTTATCATCAGATGCCAAGCGGTAGTTATACGCATCCGCTGACGCGCCGCCGACACCGCCCTGGAACGCTGGCGACACCCGAACGGCGACCTGGTCCAGGTGCGTTAGCGTTGCGCGGTCAAGGAGTGGCGCGGATGGCGGGGAACCCCGATGCCGGCGGGCGGCCGGCGACTCTCGAGGAGGCGCTGGCCGTCGTCGACCTCGGGCGGGAGGCGACCCGGGCCTACGACCGGCCCGACCTGACCCGCCGGCTGGCGCTGGCCCGCCGCCGGCTGGTCGACCCCGCCGTCCACGTGTTCGTCGTCGGCGAGTTCAAGCAGGGCAAGTCCTCGCTGGTGAACGCCCTGCTCAACGCGCCCGTCTGCCCCGTCGACGACGACATCGCCACCGCAGTGCCCACCGCCGTGCGCCACGGCGACCCGGCCTCGGCCGCCGTGCTCCGCGAACCCGACGGCGACCCCGCCGACCCCGGCCGCGAGCCGGTCCGCGAGCCCATCCCCCTCGACCAGGTGGCCCACCACGTCGTCGAGGCGGAGGGCGAGGGCGCCGGCGAGGGGCCGGGCCGCCGGGTCGACTCGGTCGAGGTGCGCCTGCCCCGCCGGCTGCTGGCCGGCGGCCTGGTCATCGTGGACACGCCGGGCGTCGGGGGGCTGGGCTCGGCCCACAGCACCGCCACCATGGGCGCGCTGCCGCTGGCCGACGCCGTGGTGTTCGTGTCCGACGCCAGCCAGGAGCTGACCGCCCCCGAGCTCGACCTCCTCACCACCGCCCGGCGCCTGTGCCCCCACGTGGTGTGCGTCCTGACCAAGACCGACTTCTACCCGGCCTGGCGCAAGGTGCGCGACCTCGACGCCGCCCACCTCGCCCGGGCCGGCATCGACGCCGACATCCTGTGCGTGTCCTCGGCGCTGCGGGTCCACGCGGTGCGCACCGGCGACCGCCAGCTCAACCGCGAGTCCGGCTTCCCGGCCCTGGCCGCCTACCTGCAGCAGCGCATCGTCGGAGACGCCGAGCGGCTCGGCGTGCGGGCGGCGTCCGCCGACGTGGCCGCGGTGGCCGGCCTGCTCGAGGCCCAGTTCCGCAGCGAGCGCCGGGCCCTCGACGACCCCGATCGGGCGCACGAGGTGGTGGCCGACCTGACCGAGCTCACGGGCCGGGCCGAGCGGCTGCGCAGCGGGGCGTCGCGCTGGCAGCAGACGCTGAGCGACGGCATCGTCGACCTCCAGGCCGACGTCGACCACGACCTGCGGAGCCGGCTGCGCCACATCGCCAAGCAGGCCGACGACGCCATCGACGTCAGCGACCCGGCCGAGACCTGGGAGGAGTTCGAGGCCTGGCTGTACCGGCGGGTGGCCGAGGACGTGGCCGAGAACTACACGTTCCTCCACCTGCGGGCCCGGGAGCTGACCTCCCGGGTGGGCGAGCACTTCGGCGACGACGGCGACGACGTCGTGGCCGTCGAGCTGGAGGCGGCCAACCCGGCCGGGGCGCTCACGACCGTCGAGGCCCGGCCCGAGCTCGACGTCCACAAGGTGGGGGTCGGCACCCAGTCGCTGGCCGCCCTGCGGGGCAGCTACGGCGGGCTGCTCATGTTCGGGATGCTGGGGCGGATGCTCGGCCTGGGGATGGCCAACCCGGCGACGCTGGTGATCGGCCTGTTCATGGGCCGCCAGGCGCTGCGGGGCGAGAAGGAGCGCCAGCTCGGCCTCCGCCGCAACCAGGCCCGCCAGGCCCACCGGCGCTACACCGACGAGGTCGGGTTCGTGGTCGGGAAGGACTCGCGGGACGCGCTGCGCCGGGTACAGCGGCAGATGCGGGACTTCTTCGCCGCCCGGGCCGAGGAGCTGCACCGCTCGACCAGCGAGGCGCTCACAGCGGCCCAGAAGGCGGCCCGGGCCGACGAGGCCACCCGCACCCGCCGCCGCCGGGACGTCGACGCCGAGCTGCGCCGCATCGCCGCGCTGCGGGACCGGGCCCTGGCCCTGGCGCCCGAGCCGGCGCCCGAGGCCGATGCGGGAGAACCCGGGTGAGCGCTCGGGCGGCACCGCCGCTGCTGGAGTCCGTGCGCGGCCTGCTGGGCGAGGCGGTCGAGGCCTACGCGGGCGTGCCCGCCGCCCGGGAGCGGCTCCGGGCCGTCCTCGACCGGCTCGACGAGCCGCTGCGGGTGGCGATCGCCGGCAAGGTCAAGGCGGGCAAGTCCACGCTGCTCAACGCCCTGGTGGGCGAGGAGCTGGCCCCCACCGACGCCGGCGAGTGCACCCGCATCGTCACCTGGTATCGCGACGGCCTCACCTACCGGGTCACGCTCGAGCCCCACGACGGGCCGGCCCGCCCGGTGCCCTTCGACCGGGAGGGCGGCGCCATCGCCGTCGACCTCGGGGGCGCCGACGCCGCCGACGTGCGCCGGCTCGTCATCGAGTGGCCGTCGTCGTCGCTGCGGCAGATGACGCTGATCGACACGCCGGGCATCGCCTCCCTGTCGCCCGACGTGTCCGAGCGCACGACCGCCTTCCTCACCCCGGGCGAGGACCAGGTCACCCCGGCCGACGCCGTCCTCTACCTGATGCGCCACCTGCACACGTCGGACATCAACTTCCTCGAGGCCTTCCACGACGAGGAGTTCTCCCAGGCCACGCCGGTCAACGCGGTGGGGGTGCTGTCGCGGGCCGACGAGGTGGGCGTAGGCCGCATCGACTCGATGGCGTCGGCCCAGCGCATCGCCGCCCGCTACCGCCGCGACCCCAAGGTGCGGCGGCTGGCCCAGACGGTGGTTCCGGTGGCCGGGCTGCTGGCCCAGTCGGGGACGACGCTGCGGGAGTCGGAGTACAAGGCGCTCGACGCCATCGCCGGCGCGCCCCGGGACGAGGCCGAGGCACTGTTCCTGTCGGCCGACCGGTTCGTGCAGGCGGCGACGGCCATCCCGCTCACGCCGATGGAGCGGGAGCGGCTGCTCGACCGGTTCGGGCTGTTCGGCGTGCGGTTGGCGGTGGCGCTGATCCGCCAGGGGGCCGCGACCACGGCGACGGCGCTGGCCACCGAGCTGGTGCGGCGCAGCGGTCTGGTCGAGCTGCGGGACGTGCTGCTCAGCCAGTTCGCGGAGCGGCGGGACGTGCTCAAGGCCCGGTCCGCGCTGCTGGCGCTGGAGGACGTGCTGCACGAGTGGCCGGTGTCCGCCGGCGAGCAGCTGGCGTCGGAGCTGGAGCGCATCACCGCCGCCGCCCACGAGTTCGCGGAGATCCGCCTGCTCAACGCGCTGCGGGGCGGGGGGATCACCGCCCGGCAGGCCGAGCTGGCGGAGATGGAGCGCCTGCTGGGCAACGAGGGCAGCGCCCTGCACATCCGGCTCGGGTTGACGGCCGAGGCGGACATGTCCGAACTTCGTCGGGCGTTGCAGAACGCCATCGGTCGCTGGCAACGTCGTGCCGAGAGTCCGATGTCGTCGCGTGAGGTGGCCGACGCGTCGCGGGTGGTGATCCGCACCTGCGAGGGGTTGCTCGTATCACTCGGTTGACCTGGGTCTCGGGAAAGGGAGAGCCATGACCAGCCCACCCCCGCCCCCCGACAACGATCCCCCGCCGCCACCGCCCGACGACCCCTGGGCCCCACCCGCCGCGCCCGAGTCCGAGGACCCGTGGCCCCCCGACCCGGAGCCCGCCCCCGCCCCGCCCCCGCCGGGCCCGGCCCCGGCGACGTACGAGCCCCCGCCGGGCACCCCCCAGTGGGACCCGCCGGCCGACCCCGCCGCGGGCGGCGACCGGCAGCAGCCGGCCGAGCAGCAATGGGACCAACCCGCCGAGCAGCAGCAATGGGACCAGCCGACCGACCAGCAATGGGAGCAACCCGCCGAGCCCGCCGAGGGCGACTGGCAGCAACCCGCCGAGCCCGCCGAGGGCGGCTGGCAGCAACCCGCCGAGCAGCAGCACTGGGACCAGCCGACCGACCAGCAATGGGAGCAACCCGCCGAGCAGCAGTGGGAGCAACCCGCCGAGCCCGCCGCCGGCGAGTGGCAGCAACCCGCCGAGCAGCAGCACTGGGAGCAACCGGCCGAGCCGCAGTGGGAACAACCCGCCGAGCCCGCTGCCGGTGAGTGGCAGCAACCCGCCGAGCAGCAGTGGGACCCGCCCGCCGGACCTCCCGCCGGCGAGTGGCAGCAACCCGCCGAGACGTACGAGGGCGACGGGGCGAACCCTCCGCCCGCCGAGCCCTGGACGCCCTCCGGGTTCCAGCCCGAGTGGACCATCGAGCCGGCGCCGGCCGAGGCCGGCGGGCCCGGCGGCGCGGCGCTGTGGCCACCTCCGCCCGTGGGCGACCCCGCGGCCGGGGCCGGGGGTGAGGCGCCGCCGCCGTCCTCGCCCGCGTACTCCGCCCCCTCGTCCGACGCCTACAGCGCCGACGCGCCGCCACCGATGGTGGCGACGGCCTCCGCCCCGCCCCGGCGGCGCCGCCGGGGGGCGCTCATCGCCGCCGTCGCCGCGCTCGCCGTCCTGGTCGCCGGCGTGGCCGCCCTGGCCCTGCGGGGCGGGGGCGGCGACGACGGCGACGGCCTCGCGTTCGGCAAGGTGTCCGCCACCGGCCACGGCGCCCAGGTCACCCCGGCCGCCGGCCAGCAGGCCGAGACCCTGGCCAAGGACGACAGCGTCCGGGCGGGCACCGTGGTCAAGACCCCGGGCGACGCCACGGTCACGGTCGACCTCGAGGGCGGCGGCGTCGTGCGCTTCGACAAGGGCGCCACGGTCAGCTTCCTCGACCTGGCCCTCGACCCCGACACCGGCCGCCGCACGGGCGAGAGCCGCCCGGCCCTCCAGGTCGACGGCGGCCGGGTGTGGGTCAACCCCGGCGGCGACTCGGCTCCCCGGGCCGTGCGCCTGCGCCTGCCCGGCGGCGACATCGTCAGCCGCCACAACCCGATGGCGGTCGACTGCACGGTGTCGTGCCGGCTCGAGGCACCCTCCGGCGGCGTGACCTTCACCTCGTCGGGCGGCCTGAAGGCCACCCCCGGCACGGGCGAGTCGGTCGACTTCGACGACCCCCAGCACCTCGACCTGCTCACGTCGTCGGACCCGTCCGAGTGGGCCCGCCGCAACCTGATCGCCGACCGGGACGCACCGGTCGGCAAGGCGGTCCGGGACGACGGGCACAGCGTCAAGGACGGGGCGCTGCTGGACGGCAGCTACCGGCTGAGCCTGAGTGTCACCGGGCCGCCCAAGGGGGCCGACATCCCCGACGACCTCAAGCACCAGCCCGGCCAGCGGGGCGCGGCCACCCTGGAGGCCGACGGCGGCGAGTGCGTCACCACGCCGTGCGACGTCGCCGTGCGGGGCGAGAACGGCGCCGAGGGCACGGCCCGGGTGGCGGACGGCAAGGTCACGATCACCCTCACCCAGCCGATCCCCTGCCGGGACACCAGCGGCCACGTCGTCAACCCCGACATCGGCACCAGCACGCTGAAGATCACGCTCGACGTGCTCGACGCCGCCCCCGAGGGCAAGCGCTGGGTGGCGTCGTCGTTCACCGGCACGGGCACCCTGGCCAGCACCATGAGCACCCCGTGCACGGCCGAGGAGACCCTCGGGACCTCGACGTCCCCGATCGCGGTGTCGGCGGCGCCGACGGCCTGACGGCCGGCCGGCGCCCCCGGTGGTCGATCAGACGGACAGCAGGATGGCGTCGCCCTGGCCGCCGCCGCCGCACAGCGCCGCGGCGCCGAGCCCGCCGCCCCGGCGGGCCAGCTCGAGCAGCAGCGTCAGCGCCACCCGGGTGCCGGACATGCCGACCGGGTGGCCGAGGGCGATGGCCCCGCCGTTGACGTTGACCACGTCGTCGCTGATGCCGAGGTCGGCCATCGAGGCCACACCGACGGCGGCGAAGGCCTCGTTGAGCTCGAACAGGTCGATGTCGGCCACGTCCTTGCCCGCCCGCTCGGCGGCGGCCTTGATGGCCCGGGCCGGCTGGGTCAGCAGCGAGGGGTCGGGCCCGGCCACCTGGCCGTAGCCCACGATCTCGCCGAGCGGCGTGGCGCCCAGGCGCTCGGCCACGGCCTTGGAGGTCACGACCACCGCAGCGCCGCCGTCGGAGATCTGCGACGCGTTGCCGGCGGTGATGTTGCCGGCCTTGTCGAACGCCGGCCGCAGCGCGCCCAGCGACTCGGCGGTGGTGCCGGGCCGCACGCCCTCGTCGGTGTCGACCACGATCGGGTCGCCCCGCCGCTGGGGCACCTCGACCGCCACGATCTCGTCGGCCAGCCGGCCCTCCTTGATGGCGGCGGCGGCCCGCTCGTGCGACTTGGCGGCCAGCTCGTCCTGCGGGGCCCGCGCCAGGCCGGCCGAGGCGGCGTACCTCTCGGTGCCTGCACCCATCGCCACCTGGTCGAACGCGCAGAACAGCCCGTCGTACATCATCGAGTCGACCACAGACTTATCGCCCATGCGGTAGCCCTCGCGGGCGCCGGGCAGCAGGTAGGGGGCCTGGGTCATCGACTCCATGCCGCCGGCCACCACGATCTCGGCCAAGCCCGCCTGGATGAGCAGGTCGGCGAGGAAGATGGTGTTCAGGCCCGACAGGCACACCTTGTTGACGGTGGTGGCGGGCACGGTCATGGGGATGCCGGCGTTGACGCCGGCCTGCCGGGCGGTGATCTGGCCGGTGCCGGCCTGCAGGACCTGGCCCATGAACACGTAGTCGACCTGGTCGGGCGCGATGCCCGCCCGCTCCAGGGCCGCCTTGATGGCGAACCCGCCGAGGTCGGTGGCGGCGAATCCTCCCAGCGCGCCGGAGAGCTTGCCGATCGGCGTGCGGGCACCCGACAGGATCACGGAACCAGCCATCGTGGCTTCCCCTCTGGTCAAGACGGTCTCGGAACCCCCGAGCCTACCGGTGACCCCGCGAACGGACCCAAAGGCGCAGCCTCTTGGGTGGTTCGGCTACCGGCCAGTAGGTTGCGGCCCATGCAGGACATCCTCGAGGCCATCGAGGGGGGCGCCTCCGGCGAGGACATCGCCGCGCTTCCCATCCCCGGGAGCTACCGCGCCGCCCATGTGCTGCGGGCCGAGCAGGAGATGTGGGCGGGCATCCCGTCCGAGGACAAGGACCCCCGGCGGTCGCTGCACATCGGCGAGGTGCCCACGCCCGAGCTGGCCCCCGACGAGGTCTACCTGGCCGTCATGGCCAGCTCCATCAACTTCAACACGGTGTGGACCTCGATCTTCGAGCCCCTGTCGACCTTCGCCTTCCTCGACCGCCTCGGGCGCGAGTCGGTGTGGGGCGCCCGCCACGCCCAGGACTTCCACGTCGTCGGGTCCGACGCCTCGGGCGTGGTGCTCCAGGTCGGCTCGGCCGTGCGCAACTGGAAGCCGGGCGACCGGGTCGTGGTCCACTGCAACTTCGTCGACGACCAGGACCCCTCGGCCCACGACGACTCGATGCTGGCCGCCAACCAGCGCATCTGGGGCTTCGAGTCCAACTTCGGCGGGCTGGCCGACCTGTCGATCGTCAAGGCCAACCAGATCATGCCCAAGCCCAGCCACCTGACCTGGGAGGAGTCGGCGGTCAACGGCCTGTGCGCCTCGACCAGCTACCGCATGCTGGTGGGCCGGCACGCGGCCCGCATGAAGCAGGGCGACAACGTGTTCGTCTGGGGCGCCACCGGCGGCATCGGCGCCTACGCCACCCAGCTGGTGCTCAACGGCGGCGGCACCCCCATCGGCGTCGTGTCCAAGGAGCAGCGGGTCAAGCTGCTGCAGGCCATGGGGTGCGAGAACGTCATCGACCGGGCCGCCGAGGGCTACAAGTTCTGGAAGGACGAGCACACCCAGGACGAGGGCGAGTGGCGCCGCCTCGGCAAGAAGGTGCGCTCGCTGGTGGGCGAGGACCCCGACATCGTGTTCGAGCACCCCGGCCGCCAGACCATGGGCGCCTCGGTGTTCATCGCCAAGCGGGGCGGCACGGTCGTCACCTGCGCCGCCACCAGCGGGTTCATGATCGAGTACGACAACCGCCACCTGTGGATGAAGCTGAAGCGCATCATCTCCAGCCAC
>DATFRN010000189.1:0-3908 GCA_035263165.1 Acidimicrobiales bacterium | reverse complement strand
CCGCCGAAGTCGCCGACCAGGTTGAGGGGCGGCACCGGGGCCTCGCCCCGACGGCCGATGGGGTCGAGCGCCCCGGCCAGGGAGATGTAGTTGATGTCGTGGCCGGCGGTGGGTGCGTAGGGGCCGTCCTGGCCCCAGCCGGTCATCCGGCCGTAGACCAGGCGGGGGTTGCGGGCCAGGCACTCGTCGGGCCCGATGCCGAGGCGCTCGGCCACGCCGGGCCGGAACCCCTCGAACAGCGCGTCGGCCCGCTCGACCAGGTCCAGGACCACGCCGGCCCCCTCGGGCGACTTGAGGTCGACGCCGACCGAGCGCCGGCCCCGGTTGAGCAGGTCGGCCGGGGGCCGCTCGGGGTCGCCGCCCTGCACCGCGCCGGCCCGGTCGACCCGGATGACGTCGGCCCCGAGGTCGGCGAGCAGCATGCCGCAGTAGGGCCCGGGGCCGATCCCGGCGATCTCGATGATGGTGGTTCCGGCCAGGGGTCCCATGGCGGTGCTCCTGAGGGGGGGTCGGGGGTCAGGTGGGGTGGGCGGCGACGAAGCCGGCGACGGCGTCGACGATGCGCGGCCACAGCGGCGGGGCCAGGTCGTGGCCCATGCCGTCGACGACCAGCAGCTCGGCGCCGGGGATCAGCTCGGCGGTCCGGCGGCCGCCCGACGGCTGGATCAGCGTGTCCTCGGTGCCGTGGATGACGAGGGTGGGCACGTCGAGCGCGGCCAGGCCGGCGGCCCGGTTGCCCGAGGCGCTGACGGCGACCAGTTGGCGGGCCACGCCGAAGGCGTCGTAGCCCCGGTCCCAGGCCACGGCGGCCCGCGCCCGCAGCCGCTCGGGGTCGTAGAGCCCGGGGCTGCCGAAGATGCCGGCGTTGCGGACGGCCGCCTCCTGGTACTCCTCCGGCGTGCGGGCCGGGGGCGCCAGCAGGGCCCGGCCGGCCTCGGGCGTCGAGCCGCCCACGTCGAGCTCGCCGGTGGTCGACATGACCGAGGTCAGCGTGCGCACCCGGTCGGGGTGCTCGATGGCGATGGTCTGGCCGATCATCCCGCCCATCGAGGTGCCGAACACGTGGGCCCGGTCGACGCCCAGGTGGTCGAGCAGGCCGACGGCGTCGGCGGCCATGTCGGACAGCGTGTAGGGGGCGTCGACGGGCTCGCCGGCGGCCCGGGCCCGCATGGCGCCGCGCACGTCGACCCGGGCGTCGATGTGGGTCGACTGCCCCACGTCGCGGTTGTCGAACCGCACGACGTGGAGCCCGCGGGCGACGAACAGCTCGCACAGCTCGGGGTCGAAGTTGACCAGCTGGGACCCGAGCCCGCACACGAGCAGGAGGGTCGGGTCGGCGGGATCGCCGGTCGTCTCGTAGGCGATGTCGATCCCGTTCGCCTTGGCGCTCGGCATGGCGGCCATCGTGTTCGGGATTGACCGGGCGGTCAAGCCGGTCATCCTAGGGTGGCGGCCGTGACCCGCTTCGGCGTCCACACCGGCGCCCAGAACACGACCGTGGCCGAGCTCACCGCCCTGTGGCGGCGGGCGGAGGACCTCGGGTTCGACTCGGTGACCGTGTGGGACCACCTCTACTCGTCCGACCTGTCCACCTACGACTGCCACGAGGCCGTCGCCCTGCACGCGGCCCTGGCCGCCACCACCAGCCGGGTCCGCTGCGGCTGCCTGGTCTACTGCGCCGGCTACCGCCACCCCGGGGTGCTGGCCAAGGCGGTGGCCACCATCGACCACCTGTTCGGCGGCCGGGCCGAGATCGGGCTGGGGGCCGGCTGGGCCGAGGCCGAGTACCGGGCGTTCGGCATCCCCTACCCGCCGGCCGGCGAGCGGCTCGACCTGCTCGACGAGGTGGCCGGGGCCGTGCGGGCCCTGCTGCACGACGGGGTGGCGACCGTGGCCGGCCGGCACGTGCGCCTCGACGGTGCCCGCTGCGAGCCCCGGCCGGTGCAGGACCGGGTGCCGTTGTGGATCGGCGGGGCCGGCGAGCGCCGCACCGCGGCCATCGTGGCCCGCCACGCCGACGGCTGGAACCTGCCGTTCGTCCCGCCCGGGGCGCTGGCGGCCAAGCGGGACGTGCTCGCCCGCCACTGCGGGGCGGCCGGCCGGGACCCGGCCGAGATCCGTCTCGGGGTCAACGTGGTGGTGTGCGACGACGAGGCCAGCCTGGCCGCCCAGTTCGGGCCCCGGGCCGACGCGGTGCGCCCGGGGGCCATCGTGGGCACGGACGTGGGGTCCACGACCGAGGCGCTGGCCCGCTACGTTGCGGCCGGCGCCGACGACGTCGTCGTGGCGCTGCGTGCCCCGTGGAACCCGGGCGCGCTGGAACGGGCGGCCGCCGCCGTCGCCGGCCTGGGGTGAGCACGAGAGCCGATTCGATGTCCGACGTCCGCACCGACGAGCTGACCGGGGCCACCGTGGTGGTGGCGGGCAGCCGCCAGCAACGCCCCAACCGCCCGGCCGCCGCCTGCCCGTTCTGCGTGGGCGGAGCCGAGGCCCCCGAGCCCTACGAGGTGCGTGCCTTCGTCAACCGCTGGCCGTCGTTCCCCGACGACCGCTGCGAGGTCGTGCTGTACACGCCCGAGCACGACCTCACCTTCCCCGACCTCGGCGTCGAGGGGGCCCGGCGGGTGGTCGACCTGTGGGCCGAGCGCACCGTCGCCCTCGGGGCCCGGCCCGACGTCGCCTACGTGCTGGTGTTCGAGAACCGGGGCGAGGAGGTCGGGGCCACGATCGACCACCCCCACGGCCAGATCTACGCCTACGACCACGTGCCCGACGGCCCGCTGGCCGAGCTGCGGCGGGCCGCCCGGGGCGACTGCCCCCTGTGCCCGCCGCCCGACCCGGCGCTGGCCGTGGCCGAGTCGGCCACCTGGCGGGCCTGGGTGCCGGCGGCCAGCGCCTACCCCTACGGGCTGGTGCTGGCGCCCGACGTCCACCGGCCCGACCTGGCGGCGCTGGACGGGCCCCAGCGGGACGGGCTCGCCGAGCTGCTCGTCGACGTGCTGGGCCGGGTCGACCGGCTGTTCGACGCCCCGCTCCCCTACATGCTGTGGATCCACCAGCGGCCGACCGACGGCGGGCTGTGGCCCGAGGCCCACGTCCATGTGCACGTGATCTCCCCCATGCGCTCGCCCCGGGTGCAGCGCTACGTGGCCGCCGCCGAGCTGGGCAGCGGCGAGTTCGTCAACCCCGTCGTCCCCGAGGACGCGGCGGCCGCCCTGCGAGGAGCGTGAATGGGACTGCGTGCGTTCGCCCCCGGGCGGGTCAACCTCATCGGCGACCACACCGACTACATGGGCGGCCTGGTGCTGCCGATGGCGATCGGGCTCGGGACCGAGATCACCGGCGACCGGGGCGGCAACTGGGTCATGCTCGGCTCGGACCGCTTCGACGGCGTGGCCGAGGTGCCGCTGGCCGGCGGCGCCGAGCCGTCCGGCATCGAGCCCCGCTGGGCCCGCTACGTGGCCGCGGTGGTCGACGAGGTGGCGCCCGACGACGGGCTGGTGGGCATGGTCCACTCGACGCTGCCGGCCGACAGCGGGCTGGCGTCGTCGGCCGCGCTGCTGGTGGCGGTGGCCTGCGCCCTGGGCGCCGAGCGGTCGGACCCGGTGGCCCTGGCCAAGGCCTGCCAGCGGGCCGAGCACCGGGCCGTCGGGGTGCCGGTGGGGATCATGGACCAGCTGGTCTCGCTGGCCGCCAGCGAGGGCACGGTGCTGCGGATCGACTGCGACTCGCTCGACGTCGACCGGGTGCCGTTCCCCGAGGACGCGGAGATCGTGGTCATCCACTCGGGCGAGCACCGGGAGCTGTCGGGGTCGGCCTACGCCGAGCGCCGGTCCCAGTGCGAGGAGGCCGAGGGCCTGCTGGGGCGCCCGCTGCGGGAGGTGACGGCGGTCGAGGTCGAGGGGCTG
>DATFRN010000188.1:0-2025 GCA_035263165.1 Acidimicrobiales bacterium | reverse complement strand
ACAAGCGCCTCGACAAGATGGGTACGCCCGAGGCGCAGGCCATGCACGGCAAGGCCGCGATCGCCAACGCCCAGCTGGCGTACGAGCAGTACGAGAAGGCCTTCTCCAGCGACCGGTGGAAGGCGCTTGCCGCCGCCGGCGTGAAGCCTCAGCGCCCGCTGTGGGCGTCGACCTCGACGAAGAACCCGGCCTACCGCGACGTCATGTACGTCGAGGAGCTGGTCGCGCCCGGTGTCGTCAACACGATGCCGGAGGCGACCATCCACGCGTTCGCCGACCACGGCGAGGTCAAGCAGGGCGTGGTGCAGGGCTCGTACGCGCAGGCCCGCAAGGTGCTCGACGACCTCACCGCGCTCGGCGTCGTCTACGACGACGTGGTCGAGACGCTGGAACGCGAGGCGGTCGACAAGTTCGAGGCCAGCTGGCTGGAGATGATCGGGAGCGTGCGTACGCAGATCGAAGGCGCCCGGAGCCAGCGGTGATGCCCGCCGGCGTGCCCGTGGCCACCGAGGAGTCCGCCGCCAAGCGCAACCACAACCCGTTGCGCGACGCGGCGGACCGGCGGCTGCCCCGCATCCCCGAGCCGTGCGCGGTGGTCATCTTCGGGGTCACCGGCGACCTCGCCCGCAAGAAGCTGATCCCGGCCATCTACGACCTGGCGAACCGGGGCATGCTCCCGCCCAGCTTCGTGGTGGCCGGGTTCGCGCGGCGGGACTGGGGCGACGGCGACTTCGAGTCGCTGGCCCGCGAGTCGGCGCAGGAGCACGCCCGCACGCCGTGGCGCGACGAGGTGTGGGCGCGCCTGTCCGGCAACATCAAGTTCGTCGGCGGCTCGTTCGACGACGACATGGCCTTCGACCAGCTCGCGACCACCCTGGACGAGTTGCGGGACACCCACCACATCCAGGGCAACGCGGCGTTCTACCTGTCGATCCCGCCGGCCGCGTTCCCCGCCGTGCTCAAGCAGCTCGCCCGCACCCGGATGGCCGACAACAAGCACTCCGGCGGCTGGCGACGGGTGGTCGTCGAGAAACCGTTCGGCCGCGACCTGGCCTCGGCCAAGGAGCTCAACGCCCTGGTCGACGACGTGTTCACCGCGCAGGACGTCTTCCGCATCGACCACTACCTGGGCAAGGAGACCGTCCAGAACATCCTCGCGCTGCGCTTCGCCAACACGCTCTTCGAGCCCCTGTGGAACTCCAAGTACGTCGACTCGGTGCAGATCACCATGGCCGAGGACGTCGGCATCGGCACCCGGGCGGCGTTCTACGACTCCGCCGGAACCGCCCGCGACGTGCTGCAGAACCACCTGTTGCAGCTGCTGGCGATGGTCGCCATGGAGGAGCCGACGAGCTTCGACGCCGCCGAGATCCGCACCGAGAAGCTCAAGGTGCTGCGCGCGATCACGCTGCCCGCGGACGTCGACGAGGGCACCGTACGCGGGCAGTACCTGCCCGGCTGGGTGGCCGGCGAGCGGGCGCTCGGCTACCTCGAGGAGAAGGACGTGCCGCCGGACTCCACCACGGAGACGTACGTCGCGGTGCGCCTGGGCATCCAGAACCGCCGCTGGGCCGGGGTCCCGTTCTACATCCGGGCCGGCAAGCGGATGCCCCGGCGGGTCACCGAGATCGCGATCCTCTTCAAGGCCGCCCCGCACCTGCCCTTCGACGCCGCCGACGTGCAGTCCCTCGGCCGCAACCAGCTCGTGGTCAGGGTGCAGCCGGACGAGGGCCTGGCGCTCAAGTTCGGGTCGAAGGTGCCCGGCACCGCCATGGAGCTGCGCGACATCGCGATGGACTTCCAGTACGGCGAGGCCTTCACCGACTCCTCCCCGGAGGCGTACGAGCGGCTCATCCTCGACGTGCTGATCGGCGACCGGACACTGTTCCCGGACGCCGCCGAGGTCGAGGCGAGCTGGCGGGTGGTCGACCCGCTCGAGGCGGCGTGGGCGGGCACCAGGCCGCAGCCGTACCGCTCGGGCGAGTGGGGACCGCGGGCCGCGGACGAGATGCTCGCCCGCCACGG
>DATFRN010000187.1:0-4839 GCA_035263165.1 Acidimicrobiales bacterium | reverse complement strand
CCGATCCCACCGCCCCCGACCCGGCGCTGCTGCCGGGCGGCTCGCCCAACGGCTCGCCGCTCGTGCGCCAGCCGATCATCTTCCCCGGGCCCCGCATCGACATCACCCCGGCGGCCCTCGGGGCCCTCGGCGCCGGGACCGGCGGTGGGACGGCACCCGAGGCGCCGGCGCCCGGCGGCCGAGAGCGGGCCGAGCCCGCCGAGCCCGCCGAGGGGATGGCGGGGATGCCCGGCATGCCCGGGATGCCCGGCGCACCCGGCGCCGGGCCCGACCGGCCCGCCGGCCCCGGCGTGCCCGACCGGCCCGAGACGCCGGTGGACGACGCGGCCACGATCACGCCCGAGCCCCTCGACCAGGCCCGGGCGGTCCGCCTCGGCGACCAGGTCGTGGAGCTCGACCCCTCGCTCCAGACGATCGACCGGTTCACCCTGGTCAAGTACCGGATCCCGCCGTCCCGGCTGCAGATCATGCAGCTGTACCACACCCTCACCGGCGTGGGCTTCTGCATCAACGGGCGGAACTTCCTCGGCAACACGCCGACGATCGTGGCCGGCACCGCCACCAAGATGCGCTTCGGGCTGGTGGGCATGGGCAGCATGTTCCACACCTTCCACCTGCACGGGCACCGCTGGATCCTGCCCGGGCCCCACGGCACCACCCCGACCACCCAGCAGTTCTCGCCCATGGACACGCCGGTGTCCCAGTTCGAGGACACCCGCACGTTCGGCCCGGCCAACTCGTTCGTGTTCACGATCGACGGCCAGTCGGGCAGCTTCATGCGGGCGGGCAGCCCGGGGCCCGACAGCGCCCTCGGCGAGTGGCACATGCACTGCCACGTGCTCGACCACATGATGTCGGGGATGATGGGCTCGCTGCTCATCGTCAAGGGCGGGGAGCTGTTCGTGGCCCTGCCCAAGGGCATCCCGCCCGGCGGGACGACCGTCCCGCCGCCCCCGGGCAGCCACACCGTCCACCTGACGGCGTCGGCCCAGTTCAGCCCGGTCAACCTGGTGATCAACGCCGGCGACACCGTCGAGTGGGACTGGGACAACGCCGACTTCCACACGGTCAGCTCGACCGTCCCGGCTGCGGTCTTCGACTCGGGCGTCCAGAGCGGCGGACCGCCGTTCCCGACGTTCTCCCACACGTTCAACGCGCCGGGCACCTTCAACTACCAGTGCAACGTCCACGGCCCGTCGATGCACGGCACGATCACGGTGATGTGAGGTCCGACATGGAATCGATGCCCCAGAACCCCAACGACACGACCTCACCCGGCGCCGGCTACCGGCTCGTCGGGCGGTTCCTCGAGGCGTGCGACTGCAACGCCATCTGCCCCTGCTGGGTGGACGAGGTTCCCGACGACGACGAGTGCACCGGCCTGTTCGTGTGGGACATCACCGCCGGCGAGGCGCTCGGCCACGACGTGGCCGGCCTGCGGGTGGCCAGCGTGTCGTTCCACCAGGGCCGGCGGCGGGGCTCCCGCCAGAACGTCGTCCTGCTGGTGGACGAGCGGGCCGCCGACCACCAGCGGGACGCCCTGGTCGACGTGTTCACCGGGCGCAGCGGCGGGCCGCTCGCGGGGCTGGCCGAGATGCTCGGCGCCCTGGTGGCCCAGCGCAGCGCCAAGATCGACCTGACCTGGGACGGCGAGTCGGCCACCGTCGACATCGAGGGGGCGGTGGCCACGGCCAGCACGCCCAAGCTCGGCCCCTCGGGGCGGGCCACCACGCTGGTCGACCCCCCGGTCGCCGACGTGTTCGGCACCCCGGCCGTGGTCGGCGTGTCCGACCGCTTCCGGGTCGAGCTGCCCGAGCTGGAGGCGTCGATCGACGTGACCGGGCGCAGCGCCAACGTCGGCTGGTTCTCGTACACGGGCTGACCGGTGCCCGCGCCCTCCGCCACCGCTGCCCCGACCGCCGCCCGGGGTGAGCGGTGGGCGGCGGCCGCCACGGTCGGCGCCGCCGCAGGGGCGTGGCTGGCGCTGGCCGCGGCGGCCCACAGCCCGCTGCGGGACCACCTGCGCCACCACGCCCCGTCGGCCTCGGCCGCGGGCACGGCCCAGGCCGCCTTCGCCCTGGCCTGGCTGGCCATGGTGGCGGCGATGATGCTCCCGCCGTCGCTGCGCTTCGTGCGCACGCTGACCCGGTTGGTGGCCGGGCGGGCCCGGGGCCCGGCCCTGGTCGGCGCCGGGGTGGCCGGCTTCGCCCTGGTCTGGATGCTGGTGGGCGAGCTGTTCCAGCTGGGCGACATGGGCATCCACGCCGCGGTCGACCACACGCCGTGGCTGGCGGCCCGGCCGTACCTGGTGACGGCGGCGTCGCTGGCCCTGGCCGGCGCCTACCAGCTCACCCCGGTGAAGTCCCGCTGCCTGCGGGCCTGCCGGCAGCCGGCGGGCTTCGTGGCCCGGGGCTGGCACGGCCGGGCGCCGGTGGCCGAGCTGGTGCGGATCGGCAGCGCCTACGGCTGGTCGTGCGTGGGGTGCTGCTGGGCGCTGATGCTGGTGATGTTCGCGGCCGGGATGACCAGCGTGGCGCTGATGGCGGCGCTGGCGGCGCTGATGGTGGCCGAGCGGGCCCTGCCCCGGGCCGGCGTGGCGGTGGCCGGGGTCGGCGTGACCTTCCTGGCGGCGGCGGTCCTGGTGGCGACGGGGCTCCTGCCCGGGTTCACGCCGGCCTGACGGACTAGCGGACGCCCGACCGGGCCCGGTTGACGGCGGCCTGGAGGCGGACCACGGTCGCCTCGGCCTCGGGCACGTGGAGCCGGTAGGTCACCGCCAGGTAGGCGGCGGCCGCCGGGCCGGTGACCAGCGCGGCGGCGATCAGGGCCGGCAGGCCGCTGAAGGCCAGGGCGGCGCCGTAGGCGACGGCGGCGGTGACGGCGCAGCCGATGGCGATCTGGTTGAGCCAGCGGCCGGCCAGATGGGTGCGGCCGATGCGCCAGGCCAGCGACCGGCTGAGCAGGCGGTACTCGATCCAGTCCGACATGGTGGCGCCGATGGCCAGGCCCACGATGCCCAGGTGGGGGACGTTGAGCGGGTTGGCCCGGATCACTTCGGGCAGCGGTCCGAACGTGAAGATGTGATCCCACCCCTGGATGCCGGCCGAGGTCACGAACAGCCGGTCGAGGGGGAACATCAGGAACACGCCGAACACCGCGGCCAGCACCACGCCGACGACGCCCAGGCGGGCGGGGGTGCGGGCGTCGTCCAGGGCGTAGAGGCCGTTCTGGAGCAGGCGGGAGGCGGTGATCGGCAGCAGGCCCATCGACAGGAAGGCGAGCGCCAGCCACACGGCCACGGTGTCGGCCTCGCTGAAGCTGCCGTGCTCCAGCACGGCCCGCACGATGACGTCGCCGACGACGATGAACAGGGTGGCGGTGGGGGCCACGTACCAGGCGATGCGGGCCATGCTGTCCTCGAGCCGCAGCCGGAACCGGCGCCGGGTCTCGGGGTCGTGCACCTCGACCTGGGACAGGTCGGGTAGCTCGGCGGCGGCCACGCTCACGCCGAACAGGCTGACCGGCAGCAGGTAGAGCACCATCGTGTAGGTCAGCGACGAGACGGCGCCGGTGACCAGGTAGCTGGCCAGCCACAGGTCGACCCAGCCCATGATCTGGATGCAGCCCCGGCCGAGCAGCACCGGCACGAACCGGGACAGGACGCTGCGCACCGCCTCGCTGCCGGTGTCGAGGCTGAGGCGGAGGCTGCCCAGGAGGCGGTGGACCGGGCCGATCTGGATGGCGAACTGGAGGACGCCGCCGACCAGCACGCCCCACGCCAGGGCGACGGCCAGGGAGGACTTGTCCTCGAGCGTGCTGTAGCCGCCGACGACGAGCACGCCCACCAGCAGGAAGGCGATCTGGGCGACGTTCCAGATCACCGGGGCCACGTAGGACAGGAAGAACTTGCGGTGGCTGTTGAGGACGCCCAGGCACCAGGCCGACAGGACCAGGAAGCCCATGCCCGGGAACATGATCCGGGTGAGCTGGACCGTGAGGTCGAAGGTGCGGCCGCTGTAGCCGGGGACCAGCAGCCGGGTGAGCGGCTCGGTGAACAGCACGCCGAGCAGGCTGATGGCGCCGGTGAGGGCGATGAGCAGGCCGGCGATGGCCCCGGCCAGGCGGCCGGCCTCCTCGTGGCGGCCCTCGCCCCGCAGGCGGGCGTAGACGGGGATGAACGAGGCGGACAGGACGCCCTCGCCCAGCAGGTTCTGCATGAGGTTGGGGATGCGGAGGGCCGCCTTGAAGGCGTCGGCCGCCGGCCCGACGCCGAGGAAGGCGCCGATCACGACCTCGCGGATGAGCCCGGCGCACCGGGAGAGCAGGATCCCGGCCGCCACCAGGAACGAGCCCCGGGTGCTGGGCGGCGGCACGCCGGGCGCTGCGGGCCCCGGCGGCGGTCCGGCGGGGGGCACCACGGGGACCTCGCCGGTGAGCGAGTCGCCCTCGCCCCCGAGCGGCGGCCCGACGGGCGGAGGCCAGGCGGTCCCGGCCGGGGCCGCCCCCATCGGTACCCCGGCGGACGGGCCCCAGGGCGGCTCGCGGTAGGCCGGCCCCCCGGGCGCGCCGGGCTGCCCGTAGGCCGGGCCCCGGGGGCCGGGCCGGGCGTCCGGCTGGCCGTACGGCGGCCCGTCGGGTGCGTAGCCCGCGGGGTCGGCGTAGGGCGGTGCGTCGGGTGCGTAGCCCGCGGGGTCGGTGTAGGGCGGCCCGTCGGGTGCGTAGCCCGCGGGGGCGTCGGGTGCGTAGCCCGCGGGGTCGGTGTCGGGCGGTGCGTCGGGGTTGGCGGGTTGGCCGTAGGGCGGTGCGTCCGGGGTGGCGGCGTAGGCCTGCGGTGCGTCG
>DATFRN010000186.1:0-11821 GCA_035263165.1 Acidimicrobiales bacterium | reverse complement strand
GCCCAGGCCGGCGACGGCCACCGGGCCGGAGGTCGACAGGGCCGCGGCCAGCGTGGCGGCGACGCCCCCGCCGACCAGCACGACGCCCGCCACCACCCGGGCCACGGTCGGCCGGGTGCGCTCGGTCGCCACCGACCGCAGGGCGGCCAGCGGGGCGACCCGGGAGGCCCGGATCGCCGGGGCGATCCCGGCCGCCAGCGTGACCAGCAGGCCCACGGCCAGCGAGGCGACGACGGTCCCGCCGGTGACGACGATCCCGCCGGCGGGCAGGGCGAACCCGGCCGCGTCGAACAGGCCCTTGAGCAGCCCGGCCACGCCGACCCCGGCGGCCAGGCCCACCGCCGAGGCGGCCACGCCCACGACCGCCGCCTCGGCCAGCACGGACCGCAGCACCTGGCCACGCCCGGCCCCGAGCGCCCGCAGCAGGGCGGCCTCCCGCGTGCGCTGGGCCACGATGATCGAGAACGTGTTGTAGATGCTGAACGTGGCCACCAGCAGGGCGATGCCGGCGAACATGGTCAGCACGGTGGTCAGCAGGTCGAGGAAGGTCGAGTTGATGCCGTCGATCGCCTCCTGGGTCACCTCCGCCCCGGGGGCGGCCTCGACGCCGCTCGGCAGCACCCCGCCGATGCGATCGGCCAGCCGGTCCTGGTCGACGCCGTCGTCGCCCTGCACCGCGATCGACGACACCTTGCCGGTCGTGTGGGCGATGTGACGCTGGGCGTCGGCCAGGTCGAAGGCCGTGAAGGTCGTGGCGCCCAGGCCGTCGGCGTCGCCGAAGGTCGACAGGCCCACGATGGTGACGTCGACGGGGTCGGGTGTGAGCAGCGTGGCGTGGTCGCCGAGCTTCAGGTCGCCGGCCGTGGCCGCACCCTTGTTGACCACGACCTCGTCGCCGCCCCGGGGCGCCCGGCCCTCGGCCAGGCGGTAGGGGTTGACGGCGGCGTCTGTGGTCCACGACCCGGCCAGCTGGGGCGGCCCGTTGCCGCCGATGGCCTTGCCGTCGCGGCCGAGCAGCTGGCCGTAGCCGATGACGACGGGCGCGGCCGCCTTCACGCCGTCGACCGCCGCCACCTTGTCGACCAGCGAGGCGTCGATCAGGCCCCGCCCGGCGCCGGCCGCGCCGGGGCCGCCGGCGATGGCCGTGGTGCTGCGCACGTTGACGTCGGTGCCGGCGTTGACCTCGGTGAGCATGTCGCTGAAGTTGGCCCGCAGCGTCGACCCCAGCACCAGGGTGCCGCTGAGGAAGCCCACGCCCAGGACGACGGCCAGCGTGGTGCCGGCCAGCCGCCGGGCGTGGGCCCGCATCTCGTGCAGGGTGAGGGACAACATCGTCAGGCTCCTGCCGTCTGGATCTCGGGGACGGTCACCCGCCGGTCGAGCCGGCCGTCGGCCAGGTGCACGGCCTCGTCGGCCACGGCGGCGGCCCGGGGGTCGTGGGTGACCATGACGACGGTCTGGCCCATGTCGTCGACGGCCCGGCGCAGCAGCTCGAGCACCTCCGCGCCGCTGTGGCTGTCGAGGTTGCCGGTGGGCTCGTCGGCCAGGATCAGCTCGGGCCGGCCGGCCAGCGCCCGGGCCACGGCGACCCGCTGCTGCTGGCCGCCCGACAGCTCGGACGGGCGGTGGCCGAGCCGGTCGCCGAGGCCGACGGCGCCGACGACCTCGTCGAGCCAGCCGGTGTCGGGGCGGCGCCCGGCCAGGCGGTCGGGGAGCACGATGTTCTCCCGGGCGGTGAGGGTGGGGACGAGGTTGAAGGCCTGGAACACAAACCCGATGCGGTCGCGCCGCAGCCGGGTCAGCTCGCGGTCGGGGAGGGTGCCGAGCTCGACGCCGCCCACGAAGACCTGGCCGTCGGTCAGGCTGTCGAGGCCGGCGACGCAGTGCATGAGGGTGGACTTGCCGGAGCCCGAGGGGCCCATCACGGCCGTGAAGCGACCGGCGGCGAAGTCGACGCTGACCTCGTCGAGGGCGAGCACGGCGGTGGCGCCCGACCCGTAGACCTTGGTGGCCCGGACGGCCCGGGCGGCGGGGGGAGGGGTGGGGCCGCTCATCGCCGCGCCCCCTCGTCCAGGACGGACCGCCGCTCGCGGTACTCGTCGGCCGAGATCTCGCCCCGGGCGAACCGCTCGTCCAGCACCGAGCGGCCGCCGGCGCCGGCCCACCGGCCCCGTGGCCCGCAGCCGCCCCGGCGGGCGAGGAAGAAGAAGGCCAGGGCGATGACCCCGAGCCAGAACAGGGGGAAGACCAGGATCCACGGGCCCGGCCCGTGCCAGGTGTCAGCAAGCAACGTGAACATGCCTCGATCGTCGGCCCCGCCGAGCCGCCGATCGTCCCCCGCCCGGATGCTTCGCCCCTGCCGCGAGCGCGGTACGCGGCGGCCGGCTCAGGTGATCCAGCCGGGGCGGACCAGGCCCGACTCGTAGGCGTAGACCACCAGCTGGGCGCGGTCGCGGGCGGCGAGCTTGGTCATCGCCCGGCTCACGTGGGTCTTGGCCGTCATCGGGCTGACGTAGAGGCGGGCGGCGATCTCGTCGTTGCTGAGGCCCTCGGCGACCAGCCCCATGACCTCCCGCTCCCGCTCGGTGAGGGTGTCGAGCTCGGGGCGCTGGGGTGGCTCCCTGGTCTGGGTGGCGAAGGCGCCGATGAGCCGGCGGGTCACGCCGGGCGACAGCAGGGCGTCGCCGGCGGCCACGGCCCGCACCGCCCGCAGCAGCTCGACCGGCTCGGTGTCCTTGACCAGGAACCCGCTGGCGCCCGCCCGGATCGCCTCGAACACGTACTCGTCGAGCTCGAACGTGGTCAAGATGACGATGCGCACGCCGTCCAGCCGCTCGTCCCGGGCGATGGCCCGGGTGGCGGCCAGGCCGTCGGTGCCCGGCATGCGGATGTCCATGAGCACGACGTCGGGGCGGAGCCGCCGGGCCGCGCGCGCCGCCTCCTCGCCGTCGCCGGCCTCGCCGACGACCTCGATGTCGTCCTGCGCGTCCAGCAACGCCCGGAACCCGGCCCGCACGAGGGCCTGATCGTCCGCCAGCACGACCCGGATCACGGGCCACCACCTCCGTCGTCGTTCGCGTCGCCGTCGCCCACGGGGAGCGGGAAGCGGGCCCGGACGCGGAAGCCCCGGCCCGGGCGGGGGCCGGCGTCCAGGGTGCCGCCCAGGGCTCGGGCGCGCTCCCGCATGCCGATGATGCCCCGGCCGACGTGGCCGTCGTCCACGGCGTCGGCGGTGGCGGTGGCGGTGGCGCCGTGGCCGTCGTCGTCCACCTGGACCACCAGCTCGCCCGGCCCCCGGGTCACCCGCACCCATGCCCGTTCGGCACCGCTGTGGCGGACCACGTTGGTCAGGGCCTCCTGCGCCACCCGCAGTGCGGCCAGGTCCACCCCCGCGGGTAGGTCGGGCGACCCGTCGGGCGGGGCCTCCACCACCACGTCCAGCCCCGTGGCCCGGGCCCGCTCGGCCAGGGCGTCGAGGTCCCGCAGGCCGGCGGTCGGGGCCAGCGGGGCGCGCTCGTCCGGCCCGGAGCCCGAGCGCAGGATGTCGAGCACCGTGCGCAGCTCGCCCAGCGCGTCCGCCGACGCCTCCCGGATGGCGGTCAGCGCCGGCCGGGCCTGCTCCGGGTGCTCGTCCAGCAGGTGCAGCCCCACCCCCGCCTGCACGCTGATCAGCGAGATGTTGTGGGCCAGCACGTCGTGCAGCTCCTGGGCGATGCGCAGCCGCTCGTCGCTCGCCCGGCGCCGGGCCTCCTCGGCCCGGGTGGCGGCCTCCTCGGCGATCCGCTGCTGGCGGGCCCGCAGCAGCTCGGTCCCGGTGCCGACGGCGGCCAGCCAGGCGGCCAGCGCGGCGGCCGCGGCCCACGGTGGCCAGCGCTCGTGGTGCAGCGCCGGCGAGATCAGCCCCACGATCACGAACCCGAGTCCCAGGCTGGCCCACGCCAGCCGCCGCCGCCCCCGCATGGCCACGGCGACGTAGGCGATCAGCAGGGCCAGGAACGCCGGCCCCCGGGGCAGGTCGGTGAGCCAGTACGCCATCGTCGACGCGAACGTCACGATCAGCACCGGCACGGGCGCCACCCGCCGGAACGCCAGCGCCGCCGGCCCCAGCGCCAGCAGCACGATGCCCCACCAGGTCATCGGCCGGGCGTCGGCCTGGTGGTGGCCGGCGAGGACCACCGCGCCCACCTGCACGATCGCCACCGCCACCGCGGGCAGCACGTCCCGGGCCCACCGCGGCAGGCGGGGGGCGAGGCGCAGCTCGCGCCAGGGCAGGGCGGCGCCGCCCGGATCGGTCACTGCCCGCACGGTAGGCCGCCCGCCGCCGGCTGCCATCGTCCCCGGGGCGCAGCCCGTCCTACCGCGGGCGTCGTAGGTCGCGTGCTAAAGGTGAGCGATGACGCCCGAGGACCTCGTCGAGATCGAGCAGATCCACCAACTCAAGTACCGCTACGTGCGCTTCATCGACCAGAAGCGGTGGGACGACCTCGAGGCGCTGTTCCTGGAGGACGCCACCGCGTCCTACGGCGGCGGGGCGGTCGACCTCGCCGGGCGCCCGGCGATCATGGAGTTCCTCACCGGCACGATGGCCGACGAGGGCATGCTCACCAGCCACAAGGTGCACCAGCCCGAGATCGTCCTCGACGGCGACCGGGCCAGCGGCGGGTGGGCGCTCGACGACGTCGTGATCCTGGCCGACGCGGGCATGACCGTGCGGGGCTCGTCGTTCTACGACGACCGCTACGCCAAGGTCGACGGCGCCTGGCGCATCGCCCACACCGGCTACCGCCGGGTGTACGAGGAGATCGAGCCCCGCTCGCCCGACCTCAAGCTCACCGCCTCGTGGTGGGGCACCGACGGCCGGTCCAAGCTGCTGTAGGTAGGGATCGAGGTAGGGATACCCCCACCCGCGCGATTCCCGGCGGCTCCATGGTCGGGGGGGCCGGCGACATTTACCGTGACCGTGTGCTCCGAGATCTGCTGTGGCCCTGGCGCCGGTCGACCTGGTGGTCCCTGACCCACCTCACGCTCGACTGGCTCGCCGGCACCATCAGCTTCACCGTCATCGTGACGCTGCTGGCGACCTCGGTCGCGCTGCTGATCACCTTCCCGCTCGCCATCCCCGTGATCTGGCTGCTGTTCGCGGCGGCCAAGGCGCTCGACGCGGCCGAGCGGTCGCGGGTGGCGGCGCTGCTCGGCGTCGACCTGCCCGACCCGGTGCCGCCGCTCACCGCCCCCTCGTGGTGGGGCCGGCTGGTCGAGCGGGTCCGCTCCGGCGACCGCTGGCGCAGCATCGCCTATCACCTGCTCGCCCTGCCCCGGGGGGTCTTCACGACCGTGGTGGCCACCGTCGCCTGGGCCGGCTCGGCCGCGCTGCTCCTGCTGCCGCTGTACGTCGGGGCCATGCCCGACGACGTCGCCCACTTCGGCCTGTTCGACGTGACCGCCGGGCCGAGCGCCCTGGCGCTGGCCGCGGTGGGCGCCGTCGGCCTGGTCGTGGTGGCCCCGTGGACGACGGTGGGGCTGGCCCGCCTCGACCTGGCGACCGCCCGCTGGCTGCTGGCGCCCCGCCGCCGCGACGAGCTGCACGCCCAGGTGACCCGGCTGGAGACCAGCCGGGCCGCGGCGGTCGACAGCGCCGAGGCCGAGCGCCGCCGCATCGAGCGCGACCTCCACGACGGCGCCCAGCAGCGGCTGGTGGCGCTGGCGGTCGACCTCGGGGCGGCCAAGGACAAGCTCGAGGACGACCCCGAGACCGGCCGGCGCATGGTGGCGGCAGCCCACGAGGAGGCCAAGGCGGCGCTGGCCGAGATCCGGGACCTGGTGCGGGGGATCCACCCCGTGATCCTCGAGGACCGGGGGCTCGACGCCGCCCTGTCGGCCGTCGTGGCCCGGTCGCCTGTGCCGGTCAGCCTGACGGTCGACGTCGCCGACCGGCCGCCGCCGGCGGTGGAGAGCGCGGCCTACTTCGTGGTGACCGAGGCGCTGACCAACGTGGCCCGCCACGCCCATGCCACCAAGGCCGCGGTCGCCATCGCCCGGGCGGGCGACCGGCTGGTGGTCGAGGTCCGCGACGACGGGGTCGGTGGCGCGGCGGCCGCCGACCCCGCCGTCGCCGAGCCCGCCGCCGACGGCGACCCCGGCACCGACGGCGAGCGCCGGGGCACCGGCCTCGCCGGCCTGCGGGACCGGGTCACCGCCCTCGGCGGGACGCTGCGCATCGTCAGCCCGCCGGGCGGCCCGACGACCCTGCTGGTGGAGCTCCCGTGCGCATCGTGATCGCCGAGGACTCGGTCCTGCTGCGGGCCGGCCTGACCCGCCTGCTCGACGACGCCGGCCACGAGGTGGTGGCGACGGTCGACAACGCCGACGACCTGCTGGTGGTGGTCGAGCGCCACCAGCCCGACCTGGCGGTGGTCGACGTGCGCATGCCGCCGACCCACACCGACGACGGGCTGCGGGCGTCGCTGGCCATCCGGGCCCGGTGGCCCGCCATCGGCATCCTCGTGCTGTCGCAGTACGTCGAGGAGACCTACGCCAGCGAGCTGCTGGCCGACGACCCGGCCGGTCTCGGCTACCTGCTCAAGGACCGCATCGCCGACGTCGGCGAGTTCCTCGGCGCGGTCGACCGGGTGGGCGGCCGGGGCACCGCCCTCGACCCCGAGGTCGTGGCCCAGCTGCTGGCCCGCACCCGCCGGCGCGACCCGCTGGCCCGGCTGTCGCCCCGCGAGCGGGACGTGCTCGGGCTCATGGCCGAGGGTCGGTCGAACGCCGCCATCGCCGCCGAGCTGGTGGTGAGCGACGGGGCGGTCGAGAAGCACGTCAGCAACATCTTCACCAAGTTGGACCTGCCGCCGACCGAGCGCGACCACCGCCGGGTGCTGGCCGTGCTGCGGTGGCTGGACGGTTGAGGGGCGAGGCCATGCGCGTGCACACGCTGTGGAAGGTCATCGGGGCCGTGATGGCGGCCGTCATCCTGGTGGGCGGGACCTACCAGGCGGTGGGCGCCCTGGCCCACACCCGGTCGACGTCCACCAGGACGCTCGACGCCGCCGGGGTGAACGTGCTCGACGTCCACAACCTGGCCGGCCCGGTACGGGTGGTGGCGGCCGACGCCGACCGCATCGTCGTGCGGGCCCGCATCAGCGACGGCCTGCGGCCGACCGGGCACACGGTGGCCCGGGTGGACGACCGGGTGGTGGTGCGGGGGAGCTGCCCCGTTTTCGGCGGTACCTGGTGCAGCGTGAACTACACCATCGAGGTGCCGCGGGGGCTCGACGTGACCATCAGGGCGGACGGCCACGTCGAGGTGTTCGGCATCGACGGGGACGTGCGGGCCAGCACCGACCAGGGCAGCATCACCCTCGACCACCTGGCCGGCGACGTCCGGGCGAGCACCGACCAGGGCCGGGTGGAGGGCACCCGCCTGTCGGGGTCGAGCGTGCGGGCCAGCTCCAACCAGGGCCGGGTCGAGCTCACGTTCGCCGAGTCCCCGCGCCGGGTCGAGGCCGACTCCGACCAGGGCGGCGTCGAGATCACCCTCCCCGACGACGAGGGCGTGGCGTTCCGCACGGACACCGGCACAGACCAGGGCCACGTCTCCGACCCGATCCGCCAGGACCCGGGCAGCGACCGCACGATCAAGGCCCACTCCGACCAGGGCAACGTCACCGTCCGCTACGCGGACTGATCCGCCCGCCCGACCCGCTCCGCCGGCGTCCCCGCGTGCCCCGACGGCACCGCGGCGGACGCCGGCGGCGCGCTCGGGCACCGCCGACGCACAACCCCACCCGGGGGGTGGGGACAACCCCACCCCCGAGACGCCGGGCGGCTCCAGTGACCCTGCGTCGTGGCCTCCTTACCGTCGCAGGTATGCATTCGAACGACATCATGACGAGCGAGGCGGACTCGGCGATGTGGCCGGACGGGGACCTCCCCCTGCCGGCGGCGAGGGCCGAGGCCGTCACCAAGGTGTACGGCCGGGGCGACACCGCCGTCCGGGCCCTCGACAACGTGAGCCTGGCCGTCCCGGCCGGGCGGTTCACCGCCATCATGGGCCCCTCCGGCTCCGGCAAGTCGACCCTGATGCACTGCCTGGCCGGCCTCGACACGCTGACCTCCGGGTCGGTGTGGATCGGCGACGTGGACCTGTCCCGCCTGTCCGAGAAGGAGCTCACCCGCCTGCGCCGCGACCGCATCGGGTTCGTGTTCCAGGCCTTCAACCTCCTCCCCATGCTCTCCGCCAAGGAGAACATCACCCTCCCGCTCGACCTCGCCTCCCGCCGGCCCGACCGCACGTGGCTCGACCGGGTCATCGCCACCGTCGGCCTGGCCGACCGGCTGAAGCACCGCCCGGCCGAGCTGTCGGGCGGCCAGCAGCAGCGCGTCGCGGTGGCCCGGGCGCTGGCGGGCCGGCCCGAGGTGATCTTCGCCGACGAGCCCACCGGCAACCTCGACTCCCGCAGCGGCGGCGAGATCCTCGCCTTCATGCGGCGGGCCGTCGACGAGATGGGCCAGACGATCGTCATGGTCACCCATGACCCCGGCGCCGCGGCCTACGCCGACGCCGTCGTGTTCCTGGCCGACGGGCGCATCGTCGACATGCTCGACCGCCCGACCGCGGGCACCGTCCTCGACCGCATGAAGCGCCTGGGGAGCTGACGGCCATGTGGAAGCTCACCCGACGCTCCCTCGGCGCCCACAAGCGCCGCCTGCTGGCCACCTGCTCGGCCGTGCTGCTGGGCGTGGCCTTCCTGGCCGGGACCCTGGTCATGGGCGACACGATGACCGCCGGCTTCAGCGACATCTTCGCCAAGTCCAACGCCGGGCTCGACGCCCTCGTCCGCAACCGCACCGAGGTCGGCGTGGACGACCTGACCCAGCGGGGCCTGGTCGACGCCGCCCTCGCCCAGCGCATCGCCAAGGTCGACGGCGTGGCCCAGGCCGCCGCCGTCGTCGAGGGCGACGGCCGCATCGTGGGCAAGGACGGCGACCCGATCGGCGGCGACGGCCCGCCGACCATCGCCGGCAACTGGCTCGGCGACACGCCGCTCAACCCGTACCAGCTCGCCGAGGGCCGGGCCCCCACGGCCCCCGGCGAGGTGGTCATCGACAAGGCGGCGGCCACGAGCGGCAAGCTCCACCTGGGCGACACGACCCAGATCCGCCTGACCACCCGGCCGATCGACGTGAAGGTCGTCGGCATCGCCACCTTCGGCGGCGCCGACAGCGCCGGCCCGATGACCTACGCGGCGTTCAGCGACGACTTCGCCTCCCGCACGCTGGTGCCCCACGTGGGCGACGCCACCAGCATCCGGGTGGCCGCCGATCCCGGCGTCAGCCAGTCCGAGCTGGTCCAGCGGATCAAGCCGGTGCTGCCGAAGAGCGACGAGGCCATGACGGGCGCCCAGCGCACGGCCGAGATGGAGGACCAGATCCAGGGCGACTTCCTGGGCTTCTTCCGCACCTTCCTGGTGATCTTCGCCGGCATCGCCCTGGTCGTCGCCACCTTCAGCATCTACAACACCTTCTCGATCCTGGTGGCCCAGCGCACCCGGGAGTCGGCCCTGGTGCGGGCGCTCGGCGGCTCCCGCGGTCAGGTGCTGCGGTCGGTGACCGCCGAGGCGCTGATCGTCGGCGTGGTCGCCTCGCTGGCCGGCATCGCCGCCGGCATCGGCCTGGCCCAGGGGCTGATGGCCCTGTTCCGGGCCATGGGCGCCACCCTGCCCATGTCGGACCTGGTGATCGGCGGGGGCAGCATGGCCGTGGCGTTCACGGTCGGCGTGGTGGTGACGCTGGTGGCCTCGCTGATCCCCGCGGTGCGGGCCTCCCGCACCGCCCCGCTGGCGGCCCTGCGGGACGTGGCGGTCGACCGCTCCGGCAGCTCGTGGCTGCGGGCCGGCATCGGCGCCCTGCTCACGGCGGCCGGCGTCGCCGGCGTCATCGCCGGGACCAGCGGCGACGGCGTGTTCGCCCTGACCGGCCTCGGCGCCATCGCCACGCTGATCGGCGTGGTCGTGCTCGGCCCGGTCGTGGCCCGGCCGGCCGCCGGCGTGCTGGCGGCCCCCCAGGCCGCCCGGCGGGGCCTGTCGGGCACGCTGGCCCGGCGCAACGCCATGCGCAACCCCCGCCGCACGGCCGGGACGGCTTCGGCGCTCATGGTCGGCGTGGCCGTGGTGTCGCTGTTCACGGTGGTCGGCGCCTCGATCAAGCAGTCGATCGACAACACGGTGCGCGACCAGTTCGGCGGCGACCTGGTCATCGCCTCCAGCGGCTTCTCGGGCAGCGGGCTCAGCCCCGAGCTGGCCAAGGCCGTCGCCGGGCTCCCCGAGGTCGGCGCCACCTCCGCCCTGGCCAACACGCCCATGCGGGTCGACGGCCACAACGACGTCGGCACCGCCTACGACCCGGCGACGTTCGACCGGATGCTCGACGTCGGCGTCGAGCAGGGCAAGCTGGCCGACCTCACGGCCGACCAGGTCGCCGTGTCGCACGACTACGCCGAGAGCCACCACCTGCGGCTCGGCAGCCCGCTGCCGGTCGCCTGGGGCGACGGCACCAAGGTCGACCTGAAGGTCGGCGCCGTCTACGCCAAGGAGGACCTGATCGGCGCCGTCACGATGCCGTACGCCGCCTACCTGCCCCACGCCTCCAGCCCCACCGACGTCGTGGTGATGATCGACGTGGCCAAGGGCGTGGGCCTGCACCGGGCCGAGACGGCGATCCAGAAGGTGGCGAACCGGTACGGCGCCCCCGACGTGCAGACGGCCGACGAGTACGTGGCCAGCGTGGCCGGCCAGGTCGACCAGATGCTGGTGGTCGTGTACGTGCTGCTGGTGCTGGCCATCGTCATCGCCCTCATGGGCATCGCCAACACCCTGTCGCTGTCGATCCACGAGCGGACCCGGGAGCTGGGCCTGCTGCGGGCCGTCGGCCAGACCCGGCGCCAGGTGCGGGCCATGGTGCGGGGCGAGGCGGCCACGGTCGCCCTGTTCGGCACGGTCGGCGGCGTCGGGCTCGGCGTGTTCCTCGGCTGGGCCATGGTCGACACGCTGGCCAGCGAGGGCTTCACCTCCTTCGCCATCCCCACGGTGGCGCTGGCGGTGATCCTGGCCCTGGGTGCGCTGGTCGGCGTGGTCGCCGCCATCCGCCCCGCCCGCCGGGCGGCCCGCATGGACATCCTGGCGGCCATCGCCACGGAGTGACCCGAGGCCACGGCCGCGGGCGGCGGCCAGCTCCCCCGGCCGCCGCCCGCCGCCGCCAAGACCCGGTGCCCCCACCGACACCCCGGTGGGGGCACCGGCGCGTAGGGGCGTGTGGCGGCGGCCCGCACGGGCGGCGACAGCCCGGGTGCCGCCGGCCGGCCGGTGGGGGGACCGGGGCTCCGGGTGGTGGCGCCGCGGCGGGTGCGGCGCGGTCCGCCCGTGCTGGGGGAGGCGCCGGAGGGCGGTGTCGTGGCCGCCCGCCGGCGGCGGTGCGGCGCAGGGCAGGGGTGGTGTGACGCCGGGTCCGGGCGTGTGGCGGCGGCCCGCACGGGCGGCGACAGCCCGGGTGCCGCCGGCCTGCCGGTGGGGATACCGGGGCTCCGGGTGATGGCGCCGGGGGCGGTGGGGGCACCGGCGTGTCGGGGCTACCAGCTGCCGACGCCGCCGCCGCCTCCGCCGCCGCCGACCGAGCCGCCGCCGAAGCCTCCTCCGCCGCCGCCCGAGGAGGACGGGGCCGTGGCCGCGACCGAGGTCGAGTGGAACAGGAGGGGGGCCATGTAGGCGTACTGGAGGCCGGCGTCCTGGGGGATGACCGACGACGCCGACACCGCCCGGGACCA
>DATFRN010000185.1:0-13843 GCA_035263165.1 Acidimicrobiales bacterium | reverse complement strand
GGCAGCTCGTCGGTGTCGCCGCCGACGACCACGGGCTCGGTCACCGCCTCCCCCGGCCCGGGCGGCGCCGATGGGCTCGGGTCCATGGCCTGGGTGGCGTCCGGGTCCTGGCCGGGCGGCGGCGGGACGGCCTGCGTGGCGTCGGGGTCCTCGCCGGGGGGCGGGGGTGGGATCGCCTGGGTGGCGTCCGGGTCGTCGGGCGGGCCGTCGGTCATGGGCTAGGCCGGGTCGAGGAGCACGACCGGGATCTGCCGGGTGGTGCGGGCCTCGTAGTCGGCGAAGCCGGGCATCGCCGCCTTGAGGTCGGCCCACAGCCGCTCGCGCTCGTCGGCCTCGGCCACCCGGGCCCGCACCGACCGGGTCTCGGTGCCGACCTCGATGGTGACGTCGGGGTGGGCGACCAGGTTGTGGAACCAGTCGGGGTTGGTGGGCGCACCGCCCTTCGAGGCGACGATCACCAGGGCGTCGCCGTCGGTGCGGTACACGAGCGGGTTGACCCGCTCCTGCCCGCTGCGGGCGCCGACGGTGTGGAGCAGCAGCATCGAGGCGCCGGCGAACGCCCCGCCGACCCTGCCCTCGTTGGCCCGGAACTCCTCGACGATCTGCGCATTGAAGTCGCTCATCGGGGCGGAGCCTAACGACGAGCCGGGTTAGGCGGTGCGGGTCGCCGCCGCCTCCTGCAGGCCGAGATCCTCGATCGCCTGCTCGCGCAGCTTGTACTTCTGCACCTTGCCGGTGACGGTCATCGGGAACTCGTCGACGAACCGCACGTAGTGCGGGACCTTGTAGTGGGCGATGCGCCCCCGGCAGAACTCGCGGATGTCGTCCTCGCCGGCGGTGGCGCCGGGGCGCAGCCGGACGGCCGCCAGCAACTGCTCCCCGTAGCGGAGGTCGGGCACGCCCACCACCTGCACGTCGGCCACGTCGGGGTGGGTGTAGAGGAACTCCTCGATCTCTCGGGGGTAGATGTTCTCGCCGCCCCGGATGACCATGTCCTTGGACCGGCCGACGATGTTGACGTAGCCGTCCCCGTCCATCACGGCCAGGTCGCCGGTGTGCATCCAGCCCTCGGCGTCGATGGCCTCGCGGGTGCGCTCCTCGTCGTTCCAGTAGCCGGTCATCACCGAATAGCCCCGGGTGCACAGCTCGCCGGTCTCGCCCCGCTCGACGGTGGCGGCCGGGTCGTCGACCGCGGCGATGCGCACCTCGACGTGGGGGTGGACCCGGCCGACGGTGGCCGTGCGGTGGTGGAGCGAGTCGTCGGGCAGCGTCTGGGTCGACACCGGCGACGTCTCGGTCATGCCGTAGCAGATCGTCACCTCGGCCATGTGCATGCGGTCGATGCAGGCCTTCATCACCTCGACCGGGCACGGCGAGCCGGCCATGACCCCGGTGCGCAGCGAGGACAGGTCGAAGGAGGCGAAGTCGGGGTGGCCCAGCTCGCCGACGAACATGGTCGGCACGCCGTAGAGCGCCGTGCAGCGCTCGGACGCCACCGCGGTGAGGACGGCGCCGGGGTCGAACGCCTCGGCCGGGATGACCATGGTGGCGCCGTGGGTGGAGCAGCCCAGGTTGCCCATGACCATGCCGAAGCAGTGGTAGAAGGGCACCGGGATGCACAGGCGGTCGGCCGGCGTGAACCCCTGGAGCTCGGTCGTGAAGTAGCCGTTGTTGAGGATGTTGCGGTGGGTGAGCGTGGCCCCTTTGGGGAACCCGGTGGTGCCCGACGTGTACTGGATGTTGATGGGGTCGTCGGGGCCGAGGCCGGCCCGGCGCTCGTCGAGCTCGTCCCGGGTGACGCCGGCGGCGTTGGCGACCAGCGCCTCCCACTCGGGCGACCACAGGAACACCGCCTGCTCGAGCGCCGGCCGCCCGGCCCGCACCTCGTCGACCATGGCGACGTAGTCGCTGGTCTTGAAGCGGGGCGCCGCCACCAGCAGCCGGCACCCGGACTGGTCGAGCACGTAGGCCAGCTCGTGGGACCGGTAGGCGGGGTTGATGTTGACCAGGATCACGCCGATCTCGGCGGTGGCGAACTGGAGCAGGGTCCACTCGGCGTAGTTGGGGCTCCACAGGCCGACCCGATCGCCCTTGGCCAGCCCGAGGCCCAGCAGCCCCCGGGCCAGCGCCCCGACCCGCTGGGCGAAGTCGCGGTAGCTCCACCGGATGCCCTGGTGCACGGACACGATGGCCTCGTTGTCGCCGTGCTCGGCCACGGTGCGGGCCAGGTTCTGGCCGATGGTGTCGTCGAGCACGGCGACATCCACGGGCCCGGCGTCGATCGCACGCATCGGGGGCGACCGTAGTCCTAGGTCCCGGAGCCTGCGGGCCGGCGGCGCCGGGGCGGTCGCGCCGGGGTCGTCACGCGCCACTTCGGGCAAGAAACTCGGCGACATCTGCCTGATCGACATAGCGGTCGGACGCCGCGCGCCCCAGCACATCGTGCTGGAAGCGCCGTAGTTCGCCCGCGACCTGGCTGCGGTCGACGGTGTGGGGTGATTCGGCGACCCGCCCGCCGAAGTGGCGCACCATCGCCGCGTCACCTGCGCCGAACGAGATCACGAGCTGGCTCTCGGGAAGGCTGAGCTCGACTGGCACTCCCCGCTCGAGGTCCTGCGCGATCGGTGCCAGCTGGAGGACGAGTGCCGAGATGTCAGGGAACAGGAGCACACGCCATTCGTCCTCGCCCACCGCCACGGTCACCTCGGCGTTCTCCTCGACTGCATAACGCAGAAGGCCCATCTCCAAGTCCGACAACTCGCCGAGCGGATCGTCGGGGACTGCGAAGGTCTCACGTGTCCAGCGTGGACCGATCCTGAAGTGCAACTCGTCGACGGGCATCCGGTCACACTCCTACAGGACGAAGTCGTTGGTCACGGGATAGGTCGAGTTGATGCTGCCGTCCGGGTTGCGCTGGACGAAGGCGCGCGTCACGCCCTCGACTATCTCAGCGTTAGCCCGGTAGACACGTCCGATCGCCCGGCCCATCTCGACGATATAGCGGCCGGGGTGCTGCGGGGTCCGGCCCTCGGCCTCGACCCAGTGCGGACCCGACCATTGGCCCTGATCGTTCCCGGTGCTGGCGATCCGACCTTGGAAGTGTCGCGCCTTAAGCCTCGGGCCGTGCGTGCTCTCGACGTGGCCGTAAGCCTTGGTCGACTTGGGGTTGGGCCACTGCGGGGGGTCACCCGATCCCCGCCATCCGCCTCTGCTGCCCACTGTGACGTTGGTGTCGACACCGGCGGAGGCGATCACGTTGGCGAACGTGCCGCCCGCCGGACCGACACCTGCGCCTTCATGGGCCGTACCCGCGCCTTCATGGGCCGTACCCGCGCCTTCATGGGCGGTCCGGCCGCCTTCGCTCTCCCACGACCCGACCGCCGCTTCGCGGACATCCTCCTTGACCGTGCGTACAGCAAGATCCGTGTCGCCGGAGTACCGGTCGTAGACCTCCTTCGGCGTGTTCCTGCCGGTCGTTTCCTCCCACTTTGCCAACTCCGTGCCGTCCAAGCTCTTTTGGACCTTGACCATCCAGCGGTCGTACTGATCCAGCTCCTCGATGATCGTGATCTTCTTGCCGTCCGGGGACTTGGCCTCGTAGGTCCTGACGGTCGACCATCCATCGGTCGTGACCGGATTCTTCGATGCGCCGAGCTGGTCGAGCACCTCGCCTATCCTCGCCCTAGGCGTTCCAAAGACACGGCCACCAAGAGGTCGCAAGGTCAACACCGTCTTAGCTGCATCCATCCTCGCGATATGCTCACCCAGAGCCGCTTTCATGTTCGCGACATCCTCCAGGCTCGTCATCCCCGCCTGTTCGAGCAGACCGCCTTTCACCTTCTTGCCGGATTGACGTGCGGCTTCGGCCTCAGCCTTGGCATCGATCTCGAGCTGGTCGTAGGCCTTTATCTTGAGTTCCACCCACGCGCGTTCGGCCTTGATGTACTCCAACGCTTTGTTCAAGTCCTTGCTGCCCATCAGAGCTTTATTCATGGCCTTGACGCTGCCGGCTGCTCTGTTGGCGGCAGCCCGAGCGGTGCCGAACTTGATGCCAGATCCCCTGACTCCCTTGAGAATCGGCTGGGCCAGCCTGCCCACGCCATTGAGCGCAACGAACATCACAAGACTTTGAACGGTTATCTGGCCGATCTCCTCCATGGTCAGGTGCTTACCTGTGCGCGCATACTTGGCGATCTCGTCCTTGGCCAGACCCATCGCCTCCAAGAGGACGAACTGTCCTGACGCGGTGCCGATCAGGCCCAACTTGCGCAGCTCGGCGAAGGCGCTGAACTTGCGCAATGCGCTGAACATGGCGAAGTTGGTGGCGAACTCCCAGGCGACGTGGCCGGCGGAATGGTCGGTGTCGAGGACGAGCTGGCTGAGCGCTGTCATGGTGAGGGCCTCCGCGCCACCGACAGCGAGCAGGGCCCGGCCGCTCAGGGCCGCCCCGGCTGCCAGGTCGGCTCCGACCCAGCCGGCGACGAACTCACCGACGCCCATGGTGACCACGGTGATCACCAGCATCGCGACGATCTTGCCGATCAAGATCTCGGTTTGAGCGCTCTTGACCGTCTCCCTCAGCTTGCCGAAGTACCAAGCGAGGGCGGGCTTGGCGCGCAACGTATCGAGTTGCGACTTGGCCAGGTCCCGGCTGGCCTTGTCGCCCTTCTTCCACAGGTTGAAGATCCCCTTCCACTCTGCGTGAAAGATGTCCCCCAGCATCTTGAGGTTGCGGATCTTGATCGTGGTGGCATAGGAGCTGAACCAGACACTGTACGAGTCGTCGAGCGCCTGCCAGGCGACGTCCAACTGGTCCATGTTGGCGACGATCTCGGCTTCGGTCTGGAGATCCACGATCTCGGCTTGCAGCTCTGCCAGCTCGTCGCCGACCGACAACGGATTTTCAATGAGCCGAACCTTGATGGCCCCGAGACGCGCCCGCAGTTCGACCTCTCGCTTGCGCATGCCCTCGGTGTCGTACGAAGCGTGGTCGCTGTCCTTCTTGCGCTTCTCCGCCAGCGCGTCGTCGACCGTGCGCTGGATAGCCGCCATGGTGCCCTCGAGAATCGTCACCGGCAGAAGGCGGTTGGCCAGATCGGCGGCGCGCAGTTTCGGCTGGGCCGTGGCTGGGAAGAAGCTCGTGGCTACTACGTCGACGTATTGCGCGGCCGCCGAGTGCATCGCTTCTCGGACATAGGGGGGCAGATTGAATCCCCCGAGCTTGGCGGTCGCGTCCTTGACCTTCTGAGTCATCCCCTCGAATCGTTCGACCAGCGAGACGAACCCATCAAGCGCCTGGGACAGAATCAACCGTTGATCCTTGACCTGGCCGGCCCACTTGGCCGCCGCCTCCTCGGTCGCGGTCGCCAGCTCGGTCTGCTTCTTGACCAACCGGTCCCGCACCGTCGTGACGCCGCCGAGGGTCGGGTCCTTGCCCAGCCCGAACACCGCACCCGTCGTGGCGAAACTGTCCAGGACGGTGACGCTCTCGTTCAGGGTCGCGAGGACGCCCACCTTGTCCGAGCCCGCCGGCACCTTGGACTGAGCCAGTGCGATCTCGTCGGCGAGCGGCCCCTTCATTCCTTCGGCCGTGGCGTCGCCGGTCCTCGTGGTGTCTACGCCGGCGTCTGCGAACCTCGCCTGGGCCTCCGGTCGCAGACCGCTCGCATCGCCGAACCCGAACAGCGGAGGTGACACCACCGCGAGCCGCGAGGTCTTGGCCGTGTCGCCGAACAGAGCCACGGCGACTTCCTCGGGTAGAGGATCGGCGGGCGAGCTGACCCGGACCCAGTAGGTGCCGTTCTGCGCCGGCTCGACCCAGAAGTCGACGTGCCGGGCCACCTGCTTGTTTCCAACGCTCGTGGGATAGGCGAGGTGGTATCCGGGCCAGTCGAACTTCACGAGGCCGGCCTTCAGCGCGTTGGCGGTCAGCACGTCGATCGGCGCCGAGGTCAGGACGCCGTCGGTCGGCTCCGGAGCGTCCGTCAAGCACTGGACCGTCTTGGCCTCCTCGGCCACCGCCGTGGCCACGCGGGCGTCGAGATAGCGCTGCGTGATCCGCTCCAGCGACTCGATGAATCGCCTGGCCAGCGCCTGGCCGACCTCGACGGCCACGTCCGGATACCAGGTGGCAGGGCCGAGGTTCGACCGCTCCTCGCTCCAGGTCGTCTTGTCGTCGGTGACCTGGACCGTGCCCTTCTTGCGGCCGCGGTTGACCAGCTCGCCGAGGTCGGAAGGTCGGATCAGGTCCGGCAGCCTGGCCACCAGCGCCTTGCCGCCGTCCGCGCCGACCGAGGTGAGCGCCGCGGTGCCGAAGCTCTTCGGGGTCTTCCATGTCAGGAAGGGCGACGGCATCAGCTCGCCCTCCACCAGCCCGCGGACCGGCAGTCCGAACTCCTGGTGAGCGAGGAAGTCGCGCACTCCATCGCCGAGCTCTGTCACGAAGGTCTCGATGTACGCAGGTGCCTCCACCTCCGGCGGGGGATCTGCATCTCGCATCACCACCGGAGTCCCACCGGACACGGGTGCTCGCTGTGCAACGGGCGCCGGGGGATCCCCCCGAGTCACCACCACCGGCTCGGCCGGCGGCTCGCCACCGGCGGCGGCATCGGAGGCGGCCGCCCCGGCCGGCTGCCAGGCCGTGCCGGCGGCTGCTGAAGGCGCTGCCACCGGCTCCGTCGCGTCAAGCACGCCTGAGGGCCCCGGGACCAAGGAACCGCCACCCGACGTGCTCCGTGGAACGGCACTCGGCGGCTTCGGCGCGGGCGCCGGAGCCACGCTCGACGCGCGGCGCTGCCCACCCGGCGCCCTCTGGCCTGATCGTCCCTGGGCCAGCAGCGCCGTCGTCGCGGCGTTGCCTGCCGCCCGCTGCAAGGCAAGGATGGCCTGCTCCCGCGACCGCAGACCGGAGCGTGCCTTGGCGCCCTGCTCCTCGCGGAGCGGTCGGTCGGTCCGAGTCGGCTCAGCGGGGGTCTGCTCGTTGTCGGGGCCGCGGGTTGCCATGTCAACTCCATGCGCATAGGGCACGAGGGCACGGCAGCGACAGGTCAGGGTCAGCCTGGCGGTCCGCTCACAGCGGGTATCCACAACGCGCCGCCGCGTAGTTCCGTGACCGTCGCGCCCGCCGCGTCTCCCGTCCGTCCCTATCGGGCAGCTGGGGTCGGCGGGGTGCCGCCCGCCCGTCGTCGCGGCGTCCCGCGGCGACACCGACTAAAACGGTGTTCTCAGAAGTCAGAGCATGGCTTCCGACCGAGGGGAGGGCGACGTGTTCGAGGGGCACCACGACGACCGGGTCCGGCTCGACATCGACGGGGCGGTCGCCACCATCACCAACGCCAACGTCGACAAGCACAACGCCTTCGACGACGCCATGGACCTGCGGCTGTTCTCGATCCTCGAGGAGCTGCGGGGCCGGCCCGACGTGCGGGCGGTCATCTGGCGGGGCGAGGGCCGGTCGTGGTCGTCCGGGCGCGACGTGTCGGCCATCGGGGCCGGCGACCAGGCGCTCACCCACCACGAGCTCATGCAGCGGGGCCACCGGGGCATCCAGCAGGTCTTCGACCTGCACTGCCCGATCATCGTGGCCATCCAGGGCTGGGCCATCGGCGGCTCGTTCCAGCGGGCGCTGCTGTGCGACATCCGCATCGCCGCCGAGGGCGCCCGGTTCATGCTGCCCGAGGTCGGCCACGGCGTGATCCCCGACACCGGCGGGGTGGCCCGGCTGTTCCAGATGTGCGGCCACGGCGTCGCCGCCGACATGGTGCTCACCGGCCGGCCCATGGACGCCGCCGAGGCGCTGGGCCACGGCGTCGTGTCCCGGGTCGTGCCGCCCGACGCCCTCGACGCCACCGCCCGGGAGATGGCCGACAAGGTCGCCGCCGCCCCGTTCGTGACCGTGCGCATGGCCCGGCGGGTCCTCGCCCACCTGGGCGAGCCCCAGGTCCGCAGCTCGATGGCCGACGAGCTCGTCTACCAGACCTTCGTCAACCGGTCCGACGACTACGCCGAGATGCGGGCCGCCCGGGCCGAGGACCGCCCGCCCGTCTACACCGGATCCTGAGCAGGAGGAGGAGGCCCCGTGCCCCTGCCCGAGCCCCCCGACGCCGGCGCCTCGGCGCTGCCGCCCGGCACCTACGACGGCGAGGTCGTCGTCGTCACCGGGGGCGGCACCGGCCTCGGCAAGGCCATCGCCAGCGAGTTCGCCCGGCTCGGTGCGGCGGTCGGCATCCTCAGCCGCACGCACGAGCACCTCGACGCCGGGCGCGAGGCGATGGCCGCCCTCGGCGCCCCGGTGGCCGCCGTGCCCTGCGACATCCGCGACCCCGACGCCATCGCCGCCGCCTTCGACGCCGTCGAGGCCGAGCTGGGCCGTCCCGGCGTGCTGGTCAACAACGCGGCCGCCAACTTCCCGGTCCCGGCCGAGGACATGTCGCCCAACGCCTGGCGCACGGTGGTCGACATCACGCTCAACGGCACGTTCTTCTGCGCCCGCGAGTTCGCCCGCCGCCACCTGGCCGCGGGCACGGCGGGGTCGATCGTCAACGTCGGCGCCTCCTACGCCTGGACCGGCGGACCCGGCTTCGCCCACTCGGCCGCGGCCAAGGCCGGGGTGAAGAACATGGTCGAGACCCTGGCCGTCGAGTGGGGCCCCTACGGGATCCAGGTGAACGGGCTGGTCCCGGGCCTGTTCCCCCACGAGGACATGACCGCCGACATCCGGGGCAACCTCGACCGCACGTCGGAGAAGGACGCCTGCCAGCCGGCGCTCCGGGTCGGCCGGCTGCGCGAGCTGGGGTGGGCGGCGACGTTCCTGGCCTCGCCCTATGCCCGGTTCATCAGCGGCCACACGCTGGTCGTCGACGGGGCCAACTGGCAGCGGCGCTCGCTCACCAACCCCGCGGTGGTCACCGTGCGGGACCAGATGGGCCGGGGCCCGTTCGCACCAGCATGAGTGTCTCCGCCGAGCGGGGCGTCGAGCGGGCTCTGGCCCGCAAGCGGGAGAAGTACGACCGCGAGGTGGCCCGCATCCTGGCCGCGGCCCGGGCGGTGATGGCGGCCCGGGACACCTTCGACCCGACGGTGGCCGACATCCTGGCCGAGGCCGGGCTGTCGACCGCCGCCTTCTACCGCCACTTCCCCACCAAGGACGACCTGCTGCTGGCGCTGGTCGAGGAGGCCGGCGCCACCACCCGCTCCTACCTGGCCCACCGGCTGGCCCGGGCGGACGACCCGGCCGCGCGGGTGCGGGCCTGGGTGGCGGGGATGTGCGGCCTGGCGCGCACCAGCCGGGCGGTCGAGGCCAACCGCCCGTTCCTGCTCAACCACCCGCGGCTGGTGGCGCGGTTCGCCCCCGAGCTCGACGCCATGATCGACCTGCTCACCGCGCCGCTGGCCGCCGCCGTCCGAGAGGGCCGGGCCGCGGCCGGCGCGCCGCCGGGCGATCCCGAGCTCGACGCCCGCCTGGTCCACTACCAGGTGTTCGCCGTGCTCATCGACCACGCCGCCGCCCGCCGCACGATCCCCCCGGCGCTGGTCGAGGCCCTCCAGCGCCACGCCGAGCGGGCCGTGCTGCGATGACTTCCGGCGCCCCCTACCGTCGGAGCCGGTCATGAAGCGCGCGGTGGAGCTGTTCGCCTTCGAGACGGGGTCGTCGACGTCGCCCCTCGTCAGCACGACCTGGCAGACGACGAGCGAGCCCGAGGACCGGTTCATCTCGGTGGCCGTCAGCAACTGGGAGATCGTGATCACCCGCCAGCCCGGCGGGACCTGGGTCACGCTGCGGGGGCCCGAGACCCGGGCCACGACGGCGCCCATCCCCCAGGACGCCGAGTTCTTCGGCATCCAGTTCAGCCACGGCACGTTCCTGCCCATGCTCGACATGCGGCGGCTGGTCGACCGGTCGCTGGTGCTGCCGATGGCGTCGCCCCGGTCGTTCTGGCTGGACGGGACGGCGTGGGAGCTGCCGGGGCCGGACAACGCCGACGTGTTCGTCGACCGCCTGGTGCGGGCGGGGCTGCTGGTGCACGACCCCGTGGCGTCGGCGGCGCTGCGGGACGACGTGGCCGGGCTGTCGACCCGCTCGGTCGAGCGCCGCGTGGCCCGGGCGACGGGGCTCACCCGGGGGACGATCCGCCAGATGCGGCGGGCCGAGCGGGCGGTCGACCTGCTGGCCGGGGGCATGCCGGTCCCCGAGGTCGCTCGCCGCGCCGGCTACGCCGACCAGCCCCACCTGACCCGCTCGCTGCGCCGGTTCGTGGGCCAGACCCCGTCCCAGATCGTCGTCGGGGCCTAGCCGGCCGGGCGGCGGGTCAGGTACAGCACTGCCGGGCCCGACACGGCGGGCGGTGCCCGGAAGGTCGCCGCCCGGCCGGCCGAACCACTCGACCGCGTAGTCGCCGGGCTCCAACCGCAACGCGAACGCCTCGCCCCCGCCCGCCGGTTGGAGGACGACGTACTCGCGGCCGGGGGCGGCCAGCGCGTAGCCGGTCGAGGCCACGTCGCCCCGGGGCGTCAGGGCGAGCAGGTCCACGCGCTCGGCGAACCGCCGGGTGTCGCCCATCGCCAGCCGAGCGGCGGCGAAGGCAGGATCGGGCGGGTCGACGCCGCCGATGAGCCCGAAGTCCATGAGGATCGGGTGGTGGCCCCGCAGGAACGACTTCCAGGCCCACAACGCGTCGCCGCCGCCGGGTGCGTAGTGGTCGGTGTCGGTGACGACCACCTTGTGCCCGTCGGCGGCCGGCGGGTCGTCGAGCCAGTGCGACGGCGGCGAGCCGGGGGCCATCGGGTGCCCACCGCCGGCGAAGATCTCGTCGTCGTAGCCCGGCGAGATCCAGTCCGCCCGGCTGTCGAGCAGCGGGCGGTTGACCCGGGTCTGGTCGGCCACCGGGAACTGCATCGTCATCCCGATCGGGTGCGGGTCGTAGCCGCTCCGCTCCTCGTGGCCCCCGACAACGTCGAGGGCCACAGGTGCGGGCGCTCCATGAGGCCTACGTCGACGATCGACCCGATGCCGACGCCGTCGTGGAGGGTGTCGACCACCTTGCGGACGACTCGTTGGCGACCTCCCACAGCACGTTGGGCAGGTCGCAGCCGATCGAAGAACGCGTCGTCGAAGCGCGTCAGGTCGAACCGGGGCCGGCCGTCGCCGGCCTCGCCCGGCCCGGTGCGGGCCCACGGCTGGGGCGACATGCACAGGTGGAAGTCACCGCCCGCGGCCTGGGACCGGACCTGCTCCCACCGCCACAGGCGGATGAAGTTGTGCCCGTGCTCCTCGAGGAAGCCGAGGTAGGCGTCGTAGTCGAGCGCCTCCGGCTCCGCCGGGCAGTCCCGGCCGTAGCGCGGGTTCACGCGCGACACGGCGAGAGGACCGGCCGTCATGCGACCGGGGTGAGCTCGAACACCGGGGCCCGCTCCGCCTCGGCGACCAGGGCGTCGTCGGGGGAGGTGGCCTCAGCCTTCATGTAGCGGCGGACGAAGAACCGGGCCGGGAGAGCGAGGTACCGGCGTAGGACCGGGACCGCCTCCTCGGGGGCCAGCTCGCGGGCGGCGTACGTCCGGTCGTCGCCGCCCCGGGCCAGCTCGATGCGACCGGTGGCCCGGGCGTCGCGGACCCAGGCGACCTCGCCGAACGGGGAGACCACCCAGGCCCGGTCGCCGTCGAACACCGGGACGACGGGTGTGGTCCGGGCCCGGCCGGTCGTGCGGCCGTGCACGGTGAGGAGCCGCATGAAGCTCGGGCCCTTTCCCTTGCCCAGCAGGCGGGTCAGGATCGCGTTGGCCCGCCGCTGCGTCCACGAGGGGTGGTAGCCGGGTGCGTCCATGCGCGAGATCATAGGTATCGAATCGTTAGATGTCTATCGGTCCGCTGTCGTTTTCGTTCAAGACGCCGGGGGCAGCGTCGGTTAGAACTGCCGGTCCGCACCGAGACCGGCCCGAGGGCCAGGAGGTAAGGAATTGGCGGCCATACATGTGCACGAGTTCATGAGCCTCGACGGCGTGATCAGCGAGCCGAGATGGACGATGGAGTACGGCTTCGACCCTGGGATGGGCGAGGCCATCGGCGCCGTCGTGGAGCGGTCCAAGGGCATCCTGCTCGGCCGCACGACATATCAGATGTTCGAGCCGGCCTGGTCGACCCGCACGGTCGAGGAGGACCCGGGCGCCCCGTTCTTCAACGAGACCCGCAAGTACGTCGTGTCGGGCACGTTGACCCCCGAGGCGGCGACGTGGAACAACTCGCAGGTCATCGGGCCCTACGACGCCGACACGATCCGCAAGCTGAAGGGCGAGGTCGACGGCGACCTCTATGTCAGCGGCAGCGGCACGCTGGTGCGGGCGATGCTGGCCGACGGCCTGGTCGACGGGCTGCACCTGTTCGTCTTCCCCGTCACGCTCGGCGAGGGGCCGCGCCTGTTCGAGGACGGCGACCCGGGCGGCAAGTACGCGCTCGGGACCAGCGAGTCCTATCCCAACGGCGTGCTCTACCTGAACTACCTCCCCCAGGCGTAGCGCCCACCGTCGGACTGGCGTTCGCACGAGAGCTGTTGCAACAGCTTTCGTGCGAACGGGCGGTCACGCCGCCCGGGGGGCGAACATGATGACCGCCACGCCGGCGAGGCAGAGAGCGGCGCCGGCGAGGTCGTAGCGGTCGGGGCGGAAGCCGTCGGCGACGATGCCCCAGGCGAGGGAGCCGGCCACGAAGATGCCGCCGTAGGCGGCGAGGATGCGGCCGAAGTGGGGGTCCTCCTGGAGCGTCGCCACGAAGCCGTAGGCGGCGAGGGCCACGATGCCGGCGCCGATCCAGGCGACGCCCCGGTGCTCGCGGACGCCTTGCCACACCAGCCAGGCGCCGCCGATCTCGGCGGCCGCCGCCATGACGAACAGGGCGAGGGTGCGGGCCACGGACACGCGGGCGACGCTAGACCGCGGCCGGCGGGGCTTGACCTTCATGCTGGATCGAAGGTTTACGGTCGCCGCATGACCGACCCGAAGACCGGTGCCGCCGTCGCGGGCGTGGGCGCCGCCGCCTGTGCCGCCTGCTGCGCCGGGCCGGTCGCCGGGTTGCTGGCCGGCGTGGGGCTGACCGCCGCCCTCGGGGCCGTGCTGTTCGGCCTCGCCGGGCTGCTGGTCGTCGCGGCCGTGGGCGCGGTCCTGTGGCGCCGCCGGCGGCGGGCGGCCCGCCGCTGCCCGCCCGCGCTCGACGGCCCGGTCGCGGTCGGCGCGCCCCGGGTCCGGACGCCGTCGTGACCGCGCCCCGGTGGGCGCTGCCGGCGGTCCTGGTGGCGGCGGCGGTCCTGCTCGTCGTGGGCGTCGCCGCCGAGCGCCGCACGCCCGGCGAGGGCGCCGAGCACCGCGAGACCGGCGAGCACCGCGAGACCGGCGAGCAGCCCAAGGCCGGCGAGCGCAGCGAGCGGGTGGCCGGCGTGGACCTGGAGTCGACGCCGCTCGTGGCCGCGGCCGTCGCGGTGTCGCTGGCGCTGGCCGCCGCGGCCTGGCGCCGCCCCCGGCGCCGGGTCCTCGTGGCCATCGCGGTGGTCGCCGCCGGCTTCGCCCTGCTCGACGGCGGCGAGGTCGTCCACCAGCGGGACCAGGGTCGGGCCGGCCTGGCGGCGCTGGCCGTCGCCGTCGGCGGGCTGCACGTCCTGGCCAGCGTCCTGGCCGGGGGGGCGCCGATCAGCGCCGGGGGGCCAGGCCGAGCAGGGTCCGGGCCACCGGCTCCATGACCAGCCAGGGGTGGCCGGGGACCGGACGGTCCCAGCCGGCCATCTCGACCAGGATGCGCAGGGCGTGGACCCGGCGGTGCCAGGCGAGGTCGGCCTCGCCCACCTCGGCGGCGGTGCCGGCG
>DATFRN010000184.1:0-7264 GCA_035263165.1 Acidimicrobiales bacterium | reverse complement strand
CGTGGTCGACATCGGCGCCCAGGTCCCCCACGGGGCGGTGCGGGCCTACGTCATGGGCGACCGGGGCGCGTCCAACGAGCCGGCCACCGCCGCCGACATCGAGGCCATGGCCGCCATCGTGCGCGACGGCATCCGGGCCGGCGCCCTCGGCTTCTCGACCTCCCGCACGCTGGCCCACCGGGCCATCGACGGCGAGCCCGTGCCGGGCACCTTCGCCGCCGAGGACGAGCTGTTCGGCATCGGCGCGGTGCTGGGCGAGCTGGGCACCGGCGTGTTCGAGCTGGCCCCCGCCGGCGCCCTCGGCGAGGACCTGGCCGCCCCCGAGCGCGAGGTCGACTGGATGCGCCGGCTGTCCAAGGCGGTCGGGCGCCCGGTGACCTACGCCCTGCTCCAGAACAACAGCGACCCCGAGGCGTGGCGGCGGCAGCTCGACCTGACCGCCGAGGCGGCCGCCGCCGGCGCCGCGGTGCGGCCCCAGGTCCACGGGCGCACGGTGTCGATCCTGCTGGGGTTCCAGACCTTCCACCCCTTCAACTTCACCGCCGCCTGGGGTGAGACCGGCGTCGGTCTCCAGCCCTGGGACGAGCAGGTGCGCCGCATCCGCTCCGAGCCCGACCTGGCCGCCCGGCTGGTGGCCGAGGTGGCGGCGCTGGGCGACGACCCGATCATCAGCGGGTTCATGCACCCGGACCGGATCTACCTGCTGGGCGACCCGCCCAACTACGAGCCGGGCCCGGCCGACTCGGTCAGCGCCATCGCCGCCGCCCGGGGCGCCGACCCGTGGGCCACGCTGCTCGACCTGCTGCTGGCCGACGGCGGGCGCGAGCTCCTCAACAGCCCGGTCGCCAACTACAGCCAGGGGACGCTCGACCCGGTGCGGGAGATGCTGCTCCACCCGACCTCGGCGTTCGGGCTGGGCGACGGCGGTGCCCACGCCGGCCAGACCTGCGACGCCTCGACCACCACCTTCCTCCTCACCCACTGGGCCCGCGACCGGGCCGAGGGGCGGCTGCCGGTCGAGCTGGCCGTGCACAAGACGACCCAGGCCACCGCGGCGCTGTACGGGCTGGGCGACCGGGGCGTGCTGGCGCCCGGCTACGTGGGCGACGTCAACGTCATCGACTTCGACCGCCTCGCCCTGCACCGGCCCACCAAGGTCGCCGACCTGCCCGGCGGCGCCTCCCGGCTGATCCAGCGGGCCGACGGCTACGTCCACACCATCAAGGGCGGCACGGTCACCTTCAGCGACGGCGAGCACACCGGGGCCACGCCCGGCACCCTGCTGCGCGGCGCCCGGTGACCGCCAGGGAGGTGGCGGGCGCCTTCTGGGACGCCCTCTACGCCCGGGACTGGGACGGGGTGCGCACGTTCTTCGGCCCCGACTCGATCTATCTGGACGTCCCCACCGGCCCGGGGGCCGCCGCGGTCGGCCCCGATGACATCGTCAAGCGGCTGCGCCTCGGCCTGGAGGACCTGGCCGGCTACGAGCACGGCCCCGCCACGGTGGTGGCCGAGGGCGGCATCGTCGTGACCGAGCACACCGAGACGTGGCACTGGCCGGCGGGCGAGACGGTCACGCTGCCGTTCGTGTCCGTCCAGCACGTCCAGGGCGGCACGATCACGCTCTGGAAGGACTACTGGGACCTCGGCACGCTCATGGGTGGGGCCCCGCCGGACTGGATGGCCCGGCTCCAGGGCGGCGACCTGTCCTGGATCACGGACGTCACCGGCCGCATCTAGGTTGCGCCCTGCCGGGGGCGGCGGGTATCAACGCCCGGTGTCCACGATCAGTGAGCTGGAGGCGGTCCTGCGCCAGCGCGACGCCGACCGCCCCGCCGGGTCGTACACGGCCACCCTGCTGGCCGACCGCGAGCGCCTCCAGCGCAAGATCATGGAGGAGGCGTTCGAGACCTGCCTCGAGCTGGGCCGGGCCGAGGTCGACGACGCCCGGGTCGTGTCCGAGGCGGCCGACCTGCTCTACCACCTCATCGTCGGGCTGGTGGCCTGCGGGCTGTCGCTCGACGACGTGATCGCCGAGCTGGGGAGGCGGAGGACGTGAGTGCCCGCGTCGCCATCCCCTCCCGCGGCCGGCTGCGGGAGTTCGTCATCGACCTGCTCGACGACGCCGGCTACGCCATCTCCGGCTTCCGGGGCACCGGCGCCCGGGCCACGGTGGGCGACCTCGAGCTGGTCGAGATGCGGCCCCGCGACGCCGCCGCCTGGCTGGCGGCCCGCCGGCTCGACGCCGCCTTCATCTCCACCGACCTGGTGCTGGAGGAGGACATCGCCCACCTGCCGGCCGTCGACCTCGGCGCCGTGCGGTCGGACCTGGTGGTCGCCAGCCGCGACGACGACGGGCGCAGCGAGGCCGCCGACCTGGCCGGCACGGTCGTCGCCACCCACCTGCCCGCGGTCACCGCCCGCTGGTTCAGCGAGCGGTCGATCGACGTGACCGTGGTGTCGATGGGCGGGGCGCTGGAGGGCGTGTGCGCCGCCGGGCTGGCCGACGCCATCGTCGACCTGCGCCAGACCGGCACGTCGCTGGCCGAGAACCGGCTACGGGTGCTCGACACGATCGCGTCGTGCCAGGCGCTGTTCGTCCACGACGGCGACCCGGCGCTGGCCGAGTTCGAGCTGCGGCTGCGGGCCGTGCTCGACTCCCGCCGGCACCGCTACGTCATGCTCCACATCAACCCGGGCAAGGTCGACGAGCTGCGCTCGCTGTTTCCCGGGCTGGCGGCGCCCACGGTGATGCCGCTGGCCTCGCGGGAGGACCTGGTGGCCGTGCACCTGGTCACCGACAAGGCGACCTTCTGGAACCGGCTGCACGACCTCCAGGCCCTCGGCGCCACGGGCATCGTGGCGCTGCCCCCGGACGCGCTGGTCGACTGACTCAGCCGCCCGGGCCCGACCGGATGGCGTCGAACACGGCCCGGTAGCCGAGGAACGTGACCCGCAGGTCCTCGGTCGACGGCTCGTCGGCGTCGGCATCGCTGCGCAGCCGCCGCTCCATCTCCCGCAGCGCCTCGGCCACGAGCTCGGCCGCCCGCTGGACGGCACGGCGGGGGTCGTCCACGAACCCGACCTTGGCCGCGTCGAACTGCTCGTCCAGCTCGTCGCGGGCGGCCTCGGCGACCGGGACGGGGACCGGCTCCTCCTCCGGCAGGGGCACGGGGTCCGGGTCGGGCTCCGTGTCCGCCGCGGGCTCCGGGTCCGGGTCCATGGCCGCCGCGGGCTCCGGATCCGGGTCGTGGTCGAGGTCGGCCTCCAGCGCGGCCTCGTCGTCCTCGTCGAGCGCGGCCTGCTCCTCGGTGTCGGCCTCGGCGCCGTCAGGGTCGTCCGTGAGGTCGATCGTCTCGTCGGCCTCGGGCAGGGGGCGGGACGGCTCCCGGCCGAAGACTGCACCGTCCCGGCTCGCCGTCACGACTCCCGCCCGACCCGGATCCGCGCGGTCGCGTCCGAGCCGACGAGGGCGTCGAACAGGCCCCGGCAGCCGATGAACGCCGACCGCAGGTCGTCGATCGAGGCGTCGTCCCGCCCCGCCAGCGTCGTGCGGGCGGCACGGACGTCCGCGGCCTCGTGCGCGTGGTCGACGGCCACCATGTCCATCGTGTCCGGGGCGTCGTCGTCGTCGGCGTCGTCCGCGGGCCGGTAACCCCGCTCGGCGGCCACCTGGTCGACGAGCTGGACGGCCGCGGCCAGCGCCTGGCGGGGCTCGTCGACGAAGCTCGCCTGCACGGCGCGCCACTGCGTGACGTAACGCTCCCGGGCGGCCGGCGACAGGTCGTCGACGGCCAGGGCGCGGCGGGCCTTGATGCGACCCCGCAGATGGGCCTCGGCCTGGCGGCGATCGCCGCGGACGTCGACCACCCGGTCGTACTCCGGCCCGAAGCGGGAGCGCAACGCTCCCGTGCGCCGCCGCTCGATGAGCACGGCACCGATGGCGAGCACGGCCGCCACCGCGAGTATCACGATCACCCACGTCATGAGGACCTCCCCGTCCGACGTACGGAAGTGCGGGTGAGGGCTACCCCGCGTGCGTGGCCGCCAACCCCACGAGCGGGGGCGTAGCGTCCGGGCATGGCGACACGCGTGATCCGGGCGGCGCTGGCGGCGCTGGCGGTGACGAGCCTCGTGCTCGGGGTGTGGGCGAGCTTCGCGCCCCGCTCGTTCTACGACGACTTCCCCGGCGGCGGGCACACCTGGGTGGCCGACGACGGGCCCTACAACGAGCACCTGGTGCGCGACTTCGGCGCCCTCAACCTGGCGATCACGGTGGTCACCGTGTTCGCGCTGGTGGCGCTGGGGCGGGTGCTGGTCACCGCGGTGGCGGTCGCCTGGCTCGTCTACCAGGTGCCCCACCTCGTGTACCACGCCCGGCACCTGGACGTGTTCCCGAGCACGACCGACAAGGTGAGCACGATCGCCAGCCTGGCGCTGGCCGTGGTGCTGCCGGTGATCGTGCTGATCTACGCCCGACGACTGCGGCCCGGCTAGCCGCCGCCACAGTCGGCCAGGCGGGTCGGGCGCCGGGGCGCGGGTGCCCGGCGCGGCTCGACCACGCACCACACGGTCTTGGAGCGGGGCCCGCGCTCGACCCCCCACTCCCGGGCGACCTGGCCGATGAGCTGGAGGCCGAGGCCGCCGATCTCGTCGGGGCCCCGCGGCACGGACCGGACGGCGGCGTCGACGTGGTCGTCGACGACGTCGATCCGCGCCACCCCGTCGACCGCGCACCGGATCGCCAGGCTGCCCGGGGCGTAGAGCACGGCGTTGGCGACCAGCTCGGACGTGACCAGCTGGGCCAGCTCGCGGTCGAGGTCACCCCAGCCCAGGCGGGCGAGCACGGCGTCGACGAAGCAGCGCGCCAGCCTCACCGAGCGGGGCTCGCACGGCAGCCGGATCGTTTCGTCGTACCTGGTGGTGGTTCCGTCACCCATGTCCCCATGCCTGCGGGTCACTACCGGACGCCCTCTTCGCCGCCGGGAGAACGACTACCCGCTGGACACCGGTCAACACCGTCTTTCGCAACGTGTCCGTAAAGGCCGGAGATGCCCTGGTCAGGACACGGATCGTCCGACATGTGGCACGCTCAGTGCCAATCACGCGCGTAGTGATCCTAAGGAGGTCTCCGAAGTGACACCTTTGGCAACAAAAGCCCACTTGTTATACACTTGAGCCATCCCGCCGACGACACCGGGGGCTCCATGCCTGGGGGCGGCCAGCGGTAGCGACCACCAAAGGCTTCCTATGACTCGCAAAATGCGCGCTTCGGCCGCGCGGACGCTGTATGCACCTGCCACGTCCGTGCCCGATCTGGACGACGACAGCCCGCCGGTGCGGGGCATGGGCTCGCTCGTCCGGGAGTTCTACCGCGATCCCGTCGCGTGGGCGGGGCTCGCGGTCTGCACCCTGGTCCTCACGTACGGCGGCGGGGCGATCATGTTCTGGTTCCACGCCATCTACCTGGGCGAGGGCGGACCCGCCATCAGCCCCTACCTGCACTGGGCGCTCGACTCGACCGCCGGGTTCCTGGGCCTCACGCCGGCCATCGCGGTGATCATCCCGCTGGCCGCGTGGACGGCCATGGAGCCGGGGCCCGGCGGCGCCCGCCTCGGTCGCGTGCGGCCCGGGCTCTTCGCGCTGGTGGCCGGGGTGCTGCTGGCGCTGGTCACGGCGCCGGCGCCGATCTTCCACGACAACTTCCTCGCCCGGGGCACCTGGCTGGGCGAGCACATCACCCACATGTGGGGCGGCCCTCAGTACGTGTCGGCCCACGTGCACCAGGAGGTCGAGGCGGGCCCGTGGTTCGAGATGGGCCAGCAGGTGGTCGCCGGCATCCCGACCTACGTGCCGCTCATGTTCGTCGGGCTGATGCTCGTGCGGTGCCTGAACCACGTCGGGCGGGGGCGCCGGGGCGTCACGCCGGCGCCCGTCGACCCGCGCTAGCTGGCGAAGTCGGGGTGGGCCCGGCGGACGCTGTCCGACCGGCCCGCCGGCTTCTCCCAGTCCTCCTGCCGCCCGAGCGCGGTGAGGTCGAGGAAGGCGTAGGACCCGCCGAGCCACTCCCCGCCCCGGGCGAAGGACGAGTAGGTGTGGAACACGTCGTCGCCGGCGGCCAGGAACACGCTGTGGCCGGGCATCTCGACCGAGCCCTCGAGCAGCGAGTCGAGGCCGTGCTCGCGCAGCTCGTCGGCGCCCCGGAAGTTGTACTCGACCGGGGCCACGCTGCCGTCCAGGGTGACGTGGAAGTCGTAGTTGAAGTCGCTGCCGAGCGACGAGTACCAGGGCAGCGTCCAGCCCCGCTCGGCCTTGTAGCGCTCGAGGCGGGCCAGCGGCGCCCGGGACACGAGGGCGAGGGTGGTGTCCCGGGTGTGGATGTGGCGCAGCAGGCCCTCGGACACCTCGTCGGTGGCGGCCGTGCAGCTGGGGCAGCCGTCCTCCCACTCGGGGTCGAACATGAAGTGCTGGACGATGAGCTGGGACCGGCCCTCGAACATGTCGAGCAGCCCGCAGGGGCCGTCGGGGCCCTCGAAGCGGTAGTCCTTGTCGACGCGGACCATGGGCAGCTCGCGGCGCTTGGTGCTGAGGGCGTCGCGGGCCCGGGTCATCGCCTTCTCCTCGGCCAGCAGGTCGATGCGGGCCTTGCGCCAGTCCTCGGCGCTGACGACGTCGGGCAGGGCCATGGGAGTACCTCCAGGGTCGTTGTCCTGTTGACTACCGACCTGGCGGGCCGCCCAAACTCATCGGCTCAGCGGGTTCACCGGTGGAGCCAGGCGAGCAGGTCCGGGGGCGCCAGCTCGGCCGCCCGGGCCTCGTAGCGGGCGACGGCGGCGGGGGGCAGCGCCTCGGCGCCGGCGCCCGAGCCGCCCCGGCGGAAGAACGCCGCCCGGTCCCGCAGGATGCCGCCGGGATCGGGGGCGAGGCGGTCGGCCGCCGCTCGCATGCTGGCGAGCCCGGCCGCCTCGACCAGGGCCGGCCAGGCCCCGGGGTCGACGCCGTCGAGGCCGAGGCGGGTGGCCAGTCGCCGCATCTCCCCATCCCGGTCGGCGAGCAGGTCGGCGTAGTGGACGAGGGTCACGTCGGGCCGGTCCCGCCGGGCCCAGGCGTCGGCCAGGTGGTGGAGCACGCCGGGCAGCGAGTCGAGGGCCTCGGCCGGGTCGAGGTCGGCCGCGGTCCAGCCGGTGAGCCACTCGGCGATCGGGGGCCGCTCGGGTGGCGGCGGGGCGCCGGTCAGCTCCCGGATGCGGGCGCGGTCGAGGTT
>DATFRN010000183.1:0-13130 GCA_035263165.1 Acidimicrobiales bacterium | reverse complement strand
GAGGGGTCGAACGGGGGCGCGGCGCCGTGCCCGGCCAGCACCTCCCGCAGGTGGGCGAACTCGGCGACCGTGCCCCGGGGCATGTTCGAGTGCTGCGCCACCCGGGCCACGGTCCGCAGCGTGCGCCGCTCGCCCTTCCCGCCGATGCAGATGGGCGGGTGCGGCCGCTGCATCAGCCCCAGCCGGATGCGCTCGGTCGCCTGCGCCATGGCGGCCAGCGAAGCGCATGGCGCCATCTTTGGTGCGGGACAACCAACCGCTCAGTGCCGGAAGCGCCCCAGGGCCACCGTGTAGCCCGCCTCCTTCAGCGCCGCCACCACCCGGTCGACGTGGGCCAGGTCGAGGGTCTCGACCGTCACGTCGATCTGGGTCGACCGGGCCGACAGGTCGAGGAACATCCGCTGGTGGAGGATCTCGACGATGTTGGCGCCCGCCCGGCCGAGCACGGTCGTGAGCGTGCCCAGCGCCCCGGGCACGTCGGGCAGCTCGATGTGCAGCCGGGTCAGCCGGCCGTTGCGGATGAGGCCCCGCATGATCACCGACGCCAGCAGCCGGGGGTCGACGTTGCCCCCGGTGAGCACCACGCCCACCGTGCGCCCGGCGAAGCGCTCCCGGTGCTCGAGCAGCGCCGCCACCCCCGTGGCGCCGGCCCCCTCGGTGACCACCTTCTCGATCTCCAGCAGGAGGTTCATCGCCTCCTCGATGTGGTCCTCGGTGACCGTGAGGACGTCGTCGACCAGGGCGGCGACGATGCGCCCGGTCAGTGTGCCCGCCCGCGGCACGGCGATGCCCTCGGCGATGGTGGCGCCGCCGCACACCGGCTCGGTGCCGGCGACGTAGGCCGCCATCGACGGGTAGCGCTCGGTCTCCACCCCGACCAGCTCGACCTCGGGGGCCAGGTGGTGGGCCGCCACTGCCATGCCGGCCAGCAGGCCGCCGCCGCCCACGGGCACGACCAGGGCCTCGATGTCGGGGTGGTCCTCCAGCATCTCGACCGCGCACGTGCCCTGGCCGGCGATCACGGCCGGGTCGTCGAAGGGGTGGACGTAGGTGCGGCCCTCGTCGGCCGCCAGCCGCACGGCCTCGGCCTCGGCCTCGGCCAGCCCGGCCCCGGCCAGCACCACCGTCGCCCCCAGGTCGCGGGTGCGCTGCACCTTCACGAACGGCGTGTTGGTCGGCATGACGATGGTGGCGTCGATCCCGAGCCGGGTGGCGTGGTAGGCGACGGCCTGGGCGTGGTTTCCGGCCGACATGGCCACGACGCCCTTGGCCCGGTCGCCGTCCTCCAGCAGGATCAGGCGGTTGAGCGCGCCCCGCTCCTTGAAGGCCGCCACGAACTGGAGGTTCTCGAACTTCACCACCACCGTGCACCCGAGCACCTCGGACAGGGTGCGGGACACGGCCGAGGGCGTGCGCTCGACCTCGCCGGCGATGCGGCGGGCCGCGGCGGCGACGTCGTCCCAGGTGACGGGCAGGTCGGCGGCGGTCGGATCGGCGGTCAACGGCGCGGGTTCAACGGTCGGAGCGGAGGGTGCGCTGGCGGATGGTCATGTCCTCGAGGCGGTCGGGCAGCGGCTCGACCCCGAGGCCGGGGCCGCTGGGCACGATCATGGTGCCACCCTTCGACTCGAACGGCTCGGTCAGATCGCTGGCGAAGTAGCGCGACGAGGGCCCGAGGTCGGGCGGCAGGTTGCAGCCGGGCAGCGCCGCCACCGCCAGGTTGAGCGCCCGGCCCAGCCCGGTCTCCAGCATCCCGCCGCAGCGCAGCGCCACCCCGGCGTCCCGGCACCGCTGGTGGATCCGCCGGGTCTCGACCAGCCCGCCGACCCGCCCGGCCTTCAGGCTGACCGCCCCGCACGCCTCCAGCGTCAGCGCCGACTCCAGCTCGGCCAGCGACCCGATCGACTCGTCCAGGCACACCGGCACGTCGATGCGCCGGGCCAGGCGGGCGTGGCCGACCAGGTCGTCGGGGGCGAAGGGCTGCTCCAGGGCCACCAGCCCGATGCTGGCGTCGGCCAGCCGGGCCAGCGTGGCCAGGTGCTCGACCGAGTCGCTGCGGTAGGCGCCGTTGGCGTCGGCCAGCAGCGCCACCTCGTGGCCCACCTCGGACCGGACGGCCCGCAGCGGCTCGACGTCCCACCCGGGCTGGATCTTGAGCTTGAAGGCCCGGTGGCCCTCGCCGTGCCAGCGCAGCACGCCGTCGACCAGATCGTCGACGGAGGCGGCCAGGCCGAGGGCGATGCCGGTGGGCACCACCGGCCGGGTCGCCCCCAGGAACGACGCCATCGACCGGCCGTCGGCCCGCAGGCCGGCGTCGAGGGCGGCGCACTCGAGGGCGGCCTTGGCCATGCGGTGGCCCCGCACCTGGCGCAGCGACACGCCCTCGAGCAGGCGGGGCACCAGGTGATGCTCCAGCACGTGGAGGGCGCCGGCGGTGTACTCGGGCCAGTAGGTCGGCTCGACCTCGGCCACGCACTCGCCCCAGCCGTCGGGCCCGTCGGCCACCAGCGCCCGCACGACGACCAGCTCCCGGGACCGGCGCGTGCCGTGGGAGGTGACGAACGGCTCGATCAGCGGGACGCGCACCAGCCGCAGCTCGATGCCGTCCAGGGCCACCTCCATCGGGACCCATCATCGCGGGCCGGAGCCCCCCGCACCGGGACGGTCGCCCCGCCGGGTCGGTAGCCTGGACGGGCCATGTCCACGACGATCACCGCCATCAAGGCCAACGATCCGTGCTGGTGCGGGAGCGGTCGCAAGTTCAAGCGGTGCCACAAGGCCAGCACCGACCACGTGCGCCCGGGCCGGATCAGCCCGCCCCGCCCGGTGCCGGCCGCCATCCCCCGTCCCCCCTACGCCGAGACCGGCGTCCCCGTGCGGCGGGCCGACCGCCACGTGCGCAGCCCCGAGGTCATCGAGAAGATGCGCCGGGCCGGCCGGGCCGCCGCCGAGGTCCTCCAGGCCGTCGGCGCAGCCGTGGCCCCGGGCGTCACCACCGACGAGCTCGACGCCCTCTGCCACGAGGAGTGCATCCGCCGGGGCGGCTACCCGAGCCCGCTCAACTACGGCGCCTTCCCCAAGTCGCTGTGCACCTCGGTGAACGAGGTCATCTGCCACGGGATCCCCGACGACCGGGCGCTGATCGACGGCGACATCGTCAACCTCGACGTGACCATCTACCTCGACGGCGTGCACGGCGACACCAACGCCACCTTCCCGGTCGGCACCATCGACCGCGAGTCGGCCGACCTCATCCGCACGACCCGCGAGTGCCTCGACCTCGGCATCGCCGCGGTCAAGCCGGGCCGCCAGATCCGCGAGATCGGCAGGGCCATCCAGGCCCACGCCGAGGGCCGGGGCTACGGCGTGGTGCGGGCCTTCGTCGGCCACGGCATCGCCGACCAGTTCCACACCGACCTGCAGATCCCCCACTACGACAACCCGCGGGCCACCACGGTCATCGAGCCCGGGATGACGTTCACGATCGAGCCGATGATCACGATCGGCGCCTACCAGCACGAGATCTGGCCCGACAACTGGACCGCGGTGACCGTCGACCGCCGGCGCACCGCCCAGTTCGAGCACACGCTGCTGGTCACCGACGACGGCGCCGACATCCTCACCCGCGTCGACTAGACCCTCTGCGAGGCGGGGAAAGCAGGCTGTACCGGGCCGGCTCCCCTCCGTATGGACGGTCGGACCACGTTTTCAAGCAATCGTTGGTCGATCTGTCTAGGGTGCTGGCTCGCCATCGGATGATCCGATCACCACAGGGGGAAGTGCATGCGCAGGATCCGCGTAGCGGCGGGAGCGTCCTTGGGCGCCCTCGCACTCGTCACGACATCGCTGTCGGCCTCCGCCCTGCCCAACGGCAGCGGCGCGAGCGGTACGACCGACCGGGCCGGCTCGGCCCAGCAGGCCGCCAAGGCCGGCGGCGGGGAGTTCGTCGTCTCCTACCGGGGCGACGCGTCCGCGGCCACCGAGGCCATCACGAGCGCCGGCGGCCGGGTCGCCAGCGTCAACAACCGGCTCCACATCGCGCTGGTCGAGAGCGACAACGCCAACTTCCTGGCCGACGCCACCGCCACCAGCGCCATCGTGGCCGGAGCCCGCAACCACTCGATCGGGACCTCCCGCCTCGGGATGAAGCACCGCTTCGCCGAGGAGCGCCCGTCGCTGGCCGACCGCCGGGCGGCGAGCCAGAAGGCGGCCGCGGCCGGCAGGTCCACCCGGGCGAAGAAGCCCAGCACCGAGCCGCTGGCCGACAAGCAGTGGGACATGGACCTGATGGGGACCACCGCCGCCCACAAGAAGTCGACCGGCAAGGGCGTCACCGTCGGCATCATCGACACCGGCGTCGACGCCTCGCACCCGGACATCGCGCCCAACTTCAACAAGGCGCTGTCCCGCAACTGGACGATGGACATCCCCGACCTCGACGGCGCCTGTGAGGTGCCCACCTGCATCGACCCGGTCGACACCGACCAGGGCGGGCACGGCACCCACGTCGCCGGCACCGTCGGGGCCGCCCGTAACGGCATCGGCATCGAGGGCGTGGCCCCCGACGTCACCATCGTCAACGACCGGGCCGGGCAGGACTCGGGCTTCTTCTTCCTGTTCGAGACCGTGGCCGCCCTCACCTACGCGGGCGATGCCGGGCTCGACGTGGTGAACATGAGCTTCTTCACCGACCCGTGGCTCTACAACTGCACCGCGGCCGGCCAGGTCCTCTCGGGGCCGTCGACGCCGGAGGACATCGCCGAGCAGGCGTTCGTGCGCCAGACCGTCGAGGCGGCCACCACCTACGCCCACAACCACGGCGTGACGATGATCGCCGCGGCCGGCAACGAGCACACCGACCTGGCTGCGCCGACCCGGTTCGACGCCACCAGCCCGGACTTCCCGCTCAACACCGAGGTCACCCGGACCGTCAGCAACCAGTGCCTCGACATGCCCACCGAGGCGCCGTTCGTGATCCCGGTGTCCGCCGTCGGGCCGTCGACCACCAAGGCCGACTACTCGACCTACGGCCTGGGCAAGGTCGTGCTGGCCGCCCCGGGTGGCTACTTCCGGGACAACTTCGGCACGCCGCAGTTCCAGACGCCGGGCAACCTGGTCCTGTCGTCGTACCCGCTCTCCGTCGCCATCGACGAGGGGCTGGTCGACCAGGCCGGCAACCCGACGGACGACTTCTCGTTCCGGAGCTGCGACGCCAACGGGAACAACTGCGGGATCTACACCTACCTGCAGGGCACCTCGATGGCGTCGCCCCACGTGACCGGTGAGGCCGCGCTGATCATCAGCCGGTTCGGCACGGGCAGCGCCAAGAAGGGCTTCTCGCTCAACCCGGACACCGTGCGCTCGATCCTCGAGCAGTCGGCCACCGACCATCCCTGCCCGCCGGGTGGGGTGCAGGACTACACCAACGTGGGCCGGCCGGCCGAGTTCAACGCGGTCTGCCAGGGCACCACGGCCAACAACGGCCTCTACGGCGAGGGCATCGCCAACGCGGCCGCCGCGGTGGGAGCCAAGTAACCACCGGCCATACTGCTGCAAGAGGCAAGGGGGAGCGCCCACCGCGCAGGGCGCTCCCCCTTGCGCGTCTCAACCCGCGCCGGCGGCGGCGCAGAAGTCGTCGATGCGGGCCCGGACGACGTCGAGGCTGGCGGTCCAGAACGCCTCGGCCGCCAGGTCGATCCCGAACCGGGCGGCGAGCTGCGACGCCGTCTCCACGCCGGTGGACGAGAGCATCTCGGCGTAGGCCGTCCGGAACGCCGGCGGGTCGTCGCGCCAGCGGGCGTAGAGGCCGAGCCCGAACAGCAGCCCGAACGTGTAGGGCCAGTTGTAGAAGGACGAGCCGTAGTAGTGGGGCTTGGCCGCCCACATCCAGGGGTGGAGGGCGTCGGGGTCGAGCCCGTCTCCGTAGGCCTCGGCCTGGGCGCCCGCCATGAGGTCGCACAGCTCGGCCACCGGCACCGTCGACGCCCGCCGCCGCTCGAACAGGCGGGACTCGAACAGGAAACGGCTGCGGATGTCCACCACCACCTGGCAGGCGCCCTGGAGGTCGGCCTCCAGCAGGGCCAGCCGCTCGCCGCCCTCCGCCGCCTCCAGCGCCCGGTCGGTGAGGATGGTCTCGCAGAAGATGCTGGCCGTCTCGGCCAGGGCCATCGGCGTCGCGCGCTGGAGCGGCGTGCGCTCGGCCAGCGTGCGGTTGTGGTAGGCGTGGCCCAGCTCGTGGGCCAGCGTGTGCACGGCGTCGATCGAGCCGTCGAAGTTCATGAGGATGCGGCTGGCGCCGTCGCCCACGTGCATGCAGAAGCCGCCGCCCACCTTGCCGGCCCGGGGGCCGGCGTCGACCCAGCTTTCGTCGGCAGCCCGCCGGGCCACCGCGACCAGGTCGTCGCCGTAGCCGGCGAAGGCCCGGTCGACGACATCCCGGGCGTCGGCCCACGAGCGCAGGGGTGCGTCGCCCACCGGGGCGAACAGGTCCCAGAACGCCGGGCGGTGCTTGCCCAGCAGCCCGCCCTTGGCCGCCAGGTAGCGGCGGAAGTCGGGGAGGGCGGCGTCGACCGCGGCCTGCATGGCGTCGAAGGCGGGGCGCTCGACCGCGCTGGCCTCCAGCACGGGATCGAGCGGGTCGTCCCAGCCCCGGCGGGCGCCGAGCGCCAGGCGCTCGCCCTTGACGGCGTTCAGGGCGGCGGCGATGGGCACGGCATTCGCCCGCCAGGCGCCCAGCTCGGCGTCGAAGGCGGCCCGCCGGGTGGCCTCGTCGGGGTGGGTGGCCAGGCCCCGCACGGCGAAGATCGGCAGGGTCTCCCGGGTGCAGTCGGGATGGGTGACCTCGGCGGTGACGCCGGCGCTCACGTCGTCGTACAGGCGCTCCCAGGCGGTCGAGCCGGTGATGCCCAGCTCCGCGGCCAGCGCCTCCTCGGGCTCGGTCATCTGGTGGGCGGCCCGGCGGGCGGCCTTGCGCAGCGGCCAGGCGTGGGCGGCGGCGACCGGGCTGGCGGCGATCAGGGCGTCGAGGTCGAGGCGCCCGGCCCAGGCGTCGAAGCGGGTGCGGAGGACGGCGATGCGGGCCTCCTCGGCGGCCAGCCGGGACAGCAGGGCCTGGGCGGCGTCGTCGCCGCTGTCACCGCTGACGTGGCCGTAGGCGAACGACTCGAGGCGGGCGTAGCGGTCGAGGACGTCGTTGAGGCCGGCCAGGGCCGCCTCTGCGGTCGCCGCCACCGCCGCGTCGACGCGGATGTGGGCGCCGTCTCCGGCGCCCACATCCTCACGGTCGTACGCCTCGCCGACTCCGGTCACCGCCGCGGACAGCGCTCGCTCGGCCGCCCCGGTCCGGGGCGAGTCCACGGCGGGGAACAGGGGGGTGAGGTCCCAGCGGGGCAGGTCGTCGACGGCCGTCATGGCGACCATCGTGCCAGCCGGCCCCGCCCCGGCCCGGGGGCCCTAGGTGAAGGCGGGCAACATGCTGAAGATCGACACACCACCCGGGCCGATGAGCAGGCCGACGACGATGAGCACGATCCCGAGCAGCAGCTCGCCCTGCACGATGCGGACGATGCCGAAGATGACGAGTGCGACGGCGATGAGCCAAAGGATGAACAACATGGGCCCAGCCCTACCCACGGGCTGGGACCGTCATCCCCACGCCGGGGGAGGGGCGGGCCGGGCGCGGAGAGCGCGCCCAGCCCGCCACCCCCGGCGCGCTTCCACGGCCACGGGTAGGGAAACGACGACGCTGAGAGCGGCGTCTCGCCCGGTCAGCCCACGGCCCGGGCCAGCTCGGGGGCCAGGTCGCCCCTGGGCTCGACCGTGACGCCTCCGGGGAGACCCAACCAGGCCGCCATCCCGGCCAGCTCGGCGGCCAGCTCGGCGCCGACCTCGTCCCGGTCGGGGCGGGTCGGGGTCAGGGGCTCGGCCCAGGCGGCACGGGCGCGTAGGGTGCCCGCGGCGCGGTCGGCCTTGAGGTCGACCCGGGCCACCAGGTCCTCGCCCAGCAGGAACGGCAGCACGTAGTAGCCGTGCACCCGCTTGGGGGCCGGGACGTAGATCTCGATGCGGTAGGCCATGTCCCACAGCCGCGCCACCCGGCTGCGCTCCCAGATCAGCGAGTCGAACGGCGACAGCAGCGCCCGGGCCCGCAGCCTGCGGCGCGGCAGCCGGGCGTCGGGCGCCATGTACGCCGGCTCGCGCCACCCCTCGACCGCCACCTGCACCAGCTCGCCGTCGGCCGCCATCGCCTCCAGCAGCGGACGGGCCGCCGGCACGTTGAGCCGGTAGTAGTCGGCGAGGTCGCGGGCGGTCCCCACCCCGTGGGCCCCGGCGGCCAGGCGCAGCAACCCCCGCCGGGCCTCGTCCTCGGGCGGCGGCGGGGTGGCCAGCACCGCGGCCGGCAGCCACTGCTCGGGCAGCATGTAGTAGCGGGTGAACCCGTTGCGCCGGGTAGCGGTGACCTGGCCCTGGAAGAACAGGTGCTCGACCACCCGCTTGCCCCCGCCCCAGCCCCACCAGGCCCCCTCGTGGCGGGGATGGGACCGGTTGACCTCCAGCTCGCCGATGGGCACCGGCCCCTTGGCCGCGATCTCCGACAGCGCCGCCGCCACCAGGTCGGGGTTGTCCCGGGCCGCCCGGCGCACGCCGCCCCACAGATGGCTGCCCGCCATCCGCCACCGGAGCAGCGGGTAGCGCTCGACCGGGTGCAGCGACGCCTCGTGGCCCCAATACTCGAAGACCTCCCGGCTGGACCACAGCCAGCGGGTGAGGGCGTCGCGGTCGTAGGGCCCGAGCCGGGCGAAGAACACCAGCTCGTGGCTGCGGGTGAGCACGTTGACCGAGTCGATCTGCACGGTGGCCAGCCCGTCGAGCACCCGCCGGAAGTGGCGGCGGTCGATCCGCCCGGTCGGCCGCCGGTCGGCGAAGCCCTGCGCGGCCAGCGCCACCCGGCGGGCGTCGCGCCGGCTCATCTCCACCTGCTCGCTCATGCCCGCCCGAAGCTATCGGCGCACTAGGTTGGCCGGAGTCCAGATCGAGAAAGCGAGACCCGCCCATGGGCTACCGCGTGGTGGTCGACTTCGACCTGTGTGAGAGCAACGCCCGGTGCATGGAAGCTGCGCCCGAGGTGTTCGAGGTGCGGGACGACGACTTCCTCTACGTCCTCGACGAGACGCCGTCCGACGAGCTGCGCCCGAAGGTCGAGGAGGCGGTGCGCCGCTGCCCCAAGGCGGCCATCTCCATCGTCGAGGAGTGACCCCGGCCGAGCCCCGCATCGTCGTCGTCGGCGCCTCCCTCGCCGGCCTGCGGGCCGCCGAGGAGCTGCGCAGCCGCGGCTTCGCCGGGCCGCTCACCGTCGTCGGTGCCGAGCCCCACGCCCCCTACGACCGGCCCCCGCTGTCCAAGCAGGTGCTGGCGGGCAAGGTCGACCCCGGGGCGATCGAGCTGGCCGTGTCGACCCGCGGGGGCCGCGACGGCCTCGGCGTCGACTGGCGGCTCGGGCGCCGGGCCGCCGGCCTCGACGTGGCCGGCCGGGCGGTCGAGCTGGACGGCGGCGAGCGCCTGGCGTTCGACGGCCTGGTGATCGCCACCGGCGCCGCGCCCCGGTCGCTGCCCGGGACGGGGGCGCTCGCCGGCGTCCACACGCTGCGCACGCTGGACGACTGCCTCGCCATCCGGGCCGACCTCGACGCCGGCGCCGCCGGCGTCGTGGTGGTGGGGGCCGGGTTCATCGGCAGCGAGGTGGCGGCCACCTGCCGGGGCCGGGGCTGCGACGTCACGGTGCTGGAGGCCCTCCCCGTGCCGCTGGGCCGGGCGCTCGGCGACGAGATGGGCGCGCTGCTCGGCGAGCTCCACCGCGACCACGGCACCGACCTGCGCCTGGGTGCCGGGGTGGCGGGGTTCGAGGGGGGCGCCGACGGCCGGGTCGCCCGGGTGCGGCTGGCCGGCGGGGACGCCCTCGACGCCGACGTCGTGGTCGTCGGCATCGGCGTCACGCCCACCACCGGCTGGCTGGAGGGCTCCGGCCTCGCCCTCGACGACGGCGTCGTGTGCGACGCCACCACCCTCGTCGCCCCCGGGATCGTCGCCGCCGGCGACGTGGCCCGCTGGCCGAGCCACCGCTTCGGCGAGCTCATGCGGGTCGAGCACTGGGACAACGCCATCACCATGGGCGAGCACGCGGCCCGCCGCCTGCTGGCCGACCTGGGCGCCGGCGACCCGGCCGGGGCCGCCCCCTACGACCCGGTGCCGTGGTTCTGGTCCGACCAGTACGACCGCAAGATCCAGCTGGCCGGGCGGTCGTCGGGGGCCGACGAGGTGCGGGTGGTCGACGGCTCTCCCGACGAGCGCCGCTTCGTCGCGCTCTACCGCCGGGGCGACCGGCTGGCCGGGGTGCTGGCGATGAACCGCCCCCGCCCGCTGCTGACCTACCGGGGCCTGGTCGAGGCCGGCGCCTCCTGGGACGAGGCCCTGGCCGCGGCGGCCCCGTGACGTGACCGCCGCCGCCTTCCTCCTGCTGGCCGTCACCCTGGCCTGGGCCGTGGGCGACTGGCTCGCCGTCCACCACGACAACACCCGGCTGGAGTACGTGTGCAAGCCGGCGACGATGGTGGCCCTGGCCGGCGTGGCGGTGTCGCTCGACCCCCGCGACCCGGTGGCCCGGGCCTGGTTCGTCGTGGCGCTGGTGCTGTCGCTGGCCGGCGACGTCTTCCTCATGCTGCCGGGCGACCTGTTCCTGCCCGGGCTGGCGTCGTTCCTGCTGGCCCACGTCGCCTTCGCGGTGGGGCTGGTGGTCGACGGCGTCCACCCCGGGTCGCTGGTGGTCGGCGTGGCGGTGGTGGCGGCCGCCTACGCGCTGGTGGGCCTGCGCCTGCTGGCGGGCGTGCGGGCCCGGGAGCCGGCCCTGGCCGGGCCGGTGGCCGGCTACATGGCGGTCATATCGCTGATGGTCGTGTGCGCGATCGGCACCCGGCACCCGCTGGCGATCGCCGGCGCCGTCCTCTTCTACGCCTCGGACGCCCTCATCGGCTGGAACCGCTTCGTGCGCCCGGTCGCGGGCGGCGACACGGCGATCATGGTCACCTACCACCTCGGCCAGATCCTGCTGGTGCTGTCGCTGATCTGACCGGCCGGCCGCCGCTCGCTCAGCCGGTGAGCACCCCGGCCAGCCGGCCGGCCTCCCGCTCGGTCAGCGCCACGTTGATCCACATGCGCTCGACGTGCTGGCGCACCTGGAGCTCGCCCTCGGGGATCGGGTGGGCGTCGAGGAAGGCGGCCGCCTCCTCGGCCAGCGCCCGGTCCCGGATCGAGCGGACGCCGCCCACGAGCCGGGACAGGCTGTTGGCCGGGAACCGCTGGGTGATCTCGTCCCAGTGCGCGGTCACGAACGCCCAGGCCGCCGGCCCGTTGTCGCGGTTGTTGAGCGCCTCCCGCAGCAGGTAGGGGGCGTCCTGGGTGCGGACCTCGCCCGACAGGCTCAGCTCCAGCGTGCGGGCGAGCGCGCCGGCGTCCCGGAAGCGGGACAGCGACACCAGCAGCCGCTCGCGGTCCTGGGGGTTGTCGGTGGTGCGGAACCGCTCGGTCAGGCGCTCGTGCAACGCCTCGTCGCCGAGGGTGGCCGTGGCCGCCAGGGCCGGCGAGGCCAGCGCCGGGTCGACGCTCGGCGCGTGCTCCAGGAACCGGTCGAGCAGGTCGGCGGCCGCCTCCCGGGCGGCGGTGTCGTCGGCCAGCAGCGCCGCCGTCTGGAGCAGCAGGCCCCGCAGCGTGCGGGTGCGGTCGTCCTCGCCGGCGGACGGCTCGGCGCCCAGCTCGGCCCGGGCCGGCCCGATGAGGGCCGCCACCCGCCCGTGGAGCGCGGCGCGGGCGTCGCCCTCCACCAGCCGGTCGGCCAGGCCGAGCCCGGCCACGACCCGCTCCCACACGGACAGGTCGCGCTCGTCCGCGAACCGGTCGGCCAGCGCCAGGGCGTCGGCCGCGGTCGTGGTGCCGGCCACCACGCCGGCCCAGGTGTCGTCGACCAGGGCGTAGCGCTCCAGCGGTGCCAGCCGGTCGAGCCGGGCCATCAGGGCGTCGAGCAGCGGCCCGGCGTAGCGGACCCGGTAGAAGCCGTGGGCGCCGGCGTTGGCCTTGACCCAGCCGCCGTCGCCGGCGGGGGCGCCGCCGTCGAGGAGGGCCTCGTCGCCGTCGAGCAGCACCCGGTGCCGGGTGGGCTCGCCGTCGCCGCCGGGACCGCCGGGTCCGCCCTGCTCGACCACGACCGGCACGGCCCAGCGCTCGCCCTCGTCGCCGCCGTCGTAGCGGAAGCGGCGCTGGGCCAGCCGCAGCTTGCCGCCGTCGCCCGCCGGCTCGACGCTGACCTGGGGGAAGCCCCCCTGGAAGATCCAGCTCTCGGCGATCCGGGTCACCGGCTCGCCGGTCTCGGCCTCCAGCGCGGCCCAGAGGTCGGACGTCTCGGTGTTGCCGAACTGGTGGCGGGCCATGTAGCGGCGGATGCCGTCCCGGAAGCGGTCCTCGCCCAGGTACTGCTGCAGCATGCGCACCACCGAGGCGCCCTTCTCGTAGGTGAGCACGTCGAACATGCCGCCGGCATCGGCCGGCGACACCACCGGGTACTCGATGGGCCGGGTGGCGGCCAGGGCGTCGGTGTCGTAGGCGGCCGAGCGCGACAGCCCGAAGTCGACCCACCGCTGCCACTCGGGCCGGAAGGCGTCGGTGCAGGTCACCTCCATGAAGGTGGCGAAGGCCTCGTTGAGCCAGATGCCGTTCCACCACTTCATCGTCACCAGGTCGCCGAACCACATGTGGGCGATCTCGTGGGCGATGACGTCGACCACCGCCTGGAGCTCGGCCTGCGTGGCCGTGGCCGGGTCGACCAGGACGTAGCGCTCCCGGAAGGTGACGCAGCCGATGTTCTCCATGGCCCCGAAGGCGAAGTCGGGGATGGCCACCAGGTCGAGCTTGTCGCCCGGGTAGATGACGTCGAACCAGTCGCGGAAGTAGCGCAGGGCGAAGGCCCCGACCTCCAGGGCGAAGCCGGCCAGGTGGCCCTTGCCGGGCGGGTGGACCACCCGCAGCGGCTTGCCGTCGACGTCGACCGGCCCGGTCACCTCCAGCGGCCCGACCACGAAGGCCAC
>DATFRN010000182.1:0-6006 GCA_035263165.1 Acidimicrobiales bacterium | reverse complement strand
GCCGAGGCCGGCCGGCGCGAGCTGGTGGCGTGGGTCAGCCACGACCTGCGCACGCCGATCGCCGGCATCCGGGCCATGGTCGAGGCGCTGGACGACGGCGTGGTCGACGACCCGGCCGAGGTCCGCCGCTACCACCGCCAGCTGGTCGGCGAGGCGGACCGGTTGGCCCGCCTGGTGGACGACCTGTTCGAGCTGTCCCGCATCGAAGCCGGCACGCTCCAGCTCAGCCGCGAGCCGGTGCCGCTGGCCGAGCTGGTGTCGGACGCGGTGGCGTCGGCCGGGCCGGTGGCCCGGGCCAAGGGCGTCCGCCTGTCGGGCCGCGTGGCCGGCGGGCCGCCGGAGGTGCCGGGGTCGCCGCCCGAGCTGGCCCGGGTCGTGCGCAACCTGGTCGACAACGCCATCCGCTTCACCCCGCCGGGCGGCGAGATCGAGGTCACGGTGGGCGGCGACAGCGCCGGGGCCGTGGTGTCGGTGCGGGACGGCTGCGGCGGCATCCCGGCCGGCGACCTCGACCGGGTGTTCGACCTCGCCTACCGGGGCGACGCGGCGCGCTCGCCCGGGGTCGACGGCGGCGCCGGCCTGGGCCTGGCCATCGCCCGCGGGTTCGTGGAGGCCCACCGGGGAGCCATCGCCGTGCGCAACGAGGACGGCGGCTGCCGCTTCATCGTGCGGCTGCCCCGGGCCTGAACGGCTCGGCGGCGCGGAAGCCCAGCCGCTCGGCCGCCCGGTCGGGGCTGGCGACGATGTGGCGGACGTCGCCCACCCGCCCGCCGCCGACCACCGCCGGCTCGATCCCGGTCCCGGCGCACAGGGCGCGGGCGAGGTCGAGCACGGTGCGGGGCCGCCCGGACGCCACGTTCAGCGGGCCGTCCACCGGCTCCGGAGCGGTGAGGGCGGCGACGTTGGCCCGGGCCACGTCGGCCACGTGGACGAAGTCGCGGGTCTGGCCGCCGTCCTCCAGCACCCGGGGCGTGTCGCCCCGGGCGACGGCCGAGGCGAAGATGGCGGCCACGCCGGCGTAGGGCGTGTCGCGGGGCATCCGCGGGCCGTAGACGTTGTGGTAGCGGAGCGCGGCGACGGCCACGCGGTGCTCGCGGCCGAAGGCGGCGGCGAGGTGCTCCTGGTGGACCTTGGTGGCGGCGTAGACGTTGCGGGGGTCGAGCGGCGTGTCCTCGCCGGTCGGCGCCCACCGCAGCGGGGCCCGGCACCGGGGGCAGGGCGGCTCGTAGCGGCCGGCGGCCAGGTCGTCGGCGGTCCGGGGACCGGGCCGCACCGGCCCGTGGGTCGGGCACCGGTAGCGGCCGTCGCCGTAGACGACCATGCTCGACGCCAGCACGATCCGGCCCCGGAACCCCAGGTCGTGCAACGCCCGCAGGCCGGCCGCGGTGCCGGCGTCGTTGTCGTCGACGTAGGCGCCGACGTCGGCGAAGTCGACCCCGAGCCCGACCCGGGCGGCCTGGTGGCACACGGCGTCGCAGCCCCGGGCCGCCTCCCGCCATGCGCCGGGGTCCCGCACGTCGCCCGTCCGGTAGGTGGCGCCGGGGTTGGCCCAGTCCGGCGGGCGGCCGCCGTGGGCGACCAGCGAATCGAGGACGACGACGTCGTGACCGGCCGCGACCAGGAGGTCGACGACGTGGGACCCGACGAACCCGGCGCCGCCGGTCACGAGCGCCCGCACGGCGCTCACCAGGGCGAGGCCAGGACGGCCTGGAGGGCGAGGGCGGTCGCGACCTCGAGGGCGAGGAGGCCGCGCCGGTCGCCGGGGACGGCGAGGGCGAGCCAGGGCACGAAGGGGAGCCAGATGCGCTCGACCTCGCCCCGCGACATCTGCGACAGGTCGGCGGCGACGACGGCGGCCAGGGCCAGCAGCGGGAGGAGGTCGGCCCGGGCCGGCCGCCCCCGGCGGCGACGGGCCCGGGCGGCGGCGGCCGCCAGCCCCACCGCGGCGGCCGGGCCCACGGCCAGGGCCACCGCGGCGGGGTTGCCGGCGACGGTCGTGTACAGCGCGGGGCGGACGGCGCCGACGCCGGCCCAGTAGCGGCCCTCGGTGGCCGACAGGCCGGCCGGCCACCAGAACCCGGCGGCGGCCGCCAGGGCCAGCACGCCGGCCAGCGCGGCCCCGGCCGCGGCCAGCAGCCGGGCCCGGTGGCCGGCCGGGGCCACGATCGCGATCACCGCGGCCCCGATCGCCACCAGGGGGACGGCGCCGTAGGTCATCAGCATCGCCAGGCCGAACGCCCCGCCCGCGGTGGCCGCCGTCCGGACGCGGCGCCGGGCGGCGGCCAGGGCCGCCAGCGCCACGGCGGCGGCGATCACGCCCGTGAAGAGCGCGTCCAAGCTGGTGCCGGCCCACACGGCGGCGGGCAGGACGGCCAGGGCCGGGGCCGCCCGCTGCGCGGCGCGGTCGCCGGCCACGGCCCCGGCGGCCGCGACGGCGGCGGCCACGGCGACGCCCCAGCCGGCCAGCGCCACGGCGGCCAGCCAGCCGGCCCCGCCGAGGCCGGCCCGGTCGAGCAGCCAGGCGAGCACCACCGGGCCGGGGGGATGGCCCTGCACGTGCACCGGCGCGCCGGCGAGGCCGGCCGTGTAGTGGCGGACGAGTTCGCCGATGTCGCCGACCCGGGCGGCGAACGGCTCGTACTCGTGGCGGGTGGCGAGCGGCGCCGTCACCTGGTCCCAGCCGCCGGCCGTGGCCAGCGTCACCGTCCAGGCCACCGCCGCCGCCCCGGTGGCCGCGGCCAGCGCCCGGCGCCTCGGCGCCAGCCGGGCAGCGACGGCCGGACCGCCGGCCACCACCGCCAGGCCGACCAGCGCGGGGGCGACCAGCCCGGCGCCGCCCTGCCAGCGCCAATGGCCCATGAGCGGGGCGGCCCGCAGCGAGACGCCCGCGCCGGCGACGGCGAGCGTGCCCCACGCGACGGCGACGGCGACGAGCGCAGCCCAGGCGACCAGGGGCCCGGTCGCCGCCGGCTCCCGGGCGACCCCGGCCGCACGGGGCGGCGCGCTGGTGGCGGTGGCGAGCACGGGGCGAACGTACGGCCCGCCCGGCCGGCGGCCACCGCCGCGGGCGCCGATGTTTCGCGCGCCGTAAGGGATCGCCGCCATACGGTCGCCGCCATGCCCGCCATCGGCGTCGACGTCGTGTTCCCGGTCCTCGACGAGGCCGCCGCCCTGCCCTGGGTGCTCGGGCGGATGCCCGCCGGCTACCGGGCGATCGTGGTCGACAACGGCTCGACCGACGGCTCGGCCGCGGTCGCCGCCGGCCTGGGGGCGGTCGTGGTGGCCGAGCCCCGCCGGGGCTTCGGCGCCGCCTGCGCCGCGGGGCTGGCGGTGGCCATGGCCCCGGTCGTCGCCTTCTGCGACGCCGACGCCTCGCTCGACCCGGCCGACCTGCCCCGGGTGTGCGGGCCGGTGGCCGGGGGCGCGGCCGACCTGGTGCTCGGGGCCCGCCGCCCGGTGGGCCGGGGCGCCTGGCCGGCCCACGCCCGGCTCGCCAACCGCTACCTGGCCCGCCGGGTGCGGCGGGTGGCCGGGGCGCCGCTGCGCGACATCGGCCCGATGCGGGCCGCCCGCCGGGACGGCCTGGTGGGGCTGGGCATCGTCGATCGCCGGTTCGGCTGGCCGCTGGAGATGGTCCTGCGGGCCGCCCGGGCCGGCTGGCGGATCACCGAGGTGCCGGTCCCCTACGCCCCCCGCACCGGTCGGTCGAAGGTCACGGGCACACTGCGGGGGACGGCCCGGGCCGTCCGCGACATGGCGGCGGTCCTCGACCAGGAGGCGACACGATGACGTCCCCCATCGCCGCCATGCGCACCGCCCGGCCGACGACCGACCTGCCCCGCATCCGCCGGTTCTACGAGGAGGTGGTCGGCCTGCCGCTGCTGGGCGACTTCGCCGACCACGCCGGGTTCGACGGCGCCATCTTCGGCGTCCCCGACGGGCGGGCCCAGCTGGAGCTGGTGGCGTCGCCCCACGGCGAGGCCCCGGCCCCGACGGGCGAGGACGCCCTGGTCCTCTACGCCCGCGATGCCGACGCGGCCGGCGCCCTGGCGGCCCGCCTGCGGGCGGCGGGCGCCCCCGAGGTCACGCCGGCCGGCGACCCGACCCTCAATCCGTACTGGCCGGACCACGGCGCCACGTGCTTCACCGACCCGGACGGCTACCGCCTGGTGGTGGTCCCGCCCGACGGGTGAAGGTGCGCCTCCTCGCCGTGGCGGTCGAAGATCGACAGGATCTCGACCGGGCCGCCGTGGCCGGAGATGACGTGGGGGATCATCGTGTCGAACTCCGCGGCCTGGCCGGCCTCGACCAGGTGCTCGCGGTCGCCGAGACGGAGGCGGGCCGTGCCGTCGAGGACGTAGAGCCACTCGCGGCCGGGGTGGATGCGGGGCTCACCCCGGCGCCGGGCCGGCAGGCGGGCCTTGGCGACCACCCGGCCCAAGGGGTCGTCCGGGCGGGTCAGCAGCCAGTGGGTCGCCCCGTCGACCACGCTCCGCTCGGGCTTGATGACCACGTCGTCGGGCCCGTCGTCCAGCAGGTCGTCGACGGTCGTGCCCAGGGCCCGGGCCAGGACGACGAGCTGGTCGAGGGCGAGGCGCCGGTGGCCGGTCTCGATGCGGCTGATCGTGGACGGCCCGATGTGGGCCCGGCGGGCGAGCTCGTCGAGCGACCAGCCCCGGGCCAGCCGCAGCGCCCGCAGGCGGCTGCGGGTGACCTCCTCGATGTCTTGCTTCATTGGCAAGATCCTATGCGATTGACGAAGGAACCCGTAGCGTCGCGTCCATGAACGAGACGGACGAGATCTACGACGTGGCGATCGTCGGCGGCGGCCCGGCGGGGCTGAGCGCCGCCCTGATCCTGGGCCGGTCCCGCCGGTCGGTGGTGGTCGTGGACGCCGGCCAGCCCCGCAACGCCCCGGCCGCCGCCGTCCACGGCTTCCTGACCCGGGACGGCACCCCGCCCCGCGACCTACTGGCCGCCGCCCGCGCCGAGGTGGCGGCCTACGGTGTGCGGCTGGTCGACGGCGAGGTGGCCGGCGCCGCGGCCGGCGACGGCGGGTTCGCCCTGACGCTGGCGGGCGGCGGGGGGAGGCTCGCGGCCCGACGGCTCCTGGTGGCCGGCGGGCTGGTGGACGAGCTGCCCGACATCCCCGGCGTGCGTGAGCTGTGGGGCGACCAGGTGATCCACTGCCCGTACTGCCACGGCTGGGAGGCCCGCGAGAAGCCGATCGGCATCGTGGCCTCCGGCCCGATGGCGACCCACCAGGCGCTGCTGTTCCGCCAGCTGTCGGACGACGTGGTGCTGTTCGCCCACACCCAACCGCCGACGGCCGAGCAGCGGGCCGACCTGGCCGCCCGGGACATCCGGGTGATCGAGGGCGAGGTCGCCGCCTTGGAGGTCGACGGCGACGGCCGGCTCACGGGCGTCCGCCTGGCGACCGGCGAGACGGTCGCACGAGAGGTGGTCACGGTCGCCCCCCGCTTCGTGGGCCGCACGCACCTGCTGGAGTCCCTCGGCGTCGAGGCCACCGAGCACGCCGGCGTCGGCATCCGGGTGGCCGCCGACCCCACGGGCCGCACCGAGGTCCCGGGCGTCTGGGTGGCGGGCAACGTCACCGACCACGCCGCCCAGGTCATCGTGGCCGCCGCCGCCGGCGCCACGGCGGGCGCCCACATCAACGCCGACCTGGTCGCCGAGGACGTCCGCCGAGCGGCCGCGGCTCCGCCTGTCGGCGCAGCCTCCTAGTCCGCCAGGCGGATCCAGGTCTGGTCGGACCAGCCGAGGACCGTGCCGTCCGCGGTCGTGAGGGCCGAGCCGCAGCGGAGCTTGCGGCCGTCCACGCCGGACTGCCAGCCGATCGTGACGTGGGGCTCGCCGACCCTGGCCGGGGCGGTCACCTCGCCCCGCATGGTGCCGAGGACGAAGGTGCCCTCGTGGTGAGGCAGCCCGGCCCAGCCACCCGAACAGTCGAGGGCGGCCCACATGACCTCCAGCGGGATCTCGCCC
>DATFRN010000181.1:0-9938 GCA_035263165.1 Acidimicrobiales bacterium | reverse complement strand
GGGGGCGGTGGGGGGCGACTCACGGGCGTCGGCGGCCGGCTGGCGGCGGCCGGCATGGGCAGGTGACCTGGGGCCCGTCGGCGCGTGGGTGGCACGGGGGTAGTGCCGGCACCCGCGTCGCCCCCGGCGTGGTCATCGGGCCGGCCGGCGGGCTAGGCTGAACGGTCCCCAACAGCAGATCTGCGCTCCGGCGCGACGTCAGAAGTAGGAGCTTCCCGATGGCTGACGACATCGTCCTCGTGGCCGAGACCGGCCGCCCGACCGGGTCCGCCGCCTCCCGGCGGCTGCGGGCCACCGGCAAGGTGCCCGCCGTGCTCTACGGCCGCGGCGCCGATCCCGCCACGCTGGCCGTCGGCTGGCGCGAGCTGCGGGCCGCGCTCACCACCGACAAGGGCCTCAACGCCCTGCTCACCCTGGACGTGGACGGCACGCAGACCAAGGCCATCGTCAAGGAGATGCAGCGCCACCCCGTGCGGCGCGACGTGCTCCACATCGACTTCCTGGCGGTCGACGTCGACAAGCCCATCCAGACCGACGTGCCCATCGTCCTCGAGGGCGAGCCCATCAAGGTCCTGCGCGAGCAGGGCGTCGTCGACCAGGTCCTCAACGCCCTCATCATCGAGGCCAAGCCCGATCGCATCCCCGGCCACCTCTCGGTCGACGTCAGCGACCTGGAGATCGGCCGCACGATCACCGTCGCCGACATCGTGCTGCCCGAGGGCGTCACCACCGAGGTCGACCCCGAGGAGACCGTGGTCACCGCCCAGCTCACCAGCCTGGCGCTCGCCGAAGAGGAAGAGGGCGAGGGCGCGGAAGGCGAAGAGGGCGAAGAGGGCGAAGAGGGCGAGACCGCCGAGGGCGAGGGCGGCGAGTCGGCCGGCGGCGAGAGCGGCGGCGAGTAGCCGCCGCCCCGGCGCAGGCCCATGGCCCTGTTCGGGCGGCGGGGCGCCGCCGCCGAGCGACGTGGCACCCCCGCGGACATGCTCGTGGTCGGGCTGGGCAACCCCGGCTCCGACTTCCACGGCTCGCGCCATAACGTCGGCGCCGAGGTGGTCGACCTGCTCGCCTCCCGCCACGGCGGTGCGCTCAAGCGCAGCCGGGAGAGGGCCCTGGTCGCCGAGGTCCGCATCGACGACCAGCGGGTGACGCTGGCGTTCCCCCAGACCTACATGAACCTGTCCGGCGAGGCGGTGGCGCTGCTCGTCCGCCGGCACGGCATCACCGAGCCCGGCCAGATCGTCATCGTCCACGATGAGCTCGACCTGCCCCTCGGGCGCATCAAGCTCAAGCGGGGCGGCGGGCTGGCCGGCCACAACGGGCTGCGGTCGATCAAGTCCCACCTCCACACGGACGAGTTCCTGCGGGTCCGCATCGGCGTCGGCAAGCCCCCCAGCAAGGACCGGGGCGCCGACCACGTGCTGCGCCGGCCGGGCAAGAACGACCGGGTCGAGCTGGACATCATGGTCCGGGAGGGCGCCGACGCCGTCGAGCTGATCCTGGCCGAGGGCATCGACGCCGCCATGAACCGGTTCAACACCACGCCCGATCCCGGCTGAGCGCCCGGTCCTCCCGGGCCGCGGCCCGCTGCTCGGCCACCCACCACTGGCGGAAGATGATGGCCGCCACCACCAGGGTGAACAGCTCGCCCGTACCCCAGAACAGCCCGCCGGCCAGCCGCTGATCGGCCAGGTCGGGGTAGGCGGCGGGCGCCAGCGGGCCCGACGCCGCGAGCAGCGCCAGCCCGATGACGGCGTGGAACGGCACGGCGACCAGCAGCACGAGCAGCCGCGCCCCGGGCGGCGGGCGGCCGGGGAGCGGGTCGGTGCCGATCAGCACGGCGAGGAACAGCGCCCCCGACGCCACCACGTGGGCGTGCACCAGCAGGTGGACCGGCGGGTGCGCCGCCGCCAGGCCCAGCACCGGGGTGAGGTAGATCACCGCCAGCCCGCCCCCGAACAGGCACCAGGCCACCACCGGGTGGGCCAGCACGCGGGCGGGCCGGCCGTGCAGCGCCCGCCGCAGCCCGCGCCGCGTGGCCGGGCCGCCCGACTGCAGCGCCAGCGTGAGCGGCGCGGCCAGCACGATCAGCAGCGGCGCCACCAGGCCCAGCAGCACGTGCTGCAGCATGTGGACCGACAGCCACGCGGTGTCGTAGCGCCCGATGCCCGACTGGGTGGCCACGACCGCCGCCGCCAGCCCGCCGGCCAGCGCCGCGCTGCGCCACGGCGACCACCGCCGGCCCCGGCGGGCGAGCCGGCGTACGCCCACGGCGTAGGCCGCCCCCGCCACCGCCACCAGGGCCAGCGCCGCGGGGTCGAGCTGCCAGCCGAGGGCCAGGTCGCCGGCGGAGGGAGCGGACACCACCCCAGTTTCGTGGACGGGAATGGTTGGGAGTCAACCGATTGTGTCCACGCAACGGCGTCGCTCTGCTACAAACACCTTCGTGTCGGTGACCGCCGAGCCGACCCCGGCCCCCCCGTCGCCCACCTCCTCCGCGGCCACCGACCGGCGCGCGCCCTCGCCGCTCGGGGTCGGCGTGATCGTGTGGCTGGCGTCCGAGCTGATGTTCTTCGCCGGGCTTTTCGCCGCCTACTTCACCCTGCGGTCGGTCAACAAGGTGTGGCCCCCCGAGGGCGTCGAGCTGGCCACGGCCCGCACCGCGGTGGCGACGGTGATCCTGGTGTCGTCGAGCGGCGCCATGCACATGGCCGTCGTGGCCGCCAAGCGGGAGGACCGCCGGGGGGCGTGCCGCTGGCTGGGCATCACCGCGCTGATGGGCCTGCTCTTCCTGTCGAACCAGGCCCTGGAGTACGCCGAGGCGCCCTTCCGCCTCACCGACCACGCCTACGGGTCGGTCTTCTACCTGATGACCGGGTTCCACGGCGCCCACGTCATCGGCGGCCTGGTGTTCATGGGGGCGGTGGCGGCCGCCATCGCGGGGCGGTCCAAGGCCCCGACGCCCCAGACGGTGGAGGTGTGCGCCTACTACTGGCACTTCGTGGACGTCGTCTGGGTGGCGATGTTCCTCACCATCTACGTGCTCCGATGAGCGATGCGCCCGTCCACTCCCCGCTCACGGGTCCTCGGCGCCACCCGCTCGCTCCGCCCTGCATCGAGGGCAGCTGCGGCGTCGGCCTGCGGCCGACACTGAGGGCACGCCGATGAGGCCCGCCCGCCGCGTCCCCCGCCTGCTGCTGGCCGCCCCGGTGCTGGTCACGCTGGCGGTGACGCCGCTGGTGGTGGCCGCCTCGCCCGGGGCCCAGCCGGGGCCCGACGAGCAGGCGATCGCCCGGGGCCGCGAGCTGTTCGCCACGGGCTGCGCCAGCTGCCACGGCAGCGACGGCCGGGGCGTCGAGGGGCCCGAGGGCGGCGCCCACGGCCCGTCCCTGCTCACGTCGGGCGCCGCCGGCGCCTACTACTACCTGTCCACCGGGCGGATGCCGCTGGCCGACACCAACGACCAGCCGGTGCGCAAGGAGCCGGCCTACACCCCTGCGCAGATCGACGACCTGGTCGCCTACGTCGCCTCGCTGGGCAACGGCCCCGCCATCCCCGAGGTCGACACGGCCAAGGGGGACCTGGCCGAGGGCGGCGAGATCTTCCGGGGCAACTGCCAGGCCTGCCACAGCGCCTCGGGCAGCGGCGGGGCGCTCAGCTACGGCCGGGCCGCCCCCCGGCTGTCGGACGCCACGCCCCGCCAGATCGGGTCGGCGGTCCGGGTCGGCCCCGGGCAGATGCCGGTGTTCGGCCCCGACATCGTCAGTGACCAGCAGCTCGACAGCCTGGCCCGCTACGTCGTCTACCTGCGTCACCCCGAGGACCCCGGCGGGCTGCCGATCGGGCGCACCGGGCCGATCCCCGAGGGGTTCGTCGCCTGGCTGATCGGCCTGGTGGCGCTGGTGGCGCTGGTGGCCTGGATCGGGACCCGGTCCGCGCTCCGGCGCTCGACCACCGTGCACGAGGCCCCGGATGACTGACCTCGACCGGACCACCACCGGCGACGGCGGCGACGGCGGCGACGGCGGCGACGGCCGCGACGGCCGCGACGGCCGCGACGGCATGGACGACGCCGAGCGGGCGGCCGCGGCCCGGCGCGGCGAGCGGGTCGAGCTGGGCTCGGCGTTCGCCTTCCTGATCGCCCTGGGCAGCGCGATCGCGCTGGCCGTCGTCTACTGGCTGGGCGGCCAGCCCCAGGCCGAGGGCATCCTGCTGGCGCTCACGCTCGGCGGCATCGGCGTCGGCATCGTGCTGTGGGCCAAGCACTTCATGCCCAACGACGAGGTCACCGAGGAGCGCGAGTCGGTCGAGTCGAGCGAGGAGGACATCGACGCCTTCACCGCCGACTTCGAGGCCGGCGAGTCGACGCTGCGCAGCCGCCGGCTGCTCGTCGCCACGGCGGGCGGCGCGTGCGCGGCGCTGGGCGTGGCGCTGCTGTTCCCCATCCGCAGCCTCGGCCCCCGTCCCGGCCGGGGCCTCAAGGAGACGCCCTACAAGAACGCCCCGATCCGGGTGGTCACCGAGAACGGCAAGCCGGTCAAGCCCGGGGACCTGCCGATCGACGGGTTCGTCACGGTGTGGCCCGAGGGCTACACCGACGCCGCCGACGCGTCGACGCTGCTGATCCACTTCCGGGACGACCAGAACTTCCGGCCCCACGCCGGCCGGCGGGACTGGACGGTGGACAACATCGTCGCCTACTCCAAGCTCTGCACCCACGTGGGCTGCCCGGTCGGCCTCTACCAGGCCGAGCAGGGCCTGCTGCTGTGCCCGTGTCACCAGTCGACGTTCAACGTGATGCGCTGGGCCACCCCCATCTTCGGGCCGGCCGCCCGGTCGCTGCCCCAGCTGCCGCTCGACCTCGACGACGACGGCTTCATCATCGCCACCGCCGACTTCTCCGGCCCGGTCGGCCCCGGATTCTGGGACCGGGACCGCTAGTGACCGCCGATCCCACCACCGGCACCACCACCGGCACCGGCGAGGGCGCGGCCCCGGCCACCGAAGCCCCGGGCGGCGACGGCCCGGCGGCCCGCCGGCCCCGGCGGGGCCCCCGCACCGAGAGCCTGCTCACCCACCGCCTGGCCCGCTGGTTCGACCGCCGGCTGGGCGCGGCCAAGCTGGCCCGCAGCGCGCTCAACAAGGTCTTCCCCGACCACTGGTCGTTCATGCTGGGCGAGCTGGGCCTCTACTGCTTCATCGTGCTGGTGCTCACCGGCATCTACCTGACCTTCTTCTTCGAGCCCAGCCTGCGCCCGGTCACCTACGAGGGCAGCTACCAGGCGCTGCGGGGGGTCGAGATGTCGGCCGCCTACGCCTCGGCCCTGCGCATCAGCTTCGACGTGCGGGCCGGGCTGGTCATGCGCCAGATCCACCACTGGGCGGCGCTGCTGTTCCTGGCCTCGCTGGCCGTGCACGCCTGCCGGGTGTTCTTCACCGGCGCCTTCCGCCGGCCCCGGGAGATCAACTGGGTGATCGGCTGCACGCTGCTGATCCTGGCCATGCTCAACGGCCTGTTCGGCTACTCGCTGCTCGACGACCAGCTGTCGGGCACCGGCCTGCGCATCGTCTACTCGATCACGCTGTCGATCCCGCTGGTCGGGACCTGGCTGGCGTCGCTGCTGTTCGGGGGCGAGTTCCCCGGGCCCGACATCCTCCAGCGGCTCTACGTCATCCACATCCTGCTGGTGCCGGCGGCCATCGCCGTGCTGCTGTCCGCCCACCTGGCCATCGTGGTGCGCCACAAGCACACCCAGTTCGACGGCCCGGGGCGGGCGGAGGACAACGTGGTCGGCGAGCGCATGTGGCCGACGTACGCGGCCAAGGCGCTCGGGCTGTTCTTCCTGACCTCGGCGGTGCTGTCGTTCCTCGGCGGCGTGTTCCAGATCAACCCCATCTGGATCTACGGCCCGTTCGACCCGGCCGAGGTGTCGGCCGCCAGCCAGCCCGACTGGTACATGGGCTGGCTCGACGGGGCGCTGCGGATCATGCCGGGGTGGGAGATCCGCGCCTTCGGCTTCGAGATCCCCAACCCGTTCTTCCCGGCCGTGCTGCTGGCCGGGCTGACGTTCGCCCTGCTGTACGCCTGGCCGTTCCTCGAGGCCCGGGTGACCCGCGACTACGCCGAGCACCACCTGCTCGACCGGCCCCGCCAGCGGCCGGTGCGCACGGCGCTCGGGGTGGCGACCATCACCTTCTACGTCATCTGCTTCCTGGCCGGGGCGGCCGACGTCATCGCCGTCACGTTCGGCCTGTCGGTCAACGCCATCCTGTGGTCGTTCCGGGCCCTCGTGCTGCTCGTGCCGCCGGTCGTCGGGTGGGCGACCTACCGGCTGTGCAAGGAGCTGTCGGCCCGCGACGGCGTGCCGACAGCCTCCCAGGTGCGGGTACGCGACATTCCGGGTCGCTTACGGCGGCGGGCCGCCGACGCCTCGTAGGGATCACGGGTCGTAAGGATCCGGTCGCTATTCGTCGGATTGTGCGAGAGACTCTGGGGCATGCGCGTGCGCACGGCCCTCGGGGGAGCCATCGCGGCGAGTGTGCTGGTGGGCCTCACGGCGTGCGGCGGCCCCCGCTACCACTACGTGCAGAACGACGACTTCGGCGTCTACGCCAAGCTGCCGTCCAGCTGGACGATCCACGACGAGAAGCAGCTGTTCCCCGAGCTCAGCGCGCAGGAGCTCAAGGACTTCCACCAGAGCAACTGGATGCGCACGTTCACCGGCCACGGGCTGAAGGCCGACAAGTCGCTGCTGTTCGTGGGCGACTCGGGCGAGCCGGTCGGGATGGTCAAGATCCAGGCCCTGACCCCCGAGATCCGCGAGCAGATCAGCCTGGCCTCCCTGCGGGGGTTCGCGGCGCTGAACGACGGCAGCAAGGACCTGATGCAGGACCCCAACGTCAAGGTCGTCAAGGACGAGCCCGTGAGCTTCAAGGGCGGCTTCCACGGCGTGCGCACCGTGTTCGAGACCCCGATCCCCGACGGGGGCGGGGCCACCGCGGTGGTCGACTCCACCGCCCTGCTCAACGACAACAGCACGATCATGTACGTCTTCAAGGTCACGTGCACGACCAAGTGCTACTTCGAGACCCATAAGGACGAGATCGCCAAAGCAGTCGACTCGTGGACGATCCAGGAGGTGCGGTCGTGACCACGCCGATCTCGGAGCCGCCGCCGCCGGCGGTGCCGCCGGTGCACGGGCCGCCGGCGCCCCACGAGCGCAAGGGCCTGCCGGCACCGGGCGCCGTCGGTTCGGGGTCGGCCCCCGACCGACCGACCCGCAAGCCGCTCTCGATGTGGGACCGCAGCAAGTTCCTGCTGCTGTTCTTCCTCCTGTTCTGGTTCTTCGTGTGGTCCGAGTACTCCAACCCCAACCCGTTCAACTCGGTCGGCGACGCCATCCGTGACACCGTCCGGACCAAGGGACCCCTGTTCGTGCTGGCCGGCATCGAGCTGGTCCGGCAGATCCACTACCTGATCTCCGAGCACTCGGCCGCCTACCACCGGTTCTGGACGGAGTCGGTGTTCGGCCGGGTCGAGCGGCGCACCGGCCGCATGAACGACTGGAACCGCTTCCGCATCGCCCGGGCGGCCAAGTACCTGTTCCTGCTGGGGGTCGTCAGCGTCGTGCTGGGCACGATCTACCACGTCGCCCCGGCCACGGCGCTGGTCCAGCTGCCGGCCCGGGTGTGGACCTGGCTGCCGTTCATCGCCCAAGGCCTGGTCCTCATCCTCTTCGTGGTCCTTCAGTTCGTCGCCATCTTCTGGTTCCTGTCGCGGGGCGGCGTCGACACCTACATGCCGGAGGAGATCAAGACCCGGTTCAGCGACGTGTGGGGCCAGGACCACGTGCTCGACCGCGTGCGCGAGAACATGGTCTTCCTCGAGCGGCCCGACGTGATCGAGGCCAAGGGCGGCTACGTGCCGTCCGGCATCCTGCTCCACGGACCGCCCGGCACCGGCAAGACCCTCATGGCCGAGGCGGTGGCCGGCGAGACCGGCCGGCCCTACGTGTTCGTCGACCCCGGCGCCTTCATCAACATGTTCATGGGCGTGGGCATCCTCAAGGTCAAGTCGCTGTTCCGCAAGCTGCGCAAGCTGGCGCTGCGCTACGGCGGCGTGATCGTGTTCTTCGACGAGGCGGACGCCCTCGGCAGCCGCGGCTCGCTCATGCCCGGCGGCGAGTTCGGCGCCACCCATCCGGCCTCGGCCTGGCACCACGACCACCTGCGGTGGGCCCCGGCCTCCACGCAGTCCCTGCTGCTCGAGTCGGCGCTCGACGAGCGCCCGCCGGTCACCGAGCACAGGGTGTTCATGGGCGGCATGGGCATGGGCGGCGGCGGGGGCACCCTCCAGGCCCTGCTCTCCGAGCTGTCGGGCCTCAAGAAGCCCCGGGGCATCATCAACCGCTACGGACGGCGGCTGCTCGGCATGCAGCCCAAGCCGCCGCCCAAGTACCGCATCCTGGTGATGATGGCGACCAACATGCCCGAGTCGCTCGACCCGGCCATGCTGCGCCCCGGCCGCATCGACCGCATCTACAAGGTCGGCTACCCGTCCAAGGAGGGGCGGGTGCGCACCTACGAGGGCTACCTCGACAAGGTCGCCAACGAGCTCACCCCCGAGCAGGTCGACAAGCTGGCCACGATCACGCCCTACGCCACCGGCGCGGAGATGAAGGACCTCGTCAACGAGGCCCTGATCGTCGCCATCCGGGAGGGCCACGACGTCATCACGTGGAAGGACGTGATGAAGGCCAAGCACCTGAAGGAGCTGGGCCCGCCCGAGGACGTCGAGTACATCGAGCGCGAGCGCCACGCCATCGCGGTGCACGAGGCGTGCCACGCGGTGGCCGCCTACCGCACCAACACCAACACCGACATCGATCTGGCCACGATCGAGAAGGGGAGCGACTACCTGGGCATGGTGAAGACCATCAAGCCCGAGGACCAGTTCAGCCAGTGGCGCAGCGAGCTGGAGGCCTCGATCATGGTGTTCCTGGCCTCGCTGGCCGGCGAGCGGATGTTCTTCGACGGCAACAACACCTCGGGCGTGGTCGCCGACCTCGCGGCGGCCACGACCATCGCCATGCAGATGGAGGCCTACTTCGGCATGGGCCAGACGATCACCTCCCACGAGGTGACCCGCAAGGCCGGCGTCGGCGGCTCCGGGGGGCGGCGGGGCGACGACAACAAGGAGAGCGAGATCATCAAGGGGGCGCTCGGCGAGCGCATCGAGGACAACCTGGCCCGGCTGCTCAAGGACGCCGGCGAGCTGCTCAAGGCCAACCGGGCCGAGGTGCTGCGGCTGGCCCACGCCCTCGAGGTCCACAAGACCATCTCGGGCGAGGACGTGAAGGCCGTCATCGACGGCCGGGCCGGCCCGCTCATCGACGGCACGGCCTATGTCGACGAGCGCTTCGTGACCGACATGGAGGACTTCCACGCCGCGGTGGTGACGGCCCACAAGGCCCACGACCAGGTGGCGCTGCCGCTGCCCAAGGTGGCCTCGGACCCGGTGCCGGCGGGCCCGGTCGACGCGGTCGCGCCCGAGGGCGCGGTGTCGACCGGCGTGCTGGTCGCCGAACCGCCCGCACCGGTGCCCCCGCCCCCGCCCCCGCCTCCGCCCCACGGCGGGTACTACGGCAACGGCGGCTACCGCGGCAACGGCGGCAACGGTGCCGCCGGGACCGGGACGGGCAACGGCAACGGCCGGGCCGACGCCCCGCCCGACGCGGCCGGCGAGCCCGACGCACCGCCCCCGCCGCCCCCGCCCGACTGACCCACCGACCGCGCCCGGATCGCGGTCGACTGACCCACCGACCGCGCCCGGATCGCGGTCGACTGACCCACCGACCGCGCCCGGATCGCGGTCGACTGACCCACCGACCGCGCCCGGATCGCGGTCGACTGACCCACCGACCGCGCCCGCATCGCCGTCG
>DATFRN010000180.1:0-3650 GCA_035263165.1 Acidimicrobiales bacterium | reverse complement strand
GAGCTTCGGCCGGCTGGACGAGTACGTGCAGGAGCTGCAGCAGGAACGGCAGGAGGGTCCCCACCATGGCGATGACCAGTAACGGCGGCGAGGCTGCGCACGCGGCCGCGGACCGCGAGATCGTGATCTCCCGGGTGATCGGCGCCCCGCGGGAGCTGGTGTTCGAGGCGTTCACGCGAGTCCGGCACCTGTCGCGGTGGTGGGGGCCCGACGGGTTCACGACGACGACGCGGTCCTTCGAGTTCCGCGTCGGCGGGGAGTGGGACTTCGTGATGCACGGGCCGGACGGGACCGACTACCAGGAGTGGATCACCTGGCGGGAGATCGTCGCGCCGGAGCGGATCGCGCTGGTGCACGGCGAGTCCCGCGACGACCCGAACGCGTTCGAGTCGGTCCTGACCCTGGAGCCCGACGGCGAGCAGACCCGGATCGTGCTGCGCACGGTGTTCCCCACCAGGGAGCTCCGCGACGAGGCCGTGGAGAAGTACCACGCGGTCGAGGGCGGCGAGCAGACGCTGCGCAACCTGGCGACCTACGTGACGGAAGGGACGGTGCACTGATGGCCGGGAAGGTGTTCTTCAGCGTGACGATGTCACTGGACGGGTTCGTGGCGCCCGGCGCCGTGTCCGTCGAGCACGTGTTCTCGCCCGACGGTCAGAACGACCCGAGGGCCCAGCGCTGGCTGGCGCAGTGGTCGGAGCTCCAGGCGTGGCTGCTCGCGCAGCGGTGGTTCCGGGAGCACCTCGAGATCGGCGAGGGCGGCGAGGAAGGGCCCGACAACGACGTCGCACGGGCGACGTACGAGCGCACCGGCGCGAGCGTGATGGGCAAGCGCATGTTCGACGGCGGCGAGCTGTCATGGCCGGAGGAGGCGCCGTTCCACACCCCGGTGTTCGTCGTCACCCACAGCGAGCGTGACCCGTGGGAGCGGCCGGGCGGCACCACGTTCCACTTCGTCGACGACGGCATCGAGAGCGCTCTGCTCCAGGCCCGCGAGGCCGCCGGTGACCGCGACGTGCGCATCGCCGGCGGCGCCGAGACGATCCAGCAGTACCTGGACGGCGGCCTGATCGACGAGTTCTCGATCACGCTCGCGCCCGTGCTGTTCGGCACCGGCATCCGCCTGTTCGAGCGCCTGGATCCCGCCCGCCTCGCGCTGGACCAGGCCCGCACGGACGCCTCGTCCCGCGTGACCCACCTGACCTACACCGTCGCGAAGGCCGCCTAAGAGCGTGCGCGGATAGGCAGGTCGTCACAGCCACCGTGGTCAGTGCTTCCCGCTCTTGCTGCTTCGCAGCGGGCCGCTCGGGCCACGGCTACGCCTATCGGCGCAGCCTCTAAGCCCAGACGGACGACGGCACCGGCGGGTCGGGGAAGCTGACCGCCGTCCCCGCGGCCAGGCGGCGGGCGGTCCAGGCCACGGCGGCCGCGTCCAGCACGTCGTCGGCCCCGGCCCGGCCGGCCACGCCCAGGTCGTCCGGCACGACGATGCCCTGGGCCGCCAGCGCGGCCCGGCGGGCGGCGTGGCCGGCCCACGAGAACTTGCGGGCCAGCAGCGGGGCGCCGGCCATGAGCGAGAACGACACCTCGGGGTGGACCTCGTGCACCCCGCACGGCGCGTCCGGCGCCCACGCCGCCACCTCGGCGATCTTGGGGCCGAGCGCCCAGGCCTGGCGGCTGGGTGCCCACCCGCCGGTCAGCTCGCGGGCGACCGCGCAGGCCTCGGCGTAGGTCGGCGCCCCGTAGGCCGCGGCCGGCGGGGTGACGAACAGGCTCGACGCCTTGCGCCCGAGGTGGGCGCGGGCCGCCACGTCGCCGGGCCGGGGCCAGGCGTCGCCGAGGTGGACCGGCATGTCGACGCCGATGACGGCCAGCGGCGCCGGACCGGCCACCCCCGCCGCCTCGGCCACCAGGTCCGCCATCGTGGTCCCGTGGACGCCCCGGGGCGGCGCCGCCGGGTCGGGCCCGAGCACGATGCCGACCCAACCACCCCGGCAGCCGTCCACGCCCAGCACCGCGCTCTCGGTCATGGACCGATCCAAGCAGGAACAGACGCCGCCGGTGGGGCGTTCTCGCGCTCGTGACCCTCGCGCCCGTCCCGCTGTCCGTCCTCGACCTCGCCCCCGTGGCCGAGGGCTCGACGCCGGGCGACGCCCTGCGGAGCTCGCTGCGGCTGGCGGCGGCCGCCGAACGCTGGGGCTACCACCGCTACTGGGTGGCCGAGCACCACAACATGCCCGGCATCGCCTCGTCGTCGCCGGCGGTGCTGCTCGCCCACGCCGCCGGGGTGACCTCGACCATCCGGCTGGGCTCGGGCGGCGTCATGCTGCCCAACCACGCGTCCCTGGTGGTGGCCGAACAGTTCGGGATGCTGGAGGCACTCCACCCCGGCCGCATCGACCTCGGCATCGGCCGGGCGCCCGGCACCGACCAGCTCACCGCGGTGGCGCTGCGCCGCTCCCGGGCCGGGCTGGGTGCCGACGACTTCCCCGAGCAGCTGGTCGAGCTGGTCGGCTACTTCAGCGGCGAGTGGCCCGAGGACCACCCGTTCCGCCGGGTGACCGCGGTGCCCGGCCTGGGCCACCGGCCGGCGCTGTGGCTGCTCGGGTCGAGCGACTACAGCGCCCGGGCCGCCGGGCTGCTGGGGCTGCCGTTCTCGTTCGCCCACCACTTCGCGGCGGCCAACACGCTGCCCGCACTGGCCGCCTACCGCGCCGCCTTCCGGCCCTCCGAGCAGCTGGCCTCGCCCCACGTGATGCTGGGCGTCAACGTCGTGTGCGCCGAGACCGACGAGCGGGCCCGGTGGCTGGCGGGCCCGGGGACGCTCGCCTTCCTCCGGCTGCGCTCGGGCCGGCCGGGCCGCTACCCCACGCCCGAGGAGGCGGCCGAGTACACCTACACGCCCGCCGAGCGGGAGGTGATCCGGGGCTGGACGTCCTCGCACGTGGTCGGCGGCCCCGACACCGTGCGGCGCCGGCTGGCCGAGCTGGTCGACGCCACCGGGGCCGACGAGCTCATCGTGACGACGCTGACCCACGACCCCGAGGACCGGCTGCGGTCCTACGCGCTGGTGGCCGGCGCGGCGGTCGACGCCCCTGTTTGATCCCGTCGCCGCGGGTTAGCGTGCGGGGACGCGGGCGCACCCCCTTCGGAGGAGCTGAGATGGCTGACGTGATCACCGGTCTGCAGGACGACGACATCGCCACCGAGTGGCGCCACGAGAAGGCGAGCGCGTCCGACGACGACGGCACCGACGGCGATGCCGATGGCACCGACGGCGATGGCACCGACGGCGACGCCGACGGAACCGACGGCGGCGACGCCGACGGGACCGACGCCTGAGCGTCCCGCCCACCCCGCTCGGCGAGGGCTTCTCCGCCGAGACGCTCGGCCGCTGCGTAGGTGACCCCGACGCGTTCCGGTCGACCATCTTCGGCGTGGCGCCGCACCGGTGGCACCACGCCGGCGCGTTCGACGACGTGCTGTCGCTGGCCGACGTGGACCGGGCACTCACGGGCGCCGGCCTGCGCCGGCCGGCGGTGCGCGCCGTGCGCGACGGCGAGCCGCTGGCGCCGTCGTCCTACAGCCGGCCGGCCCGCATCGGCGGCAGCACCGTCGACGACCTCGTCGACGTCGGCCGCCTGCTCGAC
>DATFRN010000179.1:0-11821 GCA_035263165.1 Acidimicrobiales bacterium | reverse complement strand
CGCTGCCCCAAGATCGTCTGCGTCGTCACCAAGACCGACCTCCACCCCGAGTGGCGGCGCATCGTCGAGCTCGACCGGGGTCACCTGGCCGAGGCCGGGCTCGACCTGCCGGTCGTGCCGGTGTCGTCGTTCCTGCGCATGCGGGCGGCGGCCACGGTCGACGACGCCATGAACCAGGAGTCGGGCTACCCGGCGCTGATCGAGTTCCTCCGCTCCCGGGTCGTGGTCGAGGGGGCCAGGTCCCGGGCCGACCGGGTGGCCGCCGACGTCGCCTTCGCCGCCGCCGAGCTGTCCATGGGCTGGCAGGCCGAGTCCGAGGTCATCGCCCGGCCCGAGCAGGCCGAGGCGGTCGTCCAGCGCCTCAGCCAGGCCGCCGCCACCGCCAAGGCCCTCCAGGGCGGCAACGCCCCCTGGCAGCAGGTCCTGTCCGACGGCATCCAGGACCTGGTGGCCGACGTCGACCACGACCTGCGCACCCGGCTCCAGGTGGTCGTGCGCTCGGGCGAGGAGATCATCGCCACCAGCGACCCGGCCGAGACCTGGTCCGAGTTCGAGGTGTGGCTGCGCCGGCAGGTCGTCAGCGCCGCCGTCGCCACCTACGACTACCTGGCCGACCGGGCCCAGGAGCTGACCGAGCGGGTCGGCGAGCAGTTCCAGCAGGACGCCGGCACCCCGATCGCCTTCTCGATCACGGCCCCCGTCGCCCAGCTCGAGCACATCGCGCTGAGCGGCGACTTCGGGGACAAGGGGGCCAAGTCGTCGGCCATCCTGTCGGCGGCCCGGGGGTCCTACGGCGGCATGGTCATGTTCGGGATGGCCGGCAGCCTGCTCAACATCCCGGTGGCGGCGCCGGTCATGCTCCTGCTCAGCCTGGGCCTCGGGCGCCGGGCCCTGCGGGAGGAGCGCAACCGCCGCCACGCCCAGCACCAGGCCGAAGCCCGGTCCGCGCTGCACCGCTACGCCCAGGAGGTCAGCCTGCTCGTGGGCAAGGAGTGCAAGGACGCGCTGCGCCGGACGCAGCGGCTGCTGCGGGACGAGTTCGCGATGCGGGCCGGGTCGCTCCAGCGGTCGACCGCGGCGGCGCTGGCCGGCGTCGAGCGGGCCCGCGACCTCGACCCCGCGGCCCGGGCGGCCCGCCAGCAGGTCGCCGCCCGCGAGATCGAGCAGCTCGGCTCGCTGGCCCAGCCGCCGGCGGCGCCGGCGCCGGCCGGGCAGGTCCCGTCGTGACCAGCACCGACACCCCGGCGCCGGGGGTGATGGGCGACCTGATGGCGCTGCTGACCGACGCCCGGGCCGCGGCCCCCGACCCCGGCGCGGCCGCCGCCGTCGACGAGATCGCGGGCCGGCTGTCCGAGCCGCTGCGGGTCGCCATCGCCGGCAAGGTCAAGGCCGGCAAGTCCACCCTGCTCAACGCCCTGGTCGGCGACCAGCTGGCCCCGACCGACGCCCGCGAGTGCACCCGGGTCGTGACCTGGTACCGCGACGCCCACACCTACCGGGTCGTCGCCTTCGCCCGGGACGGCTCGTCCCGCCAGTGCCCGTTCCGGCGCCAGGACAACGAGCTGGAGATCGACCTCGGCGGGGCGTCGGCCGACGACCTCGAGCGCCTGGTCGTGTGGTGGCCGTCGGCCCGGCTGGCCGAGATCACGCTGATCGACACGCCCGGCATCGGGTCGATCTCGACTGACCTGTCGGCCCGCACCTACAGCTTCCTCACCAACGACGAGGACGAGCCGGCCGCCGCCGACGCCGTGCTCTACCTGGTGCGGCACCTGCACAACACCGACGTGCGCTTCCTGGAGGCGTTCCACGACGACGACCTGGCCAACAGCACCCCGGTCAACGCCGTGGGCGTGCTGTCCCGGGCCGACGAGATCGGGGCGTGCCGCCTCGACGCCATGGACTCGGCCCACAAGGTGGCGCAGCGCTACGGCCACGACCCCCGGATCCGCCAGCTGTGCCGGTCGGTCATCCCGGTGGCCGGGCTGGTGGCCCAGGCGGGAGCCACGCTCCGGGAGGACGAGTACCGGACGGTGGCCACGCTGGTCGGCACCCACGGGCTCGACCTGGCCGAGCTGGCGCTGACCGCCGACCGCTTCTCCGCCGAGGACGCCCCGGTGTCGGTGCCGGCCGCCGTGCGGGCGGCGCTGCTGCGGCGGCTGGGGATCTACGGGGTGCGGCTGGCGCTCGACCTGGTGGCCAAGGGCCGGGCCAACAACAGCCCCGAGCTGGCCCGGGAGCTGCTGCGGGCCAGCGGCATCGCCGACCTCCAGCGGGCGCTGCACATCCAGCTCATCGGGCGGAGCCAGCCGCTCAAGGCCCGCTCGGCGCTGGTGGCGCTGACGGCGCTGCTGGCGTCCCGGTCGTGGCCCCGGGGGGACTGGCTGGCGACCCGGGCCGAGATGATCGCCTCGAGCGCCCACGAGATCGCCGAGGTGCGGCTGCTGACCGACCTGTGGCTGGGCGAGATCCAGCTGCGGGACGAGTCGCAGGCGGCCGAGCTGGAGCGGCTCCTCGGGGGGCACGGGATCACGCCCGCCGAGCGGCTGGGGCTGCCGCCCGACACGCCGCCGGCGGCGCTGAGCGAGTCGGCGCTGGCGGCCCGGGCCACGTGGTCGCAGGTGGCCGAGCACCCGATGTCGTCGATGGCGGTGAAGGGGGCGGCCCGGGGTGCCGTGCGCACCTGCGAGGGCATCCTGGCGTGGCTCGTCACCCAGCCGCCGGCCGGCGGGGGAGAATGACGCCGTGATCGTGTGCCGCCAGTGTGGGCAGCAGGCCCGGGAGGGCGAGGACTTCTGCCAGTCCTGCGGCGCCTACCTGGAATGGGAGGGCGAGAAGGTCGAGCCGGCCGCGCCCGCCCGGCCGTCGACCGGGGCGCCCGGCGGCGGTGCGGCGGCCCCGTCGGGGCCGGCCGCGGGGCGGGGTGCCGCGCCGGCCGCGCCTGTCGCGCCTGCCGCTCCGTCGGTGCCGGCCGGGCCGCCCGGCGGCGGTCCGCCCCCGGCTGCGGCGCCGCCGGGGCCGTGGGTCGACCTGCCACCCGAGGGCGCGCCCGGGTGGACGATCGGCCCGGCCGCTGGCGACGGGGCGCCCGCACCCGCGCCGGGCGGTCCCGGGTCGTCCCCGTGGGCCGACGTGCCCCAGCCGCCGACCCCCGCCGGCGGCCCGCCGACGACCCCGGTGCGGTCCGCCGCGGCCCCGGCGTCGGTGATGTGCCTGGAGTGCGGGGCGAGCAACACGGGCGACCGCCGGTTCTGCCGCCGGTGCGGCTCGTCGCTGGAGCTGGTGGCGCTGACCGGGCGGTCCGACCCGGCCGCCCCGCCGGCCCCGTCCGGCCCGCCGCCTCCCGGGGCCGCCCCCGGCGCGGCGGTCGAGGGCCCGGTCGTGCCGCCGGCCCCGCCCGTCCCCGGCTCGGGCCGGGCGCCGGGCCCGGCGGTCCCGGACGCGCCCCGGGTGATGGCCCGCGGGCAGGCACCGGCGGTGCCGCCGACGAAGGCCATGCAGCCGGCCGAGTCGTCGGCCCGCCCGCCTGCCGTGCGGCCGCCGTCGCAGACGTCGCCCGACGTCGCCCCCGGCGGCCCGACCTGCGCGCAGTGCGGGACCGCCAACCCGCCGGGCCGGCGGTTCTGCCGGCGGTGCGGGGCGGTGGTGTCCGACTCGCTGCCGGCCGAGGCCGCGGCCGCGCTGCCCCGGGGCGGGCGGCCGGGCTGGTGGTCGCGGCTGGTGGCCAAGGTGCGGCGGCGGGACCCGGAGGACGAGCAGTTCACGGCCAGCGGCGCCGCCCGGTCGGCCTACCGGGGCGCCCTGGACGTGCGCTACCGGATCTTCCGGGTGCTGGCGCTCGTGGCCGGCGCCGGGTTCCTGATCGGGTCGCTGGGGTTCACGGGCTACAACCCGCTCACCGGCGCCCGCAGCCTGTGGAACAAGGCGTTCCCCCGCGACAAGCGCGTCAGCGAGCTCCAGGCCAACGCCGACCCCGACCAGGGCATCAACAACGACTTCCCGCCGAGCGCGGCGGTCGACGGCGACCCCAAGACGGCGTGGGCGGGCCAGTGGACGCTGACGGAGGACGACCCGGCGGCCGAGGCCTGCACCGAGGACCCGACGTTCGGCGGCGCCGACCATGCGCTGGTGGTGACGATGCCGGCCCCGTCGAAGCTGTCCAAGCTGCGGATCCAGCCGAGCCTGCCGGCCGGGGATCCCGACCGCGCCGGCCAGTGGAAGCCGACCAAGCTCGAGCTCCGCTTCGACGACGGCAGCTGCAAGACGCTGGCGCTGGGCGACGAGGCCGGCTTCCAGGAGAAGCGCATCAAGGGCCCGGTCACCAAGCACGTCCGCATCGCGATCCTCGACGCGGCGCCCCCCGCGGACCCGGCCAAGGCCCAGGCCGGCGGCAACCTGGTGTCGATCGGCGAGCTGCGCCTCTACCGGCCGCGGTAGCGGTCAGAGCACCGGCGGCGCCTCCCGCCCGATCAGTCCCGCTTGGCCATCTCGTCGACGGTCCTCCCGGCGAGCTCGGCGACCTCGTCGGGCGTCACGGGGCGGGTCGTGAGGACGAGAGGCTTCCGCCCGAGCGGCTGGTACACGAGCGCCGAGTCGTTGCAGAACCGGCCCTGGACGAGGAGTGTCGCCGTGAACTCGTCGATGAACGGCGTGACGAGGTGGAGTTCGTTCGCTTCGCACGAGTGGCGCTCGGGCCAGCCGTAGGAGTTGCCGCCGACCGCCAGCAGCGTGACCGTGCCCTCCATCTGGAGCCGGCCGTAGGGGGCGTCGGGTGCAAGCCCATAGCTGTAGCGGGTGGCGGGCAGCACCTTGGGGTCGTCGATGTCGAACTCGCGGGTCTCCTCGAAGTACTCGACGTGGAGCCCGCCGGCCAGCACCACCGAAGCGAACGGCCACCGGTGATTGTGGATGTTGGCGATCTCGAACATCGGGCGGTTGGGGCTGCCCTCTGGCCACACGTGGAGCCGGAGGTGGAACTCGGGGTCCTGGTGGCTCTGCAGCACCAGCTTGGCGAAGCCGTTGGGATGCCAGTAGGAGTCGGCAGCGATCTGCGCCGCCTGCCGGGAGTCGGTCGCGATGGCGCGGAGCATCGCCCGCAACGGCTCGTCGTTGGCGGCGACGAGCTTCGCCGCTCGCCGGAGCCTGTCGACCTCCGAGCCTGCGGTGCCGACCTCTACCGCCAGCTCAGCGATGAGCTGGTGAACCTCGTTGTCCACGCTACGTCCTCTTGTCCCCAGGCCCAGCCGGGCGTTCGTCAATGCGGCAGCGCCGCGAGCGCTGCGATGCGCAGAGTCGCCAGCCCGTCGAACGTCATCCAGATGGGGAGGTCGCCATTGGACCACCTCCACAGCGAATGCTCGTCGTCGAAGTCGCTCCACACCTTGCCGAGCGTCCCCGACACCGTCGGGTGGGTCGGCAGCACCCCGCACAGTAGCAGGGCGCGCAACACCCAGGATGCAGAAAAGTGACGGAAAAACGCACTGTTCGGCGGGCCGTCGCCGGGGCGCTGGAACACCTCACTGGTGTTCTCGACCTCGCGCAGGCCCTGCAACCACCCGACGCCGATCTCCAGGGCGTCGTCGACCCGCCCGGCCAGATCGGGCGGCACGGCCCCGACCAGGCCGGCCCGGCGCAGCACGGCACATGCCCGGGCGGTGTGGTATGGCGACGGGTCGGGACGGGCGAGGTTGGGCTCGGCCTTCTGACTCCAGAGCACCCGGCGATTGCGGCCGCTCGGCTTGCGCAGGTCGAGTACCTCACCGATGAGGCCCCGCACCGCCGGCGAGTCCGGCCTGAGGTCGAGGATCGTCTCGAGGATCCAGGTGACGATGGCGGGGCGCTTCCTGGCCTCTTCGTCGATCTCGGTGAGCATCAGGTCGACGTAGGGCGAGACGTCCATGCCGGGGTCCACCCTGACGAGGGCGTCGATGACGCCCGCGGTGGCCTCGGGACTCGGCGCCGACTGGGACTTGATGGCCCAGCCTCCGCCGGGCTGCTGCATCCTGCGGAGGCACTCGGCGAAGTCACCGAGGCGACTGATCGACGTCTCGTCGATGAGGTGGAGGATGCGGATGCCGTAGGCGGTCGCCACCGGGGTCGGGGCGAGGCCCTGCTGCAGGTTGTGGCACCAGCCGAGGGGTCGGCCCTTCGCGTCGAGCTGCAGGTAGCTCTCGATCGCCCCCTGCACTCGCCGAAAGACCTCGAGCACGCTCTCCGAGGAGTCATCCGTCGATGAGACCGTGGGTCCCTCGCGGGCTTGGTCGATCAGGGCCCGGAGGTTGCCGTCCGTCTGTAACGCGGCGTCGAGGCGGGCGGACTGCTTGGGGCGGGGGAGGTGCTTGCCGCTCTCCCAGTGGGAGATCGTCTCCCGCTTGACCCCTAGCTGGGCGGCGACGTCGGCCTGGGTCAGGCCGCGGCGTTCGCGGGCGGCGCGGAGGGCGGGGCCGAAGCTGCGTTCAGTTTCGGAATGTGACATTCAGAAGCACACCTGTAAAGCCACCCATTGCTTCACATCACTATAGTTAGGTTAACGTAAATAGACGTAAGTTTTTGTACTGGGTAGGTGACACATGAGCTGTGCACTTTCCGGTCGACTGCTTACAAGGTACCTCCGGCCCAGCGGCGGGTGGGGGAATGGCGGACGGCGGTCGCCTGGTCTGGTCTGCGGGGCGTTTGTCCTGCTGGTCGTAGTTGCTGTGAGTGGTTGCTCCGTCTTCGAGGGCGGTGGGGCGGCGGCGAGCAGGGGGGAGCTGGTCGTGCTGTTCGACGTGACCGGCAGCGCCGTCGGGACCCAGGACCAGCAGCGGCGGCACCTCACCGACGTCGTGCTGCCGCTGGCCGAGCGGCGTAAGGCCGAGGTCGTGCTGGCCACGATCGACGACGACGCCCGGGCCGAGCCCCGGATCGTCGGGCGGGTGTCGTTCGACACCGCCGCCGCCGAGGGGAACGAGGTGGCCGCCGCCCGCATCGTCGCCGCCGCCAGGCGGTCGGTGCTGCGGCGGGCCGACGGCATCTTCCGCCGGGCCGTGGCCCACCCGGCCCCGGCCAGCGACGTGGCCGGGGCGCTCACCTGGGCCGGCGGGCTCCTCGCCGGCACCGACGGCACCGACGGCGACGGCGGCACCGACGGCGACGGCGGCGCAGACGGCGGCGGTAGGGGCTGGCACGGCATCGCCCTGCTGTCCGACGCCGTCAGCACCGCCCGACCGTGCACGATGCCGCGGCCGGTGCCCTCGGGCGCCGACGGCAGCGTCGACCGCTGCTTCCCCGACGGGCCGCCCCCGCTCGCCGGGGCCGACGTCCTGTTCCTGGGGGCCGGCTCCTATCAGAGCGCCGGCGGGAAGCACCTGGCCGCCGCCCGGCTGGAGGCGTTCTGGCGGTCCGCCGTCGCCCGGGGCGGCGGGCACGTGGTCGCCTACGGCGCCACCGTCCTGGGACAGAGCACGAACGAGGAGGGCAACGCGCATGACTGACACCACCGCCACCAACCGCACGGCCCCCCGGGCGTTCTTCGACCGGCCGGTCGCCGCCGAGGTCGCCCGGCCCGCGGCCGACGAGATGGCCCGCACCCGCCACGCCCACGTGTGGCGGCGCCTGTGCGAGATCCAGGCCCGGCACCGGCGGGCGATCCACCGCCGGCTGACCGCGCTCGGCAAGCGCCACGCCGACGTCGTGAGCCTCCAGAGCCGGCTCGCCCTGCGCCACCGGGCCCTCCTGGCGGCCGAGGAGGAGGACCGGGCCGCCCGCAGCCTGGCCCCCGCCCCGGGCGTCCTGCCGCACGAGCCGCACCACCGGGCGCTGGGGCCGATCGGGCTGGCGGCCGCGCTCGGCCTGTGCGTCGTCGCCGACTACCTCGTGGACCGCAGCACGCTCCAGGTGCTGCTGCTGCCGCTGCGGCTGACCCAGCTGCTGGCGCTGCTCGTCGCCGTGGTGCAGACGCTGGCGGCCCACACGATCGGGCGGCTGCTGCGCCGGTCCCGGGAGGCGGTGGACCCGGGCGCCCTGGCCCCCGAGCGGCGCATCGTCGCCGGGCTGTTCGCCCTCGTGGCCGTCACGGCGACGGCGATGGCGGTGCTGCGGGGCATGTTCGGCACGACGCTGCTGGCGCTGCTGATGTTCGGGGTCGGGGCGGCGGCGGCACTGGTGGCGATCACCGCCTCCTACCTGCACGCCAACGGCCGGCTCGACGCCCTCGGCGTGACCGAGCGGCGCCTCGGCCGCCGGGGATGGCGGGCCGCCCGCACCGGGCGGCGGCTGCTGCGGGCCGAGGCCCGCCGCACGGTGGCCACCGGCAACCTGCGGGCCGCCGCCGCCGGCGTGGTGGCCGAGGTGGAGGGCGTGTACGCCACCCACCAGGTCCACCTCAACGGCAGCGAGCCGGCCTGGGTGCGGCAGATGCGGGACTGGGTCGAGGGCCGGGACCTGCCCTACGACCAGACCGGCTGAGTCTCCCCGCCGGCGCCCCCGCGGCGGCCGCCCGGCCGAGGCCGCAACCGCGACCCGGCCCGGCGGCGGGGGCGCCGGCACCCCCGCCGGGGTGGGTCAGGGCGTGGCGGTGGCGGGGCCGGCCGGCTTCTGGTGGGGGCCCGGGGTGTAGGTGTTGCAGGAGGCGTGGAAGGTCGTCTGGCAGAACGCCTGGGCGTCCTGCTCGGAGTTGAAGCCGCTGACGAACACGAGCCAGGAGGCCTGGGGGACCGGCGGGCTGATGTCGGGGTACTCGGTGGTCAGCAGCAGTCCCGCGCCCTTGAGGTTCTTGCTCTGGAACGCGGCCAGCTGCTGCTGGGCGAGCTTCTTGCCGAACGGGTCCTCGTCCAGGTGGACGCCGTTGTGGGGCACGGCGATCACCTTGAGGTCGGTCGGGGTCGAGCCGCCGCCGGTACCGTCCCCGCCACCGTCCCCCCCGCCGGTCCCGGTGCCGGTCCCGGTGCCGGCGACGCCCGCCGACGTCGTGCCGTCGGGCAGGCACTGCTGGGCCGACGGCTCGGAGACCGCCTTGCCCGTGGTCGCCTCGACCGTGTAGCAGAGGTCGCCCTCGACGATGTCGACGCTGGCCTCGGTGTTCGGCCTGGGGATCGTCGTCACGATGGTGTCGCCCCGGCGGATGATGTGGTCGGCCTTGCCGCCCGACTGGTCGTGCCAGGTGATGAGGGCCTTGCCGTTGGCGACCTTGACCGCCACCTCGGTCGGGGTCGGCGGGGCGGTCGGCCCGGCCAGCGCCGCCGTGGTGATGCACTGCGGCTTGGTCGGCACCGACTTGGACTTGCCCCGCACCGCGACCAGCTCGAAGCAGTTCTTGCTGGCCGCCTTCAGCTTGTCCATGACGAACTGGGCCTGCTCGCCGGGGATGGCCTTCGACGTGTCGACGACCGACGGGTTGGGGTCCTCGGCCGTGGCGGGGTCGATCGTCAGCACCGTGTAGCTGTCGACCCGGTCGCCCGGCGTCCACTTGAGCGTGGCCGTGTCGTGGCTGACCGGCGTGGCCGAGAACCCCGCGGGCGGCGGCGGGCCGACCGTCTCGTCGGCCGGGTCCTTGTCGGGCCGGGACGACAGGAAGCCGATCACCCCGGCGGCGGCGATGGCCAGCACCGCCAGCGGCAGCAGGCCCCGCCCGATGATCGCCTTCTGCTCGAACGCCCCGTCGACCGCCGGCGTGGTCGGGTCGTACCCGTAGGGCTGGGGCGCCGGCCCCGGCGCCGGGTCGAAGCGCCCCGGCTCGAGCGGCCGCCCGGTCACCCGGAACTGCCGGCGCTGCGGCGTGCCCCGCATGAACGGCTTGCGGGCCCGCACCTTGATGCGGGCGGACCCCGCCGCCCCCAGCGGCAGGTCGAGGAACTCGGGGGCGATGAGGAAGGCCAGCGCCTGGTCGGGGTCGGACGCCTCGAGCTTCAGCCTCACCGGCGTGTTGCCCCAGTTGGAGAACTCCACCCGGTGGCGGGCCGAGAACCGGCCCTTGGACGTGGCGGGGGTGATCTTGGCCTGCGACAGCGAGACGTTGCCGACCTGGATGTCGCCCTCGGCCACGGCGGAGGAGCCGGCGTCGACCTGCGACACGACCCGCACACCGAACGGCACCTGGCCGGCGCGGGTGTTGACGCCCGACGGCGGGGTGAACAGCACGGTCGCCATCGCCTCGCCCTGGGGCAGCACCTCGATGCGCTCGGGCAGCACCCGGGCCCAGCCCGAGGCCTCGCCCAGCACGTCGAGCCGGAAGCCCTCGACGATCGACGACAGATTGCGCACCCGCACGGTCACGCTCGCCTGCCCGCCGGGCTCGACGGCGACGCTGTCGGCGTCGACGGTCACCACTGGGTCCATGCCCACCTCCTGTCTCGTGACCCGGGCGGCCGCACCACCGTGACCCCGGCACACGGACGGTGACTTGCCGGGTACAAAGCTAGTGGCTGGCACACCGCCGCTGGTACCGCCCCCGGCGCCGGGCCGATGCGGTGGCTCGCGGCATCCCGGGAGCCGGCCCGGGAATTTCCCGGGGGCGCCGGCGGTCGCCGCGGGCGCACGCTCGACGCATGCGGTGGTGGTTGGCACGAGCGGGTGCCGCGTTGGGCTGCGTGGCCCTCGTCGGCGCCATGGCCCGGAGCGACCCGACCCCGCCGTCCCGCGTCGACCTGCGGGACGGGGCCGCCTGGGTCGCCTCGTCGCGCGTGGGGATGATGACGCTCATCGACGGCGAGACGGCCGAGGTCGTGGCCCGGGTCGACGTCGGCGCGGGCACCGGCTCGCTGCAGTCCGCCCAGGCCGGGACGGTCGGCTACGCGGTCGACGCCCAGCGGGGCACGGTCGTGCGGGTCGATCCCCGCACGTTCGCGTCCGGCCGTCCCGCCCGCGTCGTGCCCGCGTCCTCCGGCCATGTGGCCGCCCGGGCCACCGGGCGCGCCCTCTACCTGTTCGACGAGGCCGAGGGGAAGGTCGTCGTGGCCGACCCCCGGGACCTCGCCGTCCACGCCGGCGACGACGCCTCGCTGGCCGACTCCATCGGGTCGGGCGTCGTCGACGCGACCGGCCGGTTGTGGCTGCTGGGGGCCACAACCGGCGACCTCGTGTGGTTCGACGGGAGGGCCCGGCACACCCGTCCCTCGGTCGTCGAGCGCCCCCACGGCGCCGAGCTGGTGGCGGCGGGCGGGCACCCGGTCCTGGTCGACCGGGCCGGTCGCCGCGTCCACCGCATCGGCCGCTCGGGCGGCCTCGGCGCCGGCGCCTGCGTCGACATGCGCCGCGGCGACGACACCGTGCGCTTCGGCGGGGCCAGCGACCAGGACCGGGTGTACTCGGTGTCCGGCGCCCAGGGCGTGCTGCGCGTCAGCGACCTGGACGGCGGCGGCTGCACCGACGTGGCGATCTCGGTGGCCGAGCGGGGCAGCGACCTGGGCGACCCGGTCGAGGTCGACGGCCACGTGTTCGTCCCCAACTACACGACCGGCACCGTGGCGGTGGTCGACCTGGCCCACCGCCGCAGCCATGACACCGACCGGCCGGTGGCCCACGGCACGTTCGAGCTGTTCAGCGAGGACGGCTTCGTCTTCTACAACGACCCGGACACCGAGCAGGCCGGCGTGATCCGCCTCGACGGCACGTTCAAGGCGGTGGCCAAGTACAACCCGGCCGATCCCGGCGACGGCGTCGACAACGCGCCGGACGGCCCCGCCCCGGCCCACCGCGCCCCCCGCCGGGCGCCCCGCACGCCCGCGACCACCCAGGTCCCTCGGCAGGGGCCGGGCACGACCGGTGCACCACCCCCCGCGCCGGGCGTGACCCCGCCCCCCCGGGGCCCGGCGCCCAGGGGCCCGATCCCGACCGGCCCGCCGCC
>DATFRN010000178.1:0-2530 GCA_035263165.1 Acidimicrobiales bacterium | reverse complement strand
GCCGACACCACGCCGTCGATGCCCCCGACCTCGTCGGCGACCTGGGCAGCCTTGCCCACCTCGGTCTGGATCAGGATGTACGCGCTGACCGCCATCCGGGGCCTCCCTCTTCGTCCGAACGGCCACGGATCGTAGTGCGCGGGCGCCGGCCATCGGTGGGACGATGTCCACATGGCCGGTCATCCGTACACGCTGGGTCTGCACGCGCTCGGGGAGGGGACGTGGGCCTACCTCCAGCCCGACGGGGGCTGGGGCTGGAGCAACGCGGGGCTGGTCGTCGACGGCGAGGCGTCCCTGCTCGTCGACACGCTGTTCGACCTCAAGCTGACCGGCGCCATGCTCGACACGATGCGGCGGGCGGTGCCGGCGGCGGCGGCCATCGGGACCGTGGTCAACACCCACGCCAACGGCGACCACTGCTGGGGCAACCAGCTGGTGCGGGACGCCGAGATCGTCGGTAGCAAGGCCTGCGCCGAGGAGATGGGCGGGCTGCCGCCGGCGCTGCTGGCCGCCCTGGCCGCCGCGCCGCCCGAGGGGCCGGCCGGCGAGCTGATCGGCCGCATGTGGGCGCCGTTCGACTTCGACGGCATCGAGGTCGTGCCGCCCACCACCACCTTCGAGGGCGAGCTGACGCTGCGGGTCGGCGACCGGGACGTCCACCTCATCGAGGTCGGCCCCGCCCACACCGCGGGCGACGTCATCGCCCACGTGCCCGACGCCGGGATCGTCTACACCGGCGACATCCTGTTCAACGGCGGCCACCCCATCGTGTGGGCCGGGCCGGTGGCCAACTGGGTGGCGGCCTGCGACCGCATCCTCGCCCTCGAGGCGGTCACGGTCGTGCCGGGCCACGGCCCGCTGTGCGGCCCGGCCGAGGTGGCGGCCCAGCGCGACTACTTCACCCACCTGGTCGACGAGGTGACGCCCCGCGCCCGGGCCGGCATGTCGCCCCGCGACGCGGCCCGCGACCTCGACCTCGGGCCCTACGCCGCCCTGGGCGAGCCCGAGCGGCTGGTCGCCAACGTGGCCGCGGTCTACCGCGACCTGGGCCTCGACGCCCCGACGGCGGCCGCCGACCTCCTGGCCGAGATGGCGGCCTTCGCCACGAGCGCGTGAGTCAGCCGCCGGCCAGGCGCTTCTCCATGCCCTCCAGCTGCTCGCGCAGCGCGGTGGGGACGGTGTCGCCGATGTGCCGGTAGTGCTCCTCGATCTGGGGCATCTCGGCCCGCCACGAGTCGGGGTCGACGGCCACCAGCTGGTCCATCGTGGCCGCGTCGACGTCGAGGCCGGCGGTGTCGATGGCGCCCGCCGTCGGCACCCGGCCGATCGGGGTGTCCTGGGCCTCGCCGCTGCCCTCCACCCGCTCGACGACCCAGCGCAGCACCCGGCTGTTCTCGCCGAAGCCCGGCCACAGGAACGAGCCGTCCTCACCCCGCCGGAACCAGTTGACCCAGAACAGCCGGGGCAGCTTGTCGGCGTCGGTGGCCTTGCCGATGTCCAGCCAGTGGGCGAAGTAGTCGCCCATGTTGTACCCGCAGAACGGCAGCATGGCGAAGGGGTCGAAGCGCAGCTTGCCGACGGCCCCGGCCTGGGCGGCGGTGGTCTCCGAGCTCATGATCGAGCCCAGGAACACGCCGTGGTCCCAGTCGAACGCCTCCGTCACCAGCGGCACGTTGGTGGCCCGCCGGCCGCCGAACAGGATGGCCGAGATCGGCACGCCCTTCGGGTCCTCCCACTCGGGGGCGATCGACGGGCACTGCGAGGCCGGGGTGGTGAACCGGGCGTTGGGGTGGGCGGCCGGGTGGTCGGCGGCCGGCGTCCAGTCGTTGCCGTGCCAGTCGACGGCGTGGGCCGGCGGTGCGGACAGCCCCTCCCACCACACGTCGTTCTCGTCGGTGTGGGCCACGTTGGTGAAGATCGAGTTGCCGTAGAGCGAGGCGACCGCGTTGGGGTTGGTCTCCTCGCCGGTGCCCGGGGCCACGCCGAAGAACCCGGCCTCGGGGTTGATGGCGTAGAGCCGGCCGTCGTCGCCGAACTTCATCCAGGCGATGTCGTCGCCCACCGTCTCGACCTTCCACCCCGGCAGGGTGGGGATCATCATGGCCATGTTGGTCTTGCCGCAGGCCGACGGGAACGCGGCGGCGATGTAGCGCTTCTCGCCGGCCGGCGGGGTGACGCCGAGGATCAGCATGTGCTCGGCCATCCACCCGTCGTCGCGGGCCATGGTCGAGGCGATGCGCAGCGCGAAGCACTTCTTGCCCAGCAGCGCGTTGCCGCCGTAGCCGGAACCGTAGGACCAGATCTCCCGGGTCTCCGGGAAGTGGACGATGTACTTGTTCTCGGCGTCGCACGGCCAGGCCACGTCGGGCCGGCGTGTGCCGTCGGCGTCGACCAGCGGGTAGCCGACCGAGTGCAGGCAGGGGACGAACTCGCCGTCGGCGCCCAGCACGTCGAGGGGGCCCTGGCCCATGCGGGTCATGACCTTCATGCTCGCGGCCACATAGGCCGAGTCGGTGAGCTGCACACCGAT
>DATFRN010000177.1:0-4317 GCA_035263165.1 Acidimicrobiales bacterium | reverse complement strand
ATCTGGCCGCTGCGCATGCTCGGCATGATCGTGGCCCAGGCCCAGCGGGCGGCCGTGTCGGCCGAGCGGGTCGACGACGTGCTGTCCACCGAGCCCGCGGTCGACGACCCGGCCCACCCCGCGGCCCTGCCCCCCGGCGGCGGCGAGGTCACCTTCAGGGGCGTGACCTTCGGCTACGGGCGGCCCCGCCCGGTGCTCGACGGCTTCGACCTGCGGGTGGCGCCCGGCGAGTCGGTCGCCCTGGTCGGCGCCACCGGCGCCGGCAAGACCACGGTGGCCCGGCTCATCCCCCGCTTCTACGACGTCGAGGCGGGCACCGTGGCGCTCGACGGCGCCGACGTGCGCACGCTCGGCCTCCAGGAGCTGCGGCGCTCGATCGGCATCGTGTTCGAGGACACCTTCCTGTTCAGCGACACGATCGCCGCCAACATCGCCTTCGCCGACCCCGACGCCCCCCACGACGCCATCGAGCGGGCGGCCCGGCTGGCCGGCGCCCACGAGTTCATCAGCGAGCTGGCCGAGGGCTACGCCACCGGGATCGGCGAGCGCGGCTACTCGCTGTCGGGCGGCCAGCGCCAGCGCATCGCCATCGCCCGGGCCATCCTGGCCGACCCCCGGGTGCTGATCCTCGACGACGCCACCTCGGCGGTCGACCCCACCAAGGAGCACGAGATCCGCGACGCCCTCACCCAGGTGATGGAGGGCCGGACGACGATCGTCATCGCCCACCGGCCGGCGACGATCGCCCTGGCCGACCGGGTCGTGCTGATCGACGACGGCCGGGTCGCGGCGACCGGCGCTCACGCCGGGCTGCTGGCCCGCGAGCCGCGCTACCGCGAGGTCCTGGCGGCGGCCGAGGCCCGGGAGCGGGCCCTGGCGGCCACCGGGAACGGCCACGGCAACGGGAACGGGGACGGCGACGGCGGGCCCCACGAGGAGGAGCTCGGCGTGGCGAGCGGCGGAGGTCGTCGCTGATGTGGATGCAGGGAGGCGTCACCGAGGACGACCGCCTCGACCGCCAGGAGGCCAAGCGGGTCGTCCGGCGCACCGTCCGCATGCTTCGCCCCCAGCGGCGGCGGGTGCTGGCCGCGCTGGCGATGGTCGTCCTGTGGACCGGCACGGTCCTGGCCGGCCCGTACCTGGTCAAGTTCGGCATCGACAAGGGCATCACCGCCCGAGACGGCGGCAAGCTCGACCTGGCCGTGGGCCTCTACGTGGTCGTGGCCGCGCTCGCCTACGTGACCTACCGCATCCAGATCATGCTGATCAGCCTGGTGGGCGAGGACTTCCTCCGGTCGCTGCGCATCCGGGTCTTCGACCATCTCCAGGCGCTGTCGATGCCGTTCTACGACCGGTCGCAGGCGGGCGTGCTGGTGTCCCGCATGACCTCCGACGTCGACTCGCTGTCCGAGCTGGTGCAGCAGGGCCTGACGATGTTCGTGTCCAACGGCATCCTGCTGGCCGTCTCGCTGGTCGTGCTGACCGCGGTGTCGTGGCAGATGATGCTCGTCTGCTGCATCGCCCTGCCGCCGGTGATCCTGGCCAGCATCAAGTTCCAGCGGGACTCCAACAAGGCCTACCTCGACGTCCGGGACCGCATCGGCACCACGCTGTCGCACCTCCAGGAGGGCATCGCCGGGGTGCGGGTCGTACAGGCCTTCGCCCGCGAGGACGTCGAGGTCGCCCGGTTCGAGCGGGGCAACCACGAGCTCTACGACAGCCACATGCGCTCGGTGCGCATCTCGGCCTGGTACCTCCCGGTCATCGAGCTGGCCGGGTGGGGTACGACCGCGCTGGCCCTCGGCTTCGGCGGCTGGCTGGTCCACCAGGGCGAGCTGAGCGTCGGCACGGTGGCGTTCTTCGTGCTGGCCCTGTCCAACCTGTTCGAGCCCGTCCAGCAGCTCAGCCAGCTGTTCAACATGGTGCAGTCGGCCGGCGCCGGCCTCCACAAGCTCTACGAGCTGCTCGACACCCGGGTCGACGTGCCCGAGCGCCAGGCCGCGGTCGACCTGCCGCCGGTCGGCGCCGTCGAGGTCGACGACGTGTCCTTCGCCTACGGCGACGGGCCCCGGGTGCTGCGGGACGTGAGCCTGACCATCCCGGTGGGCGCCCGGCTGGCGCTGGTCGGACCGACCGGGGCCGGCAAGTCCACGCTGGCCAAGCTGGTGGCCCGGCTGTACGACCCCACCGAGGGGACCGTGCGCTTCGGCGGCGTCGACCTGCGGGACGCCACGATCGCCTCGCTGCGCCGGCGGATCGTGGTCATCCCCCAGGAGGGGTTCCTGTTCAACGCCACCATCCGGGACAACGTGCGGCTGGCCCGGGCCGACGCCAGCGACGCCGAGGTCGACGCCGCCCTGGCCGCGGTCAACGCCTACGACCGGTTCTCGTCGCTGCCCGAGGGCCTCGACACCGAGGTGCGGGAGCGGGGCAGCCGGCTGTCGGCGGGGGAGAAGCAGCTGGTCTCGCTGGCCCGGGCCGCGCTGGCCGACCCGGCGCTGCTGGTGCTGGACGAGGCCACCTCCAGCCTCGACCCCGGGACCGAGGCCCTGGTCGAGGGAGCGGTCGACCGCCTGCTCGAGGGGCGCAGCGTGGTGGTCATCGCCCACCGGCTGTCGACGTCCGAGCGGGCCGACATGGTCGGCGTGGTCGACGGCGGCGAGCTGGTCGAGCTGGGCACCCACGCCGAGCTGGTGGCGGCCGGGGGCGCCTACGCCCGGCTCTACGCCACCTGGGTGGCCGGTACCGGCGCCGCCGGGACCGGCGGCGACAGCGACGGCGGCGACGACGACGAGGACGACCGGGCCGCGCTGGCGGCCGGCAACCGCTAGGGCTGGCTCCCCGGCCCGTTCGTCGAGTTGTTGGTCGGATTGCCGGGGGCGGCCGGGCGGCCGCCGGCCAGCATCAGCTCGATCGTCCCGGCCATGCGCTCGTCCAGGTCGCGCACCGGGGTCTCCAGCTCGGCGGCGAACCGGTCGCGGAACAGCAGGTAGCCGTAGACGGTCGAGGCCACGGTCACGTGGGCGGCCTCGACGTCGAGGTCGGCGGGGAGGGTGCCGTCGGCGACGTCGCGGGACAGGCGGTCGTTGATGCCCACGGGGTCGGGGAGGATGCGGACGACCTGGTCGCCGTCGAGGACGAGCAGCGCGGCCAGCACGATGGCGCGCCGGTGCCGCAGGAAGGTGCGGAACACCTGGGCGATCCGGGACGGGAACGGGAGGTCCATCCCGGCGTCGAACTCGCCGAGCCGCTGGCGGTAGTCGGAGCGCAGCGCCGCCCGCAGCAGGGCCCGCCGTGACCCGAAGTAGTGGTACACCAGGCCCCGGTTGACCCCGGCCTCCTCCGCCACCTCGCGCAGGTTCAGCCCGGCCAGGACCCCGTTGCGGTCCAGCAGGTCCAGCGCCGCCCCCTGGAGCGCCGCCTCGGTGGCGGCGCGGTCGGGCTGGCGTGTCTGTCGGCGCGAGCGAGGCGACATGGCCGCCCATGTTGGCAGACTGCTACGACGCGGCGCGCCCATACCACTACGTGATGCGGCGGCCTCCCGGGGGATGTGGAGGCCAGTGCGCGCATTGCTACTATCCACGTAGGAGAAATTCGTCCGCGTGCGTGGCCGGGGAGCCGGCCCGAAGGGAACCGCACATGGCAGTCGCCGATCTCGACCTGGGGCGTTACAAGCTCGGCTGGGCCGACGAGGAGAACTACGTCTTCAAGCCCAAGCAGGGCCTCAACGAGGACATCGTCCGCGAGATGTCGTGGATGAAGGGCGAGCCCGACTGGATGCTCGACTACCGCCTCAAGTCCCTCCGCCACTTCCAGCGCCGTCCCATGCCCACCTGGGGCGGGGACATGTCCGAGATCTTCTTCGATCAGATCTACTACTACATCAAGCCGACCGACACGCAGGTCGACGAGTGGGACGCGCTGCCGGAGTCGATCAAGAAGACCTACGAGAAGCTGGGCATCCCCGAGGCCGAGCGCAAGTACCTGGCCGGCGTCACCGCCCAGTACGAGTCCGAGGTGGTCTTCCACCGCAACCGCGAGGACCTCGAGCGCCAGGGCGTCGTGTTCTGCGACATGGACACCGCGCTGCGCGAGTACCCCGACCTGGTCAAGCCCCACTTCGGCAAGATCATCCCCAAGAACGACAACAAGTTCGCCGCCCTCAACTCGGCGGTGTGGTCGGGCGGGTCGTTCATCTACGTGCCGCCGGGCGTCGAGGTCGACATGCCGCTCCAGGCCTACTTCCGCATCAACGCGGAGAACATGGGCCAGTTCGAGCGGACGCTGATCATCGCCGACGAGGGCGCCAAGGTGCAC
>DATFRN010000176.1:0-33371 GCA_035263165.1 Acidimicrobiales bacterium | reverse complement strand
GGCCGAGGCCGCGCTGCAGCGGGCGGTCGAGACCGTCGGGGTCCCCTACGTGGTGGCCGAGGGCGAGGGTGCCTTCTACGCCCCCAAGATCGACGTGCACGTGCGCGACGCCATCGGGCGGCGCTGGCAGCTCTCGACCCTCCAGGTCGACTTCCAGTTCCCCGACCGCTTCGGCCTCGAGTACGTCGGGGCCGACAACCAGCGCCACAAGCCCCGCATGATCCACCGGGCGCTGTTCGGCTCGTTCGACCGGTTCTTCGGCGTGCTGCTCGAGCACACGGCGGGCGCGCTGCCCACCTGGCTGGCCCCGGTGCAGGTGCAGGTCCTGCCCGTGCGGTCCGACCACGAGGTCTACGCGGGCGAGGTGGTCGAGCGGCTGCGGGCCCTCGGGCTGCGGGCCGGCGCGGCCGACGCCGACGAGCCGCTGGGGGCCCGCATCCGCAAGGCCAAGCTGGAGAAGATCCCCCACGTCGTGGTGGTGGGCGACGACGACGTGGCCAACGAGACCGTGGGCGACAACCCGCGGGGCGGCGACGTCGAGCGGGGCGTCACGGTCGACGCCTTCGTCGAGCGGGTGCAGGCCGAGATCGCCGACCACGCCTGATGAGCGGCGAGCAGATGGAGCGGCTGTGGGCCGGCTGGCGCTCGGCCTACGTCACCGCGTCCGGCGACCATGCGGTGGCGGGGTCGATCTTCACGCAGATGCTGGCCTCGGGCCTGCCCGACGAGGACACCCACGTGGTGTGGCGGGGCGAGCTGGTCTTCGCCATCCTCAACGCCTTCCCCTACACGAGCGGCCACCTGCTGGTCATGCCCTACCGCGAGGTGGGCGAGCTGGAGGACCTGACCCCGGAGGAGGCCGCCGCCCTGTGGGACGCGGTGCGGGACGCGGTGGTGGCGGTCAAGGCCGCCTACCGCCCCCACGGGGTCAACGTGGGCGTCAACCTGGGCGAGGCCGCGGGGGCGGGCATCCCGGGGCACCTGCACGTCCACGTGCTGCCCCGGTGGAACGCCGACTCCAACTTCATGACCGCGGTCGCCGAGGTGCGGGTCCTGCCCGAGTCGCTGGGCGACAGCTGGGCCCGGCTGCGCGCCGCCTGGCCCGCCTGAGCCGGCGGTCGCTACCGTGGCGCGCTGCCATGGCGGATGACGAGACCCCCGACGACGCCCCCACCGAGGCCCCGTCCGACGCGGACGTGGTCGACGAGCTGCCCGACGACCTGAACGCGGCCGGCTACGTCGGGCCGTACCTGTTCCCCAACAACAACCGCCGCCGGGTGCCCGGGTACCTCTACCTGGGCCTGGCGGTGGCCTGCGTGGCGCTGTGGCTGGTGGTCGACGACTCGCCCTACGTCAACGGCGGGTTCCTGCTGGCGGCGGTGCTGCTGGCGGTGTTCGGCGCCTACTCCCTGATCGCGGGCTGGAACCTCGACGTGGACGAGCGCGACGCCCTGGTCGCCGCCTCCCGGGCGGTCGGCTTCCCGGTGGGCCACGCATCGGCCCAGATGGGCTGGCGCGGCATCCTCAGCCGGCCGACGTGGCGCATCCTCCTCTACTCGGCCGAGAACCCGCCCCGCCGCCGGGGCCTGGTCCTCGTCGACGGGGTCGACGGCGAGATCATCCAGCACTTCGTCGAGGACAACCCCGAGGACTGGTCGGACCTGGACGGGACGTGACCCGGCGGGCCCTGGCCGCGGCGCTGGCGGCCTCGCTGCTGGCCGCCTGCGGCGGCGGGGGAGGGGGCGGCGACGGCGCCGGTGCCGCCACGACCACATCGACCACCACCGCCGATCCGACGACCGCGTCGACCGTCCCGCCCACGACCGCGGCGCCGACCACCACCGCACCGGTCGACGTCGACGCGCTGCGCCCGCCCGCCGCGGCGAAGGACCCCGCCGGGTTGGCCCGCCAGATCCGGGACGCCGAGGCCGTCCTGCGGGCCCGCGGGCGGAGCGACGGCGACGTGGCCCGGGCCGCGCTGGCGCAACAGGCCGCCTACCGCGCCCTCGGCGACCATCCCGAGTGGGACGCCCGGGTCATCGGCGCGCTGCCGCCCGGGCTGGCGGACCCCGTGCACCGGCACCTGGCCGCCCGGCGCGAGCTGCGGGCGCTGGCCCGCCGCCCGGCCGACAGGATGCCCGCCTGGCGCATCGTCCCGCCGGCCCCCGCCGCCCGGCTGGTCGGCTGGTACAAGGCCGCCGAGGCCGAGTTCGGGGTCCCCTGGCAGGACCTGGCGGCGGTCAACCTGGTGGAGACCGGCCTCGGGCGCATCCGGGGCACGTCGACCGCCGGGGCCCAGGGGCCGATGCAGTTCCTGCCCTCGACCTGGGCCGCCTACGGCGAGGGCGACATCAACGACCCCCGCCAGGCCATCCGGGCCGCCGCCCGCTACCTCAAGGCCAACGGCGCCCCCGGCGACATCGCCGGCGCCCTGTGGCACTACAACCACAGCGACCACTACGTCCGGGCCGTCCGGCTCTACGCCGGGCTCATCGGCGAGCGGCCCGGGGCGTTCGCCGGCTTCTACCACTGGGGGGTGTGGTACTGGAGCACGGCCGGCGACCTGTTCCTGCCCGTGGGCTACGAGGCCACCGGGAACATGCCGGTCGACCGGTACGTCTCGACGGCCCCCCGGTGACGGAGGGGGACCGGGGGACCGCCGAGAGGTCCGTCCGTCAGGCGGACCGCAGGTCGAGCTCGGCCACGCTGCCGCCCTCGACGTGCACGAGCGCCAGCGGCAGGTACTCCTCGTCGAGTATCTGGTAGCTCCCGTGCCGCACCTGCGGGTAGACGGCGGCGGCGACGCTGCCGCCCCCGAGGTCCCGCAGGTGCACACCGGTGTGGAACCGCTCGCCCGGCCGGCCGGCCGGGCACGCCTCGAGCTCGCCGGAAGGGGTGACGGCGTCGAGGTAGACGACCAGCGCACCGACATCGTCGCCGATGTCGACCACCGGGTTGGCGCCCGGGGCCGTGGCCCCGGGCGCCTCCTGTGCCTGGGTGGGGGTGTGCAGGTGCACGACTACGCCGCGGGGACGTTGTAGCCGGAGTACGGGACGCCCAGGTACGGGAAGTTGTTGAGGAAGGTCCGCTTCAGGTTCTTGAAGGTCCCGTCCTCGATCACGGTGACCGCGCCGTCCGGCTTGAACGTGCTGTCGATCAGCGGGTACGTCGCACCGGCGACCGCCCGCAGCTCGATGGTCACGACGTCGTCGGTGACACGGCGGCCGTTGGGGTAGCCGGCCAGGTCCCCGTCGAGGATGCCCAGCCGCTTGGGCGTGGGGCTCGGCGGGATGGCGACGTTGAGCCGCAGCTCGTCGGCCAGCGTGGTCCCGGTGAAGTTCTGGAAGCCCTTGATGGGGCCGGCGGGGATGCCGGTGAGCAGGATCGCCACCAGGTCCTTGCGCTCGGTGCCGTTCAGGGCCTTCAGGTTCGGGAACGTCTTCGGGTAGAGCATCGGCAGCAGCGCGGCCAGCTCGGGCTGGCGCACGTACTTGGCGAAGCGCTCGTCGGCCCAGGGCTTCACCGAGTTCCACTCGTCCTTGCGGTCGAGGGGCACGATGACCTCGTTGAACAGCGGATTGCCCAGGCGGGACACCTGCTTCCAGGGGCCGACGCCGTAGCGGCGATGGTCCTCGTCCCGGTCGTAGGCGGTGCCCTTCTGGCGCTTGGCCGAGCCCCACACGCCGATCACGGCCTCGGGCTTCATCGGGTCCGTGGGGACCGAATGGTTGCGGGTGAGGTCGGAGATCGGCACCTGGATGGCGATGGAGTGGACGTTGACGTTGGCCAGGGCGTCCACGCCCGGCGCGGCTGCGGTCGAGATCAGGTGCATGTCCTGGAACGGCCGCAGGGTGCCGAGGTCGAACACGGAGCCCAGGTCCACGAAGAAGCCCTCGGCCCGCTGCCCGGCGAAGACCAGCTCGCCCGACTTCAACTGCTTCACCGCCTGGTTGGCCAGGTCGGGGTAGTTGGGCGTGGAGCGGGGGCCGATGTTGCACGGCGGGCAGGGGACGCCCGACGCCAGCGGCGTGACCTTGGGCCGGCGCCCGGGCCGCTGCTCGACCTTGGTCACCGAGTACCGCTGGCGGCGGTTCCAGGTGGCGTCGTTCAGCGTCGTGATGGGGCCGGTGTTGTACAGGAACGTGTTCGGGTTGGTGTTCCGGGTCTCGAACCGGAAGTGGTAGCTGACGTTGGCGTGGCCGTCCCCGTCGTTGTCGATGTTGATCTGGTAGAGGACGTCGTCGGCGAACTCGTAGAAGTTCGGGCCGCCGGCGGGCGCCTCGACGGGGAGGTAGTTGGTGATGATGGTGATGGTGTTGTTGGGCGTCCGGAAGGCGTAGGTGTCGGTGTTGTCCGCCACCGGGTCCTTCGAGATGCCGGGGGCTTCGCGGTGTGACGACATCGGTCAGGGCCTCACTTGCTCGCTCGCAGCATGCGGGCCACGAGTCGCTTGTCGGTGAACACGATCGAGCGCTCCTCGATGAGCAGCTCGACCTCGCCCTTGGCGGCGTCGTGCACCTGGAGCAGGGCCGGGCCGGTGTGGGCGAGCTGATCGGGCGTGGGCTCGTCGTCGGCGGCGGCTGCCGATGCCATCGGTCCGATGGCGGCGGCGCCCGCCACCCCGAGTGCCCCGGCCGAGCTCGTCGCAAGGAACTTGCGACGTGAGACGGGTTGCATGGGGTTGTCCTCCTGTAGCCGTCTTGGGTTGGCAGGAGGCATTCGGCGCCGTCCGGGATCCGGATGGCGCCGGGGTGGCGGGACGTGTGGGTCGGGGTTAGGCCTGGGGGTCGATCGGCTTGCCGCGCACGGCGGCGAGCACCTGCTCGGCGGCCCGCAGGTGGGTCACGCCGGCGTCGACGGCCAGGCGGGCCAGGTCGAGCGCGGAGGTGGTGCGGCCGGTGCCGGCGAGGGCGCCGGTGCGGGCCCAGTCCTCGGCCGGGACCCGCTCGATGCGGTCGGCCATGGCGTTGGCCTCGATGCCCAGCTCGGCGATGCGCTCGTGCACGGTGCCGGTGGGGGCGCCGGGCTTGGGCCGGGCGCCGGGGTCGACGTCGGTGGCGTCGAGCGCCGGGGTGTCGGCGGTGAGGACGGCGGCGAGCGCGCGCTCGAGCGCGGCGATGGCCCAGGCGGCGGCGACGATGTGCTCGATCGCCGACCAGCCCTGGTAGGGGCGGTGGGCCAGGTCCTCGGGGGACTCGTCCTCGCCCAGCCCGAAGAACAGCCCGCGGTAGCGGCGCTCGAAGCCCCGCAGCGCAACGGCGGCGTCGGACGGTGCCAGCGTCGACAGGTCCATGCCCGAAGGTCTAGCGCGGCCGGGGGAGCGGTGGGGTCAGCCCCCCGCTAGCTTGCGGGCCATGTCGCTGTACGACGTCACGATCAACTCCCTCGACGGGAGCCCCGCCGACCTGCACGACTACGACGGCAAGGCCGTGCTGGTGGTCAACGTCGCCTCGCAGTGCGGGCTGACGCCGCAGTACACGGGCCTGGAGGAGCTGCACGAGCGCTTCGCCGGCCGGGGCTTCACGGTGCTCGGCGTGCCGTGCAACCAGTTCGGCGGCCAGGAGCCGGGCACGGCCGAGGAGATCGCCAGCTTCTGCTCGACCAGCTACGGCGTGACGTTCCCGATGACCGAGAAGGTGGAGGTCAACGGCGAGGGCCGCCACGAGCTCTACCAGCAGCTGACCGAGGTGGCGGACAAGGACGGCCACACCGGCGACATCCGCTGGAACTTCGAGAAGTTCCTCGTCGCCCCCGGCGGCGAGATCGTCGCCCGCTTCAACCCCATGGTCGAGCCGACGTCGGACGACGTCGTCTCGGCGGTGGAGGGCGTTCTGCCGGGCTAGCGCCCCCGTGCCGCCCGCAGCACCCGTCCCATGTCCAGGAGGTGGTGGCTCCCCTCGTGGACGGCGATCGTGGCCAGCTCGACCACCGGGACCTCGCGCCCCGTCCCGGTCAGGGTCGGCAGCTCCCACTCCGTGCCGTTGAGCTCGTCCAGCGTCGTGGCCAGGCCGTTGGCCGCGTCGGCGAGGTCGCCGGCGGCGGCCTCTCGCTCCAGGCTCGGGGACGCCGCCGCCACCCACGCCTCCCAGTCCACCACCGGCTCGTCCGGGTCCTCGCCGGCCAGGGCGCAGCGGACGCGGTCGTCGAAGGTGCGGAACAGGTGGCCCACGTGGCCGGCGTACTCCAGGGCCGACCAGCCGCCCGCCGGCGCGCTACGGACGATGGCGTCGAGGTCCTCGCCCGGGAGGCCCCGGGTCAGCGGGACGCGGTAGCGGCGCCCGAACGAGCGGAGGGCCACCACCATCTGCGGGGGCCGGAGGTCGGCGGGGTCGAAGCCGCACTCCTCGCACCGCTCCATGTCAGCCCTCGTCGGCGACCTCGCGCCGCACGGCGTCGACGAGGTGGGCGGGCAGCACGTCGTAGTGGTCGTGCTCGGCGTGGAACCGCCCCCGCCCGCCGGTCAGCGACCGCAGCTCGATGGCGTAGCGCTGGATCTCCGACGTCGGCACCAGGGCCGAGATCGTCTGGCGCCCGCCGGCGCCCGTCTCGGTGCCCTGCACCCGGCCCCGGCGGGAGTTGAGGTCGCCCATCACGTCGCCCTGGAGGTCGAGCGGCACGCTCACCTCGATGCGGCTGACCGGCTCGAGGATCACGGGGTTGGCCTTGGCCATCGCCGCCCGGAAGGCCAGGCGCCCGGCCACCTTGAAGGCCATCTCCGAGCTGTCGACCGAGTGCTCCTTGCCGTCGGTCAGCCGGACCTTCACGTCGACCACGGGGTAGCCGTAGATGCCGCCCATGGCCATCGTCTCCTCGACGCCCTTCTGCACCGCGGGGATGTAGCCCCGGCTGATGGCGCCGCCCACGATCTTGTTCTCGAAGGCGAACCCCTCGCCCCGGGGCTGGGGCTCGAGGTCGATCACGCACACGCCGAACTGGCCGTGGCCGCCGGTCTGCTTCTTGTGCCGGCCCTCGACGTTCTGCGCCGAGCCCGTGATCGTCTCCCGGTAGCGGACCCGCACGTCCTCGGTGTCGACGTTGGCGCCGAACTTGCGGGTCAGCTTCTCCAGCGTGATCTGCAGGTGGGTCTCGCCGGTGCCGTGCAGCACGGTCTGGTGGGTCTCGTCGACCCGCTCGACCCGCAGCGCCGGGTCCTCGTCGGCCAGCCGGTGCAGGGCCGACGCCAGCTTGTCCTCGTCGGCCTGCGTGCGGGGCACCACCGCCAGGGCCAGCGTGGGCTCGGGCTGGTCGATGGGGGCCACCACCACGGGCTTGCCCTTCGGGGCCAGCGTGTCGCCGGTGGCGGTGCTGGCCAGCTTGGCCACCGCGCCGATGTCGCCGGCCACCAGCTCGCTGGCCGTCTCCTGCTCCTTGCCCCGCATGGTGAGCAGGCCGTGCAGCCGCTCGTCGGTGCCGGTGCGGCTGTTGACCAGGTGGTCGTCGGGCCGCAGCGTGCCCGACAGGACCCGGAACATGCTGAGCTGGCCCACGTAGGGGTCGGCGATGGTCTTGAAGACGAACGCCAGCGGGTCGCCGCCGGCCTCGGCGGGCACGTCGATGGCGTCGGGGGTGTCGCCGTTGGATCCGACCGTGATCGTCGCCGGGTGGTCGAGGGGGGAGGGGCCGATCTCGACGATGAAGTCGGCCAGCCGGTCGACGCCGATCTCCCGGGTGGCGGAGCCCACCACGACCGGGAAGACGGTGGCGGCGGCCACGCCGTCGTGCAGGGTGTGCTCCAGCTCCTCGATGCCGGGCACGTCGCCGTCGAGGTAGCGCTCGAGCATGGCGTCGTCGGCGACGACGATGCCCTCGACCAGGTTGTCGTGGACCTGGTGCTCGAGCTCCTCCATGTCGTCGGGGATGGGCTCGGTGTGGGGGACGCCGCCCTCGTAGACGTGGGCCGTGTCGGTGAGCAGGTCGGCGACGCCCCGGAAGCCGAGCTCCTGGCCGATGGGCAGCTCCAGGGGGGCGATGCCGGCGCCCAGGCGGTCGCGCAGCTGGGCCAGCACCGTGTCGTAGCTGGCCCGCTCCCGGTCGAGCTTGTTGACGAACACCATGCGGGGCAGGCCGAGGTCGGCGGCCAGCGACCAGGCCTCCTCGGTCTGGACCTCGACGCCGTCGACCGCGCTCACCACGAACACCGCCAGGTCGGCGATGCGCAGGGCGGCGGCCACGTCGCCCATGAAGTCGGCGTAGCCCGGGCAGTCGATGAGGTTGATCTTGTGGTCGTGCCACTCGAGGGGCGCGACGGACAGCGACAGCGAGATGCCCCGCTTGTGCTCCTCGGGGTCGTAGTCGCAGACGGTCGTCCCGTCCTCGACCCGACCCATCCGGTTGATGGCACCGGCGCGGTGGAGCAGGGCCTCGGCCAGGCTCGTCTTGCCCGCTCCGCCGTGCCCGACCAGGGCGACGTTGCGGATCTGACCAGTCGCGTACCGCTTCACCAGCTTCCCCCTCGTGGATGGTCGGCGCTGCGGGCGAGGGTAGCGGCCTGCCCACCTGCCGCGCGCCCCGGACCTGCGGGTCTCCGGGTGGTCGTGGGTCCAGGGCGCGCGTTGTTACGATCTGATGTGCATATGCGGCACGCCTCTCCCCTGGGGGCGGAGGGCGGGAGCGCCCACGGTGGCCGCTTTCGACACTGGAGAGACGATGTTCGACGGACGGTGGCGCAGCACCTTCGAGAAGGGACTGCGACCCATCGGTGCCCAGATCCGGCGCACCGGCATCACGGCCAACCACCTCACCATCACCGGCCTGGTCATGGCGGTGGCCGCCTCGGTGACGATCGCCAACGGCCTGCTGCGGGCGGGCCTGCTGCTGCTCGTGTTCACCGCCATCCCCGACGTGCTCGACGGGGCCGTGGCCAAGGCGTCCGGCACCGCGTCGCCCCGCGGGGCGTTCTTCGACTCGGTGATCGACCGGGTCAGCGACGCCCTGCTGCTCGGGGGCGTGGCCTGGTACCTGGCCTCGACCCAGCCGGGGCGGGTGGCGGTGCTGCCGCTGGCGGTCCTGGCCGCCTCGATGCTGATCTCCTACGAGCGGGCCAAGGCCGAGTCGCTGGGCTTCGACGCCCGGGGTGGGCTCATGGAGCGGGCCGAGCGCCTCGCCTTCCTGGGCTTCGGCCTGCTGTTCGAGTCGCTGCTGGTCGGGGTGCTGTGGGTGATGCTGGCCCTGACCCTGGTCACGGCCGTGCAGCGGTTCGTGACCGTGTGGCGCCAGGCCTCCGCCCCGCAGGTCCAACCGCTCACCGCCCGGTGGCGGTCGCGGCGGGTGGCGCGCTCGACGCATCGGGCCTGGCGGCGCCAGACGCTCAGCCAGCGCCGCCGTCGCTGAGCCGTGGACCTGGTGACCCCGGCGTACCGGGGTGCCGCGGCGCTGGCCCAGCGGCTCCCGGGCGGGCTGGTCGACGCGGTCGTCCCGCCCGTCACCGCCCTGGCGGCGATGCCGTCGCGCGGGCGGCGGGCGATGGTCGAGCGCCACCAGCGGCGGGTCGACCCGTCCCTGTCCGGCGAGGCGCTGGCCCGGCGAGTGCGCGACGTCTACCGGTCCTACGGGCACTACTACGCCGAGTCGTTCCGGCTGCCGGCCATCGGCCCCGACGAGCTCGACGCGCGGATGAGCTACGAGGGCTTCGAGCACGTCGACGCCGCCCGCGACGCCGGCCACGGGCCGCTCATGCTCATGCCCCACCTGGGCAGCTGGGAGTGGCCGGCCTACTGGCTCACCCGGGTGCGGGGGATCCCGGTCACGGCCGTGGTCGAGCGGATCGAGCCGCCGGCGCTGTTCGACTGGTTCGTCGAGTTCCGGCGCAGCATCGGCATGCAGATCGTGCCGATCGGTCCCGAGGCCGGGCGCACGATCATGTCCGCCATCCGCGACCGCCACGTCATCCCCCTGCTGTGCGACCGGGACATCAACCGGGGCGGGGTCGAGGTGACGTTCTTCGGCGAGAAGACCACGCTGCCGTCGGGGCCGGCCGTGCTCGCCCTGCGCACCGGGACGCCGCTGCTGCCCACCGCCACCTACGACCGCGGCCGCGACCACCACGGGGTGGTGCGGCCGCCGCTGCCGGTGGCGCGGGAGGGCACGTTCCGCCAGGACGTCGCCCGCATCACCCAGCTCATGGCCGACGCACTGGAGGAGCTGATCCGGGAGGCGCCCCAGCAGTGGCACCTCATGCAGCCCAACTGGCCGAGCGACGAGGCGGCCCGGGGGCCGGTGCGGCTCTGACGCCGGCCCCGGTTCCCGCCCGAGCCGGGCACTACGGTGGGGGCGGTGCGCATCGGGCTGGTCTGCCCTTACAGCCTGACGGTCCCCGGGGGGGTGCAGGCCCAGGTCATGGGCCTGGCCCGCAACCTGCGGGCCCTGGGCGTCGACGTCCGGGTGCTGGCCCCCTGCGACGGCCCGCCGCCCGACGCCGGTGTGACGCCGCTGGGCAAGAGCGTGCCGACCGCGTCCAACGGGTCGGTGGCGCCGCTCGCACCCGACCCGGCCGCCCAGCTGCGGACGATCCGGGCGCTGCGGGACGAGGCGTTCGACGTCGTCCACCTGCACGAGCCGCTGGCCCCGGGGCCGACGATGACCGCGCTGCTGTTCCGCAACGCCCCGATGCTGGGCACGTTCCACCGTGCGGGCGACAGCGCGGCCTACGCCGTGGCCAAGCCGGGGGTGCGGTGGCTGGCCAAGCGGCTGGACCTGCGGTGCGCGGTGTCCAAGGACGCCCTGGCCACGGCCGAGCGGGCCGTGGGCGGGACCTACGAGCTGCTGTTCAACGGCATCGAGGTCGACCGGTTCGCCAAGGCGGCGCCGGCGCCGTCGGACGGGCCGACGATCTTCTTCATCGGCCGCCACGAGCAGCGCAAGGGCCTGGCCGTCCTGCTCGACTCGCTGCGGCATCTGCCGCCCGACGTGCGGGTGTGGGTGGGGGGCACCGGGCCCCAGACCGACATGCTACGGGCCCGCCACGGCGGCGATCCCCGCATCGCCTGGCTGGGCCGGCTGAGCGACGACGAGGTGGCCGCCCGCATGCGGGGCGCCGACGTGTTCTGTGCCCCCTCGCTGCACGGTGAGTCGTTCGGGGTGGTGCTGCTCGAGGCCATGGCGGCCGGCGCGGTCGTGGTGGCCTCGGCACTGGACGGCTACGCCAACGTGGCCACCGACGGCGTCGACGCCGTGCTCACGCCCCCGGGCGACGCCGACGCCCTGGGCCGGGCGCTGGCCCGCGCCCTCGGCGACGGCGCCCAGCGGGCGCGCCTGGTGACGGCGGCGGAGGCGCGGGCCCAGGAGTTCTCGATGGCCCGCCTGGCCGAGGCGTACATCGAGCGCTACGAACGCCTGGCCTAGAGGGTCAGCGGGCTCGACTACCGTCGGGGCGATGGGGGAGGCGCCGTCCGCCGGCGACGAGTACCAGTTGGCGCGCCCGGCCGTCTGGTGGCGACCGGTCATCGCGGCGCCGGCGGTGCTGTTCATGGCGGGCGTGGGGGCGTTCCTCGGCGGCTGGGTGGCGGCGGGCGTGCTGGCGGGGATGACGGTGCTGCTCGTCATCCCGGCCGTGGTCGCCCTGCGCTGGACCCCCCGGCGGGTGGCGCTGGACGAGGAGGGCGTGATCTTCGTCGCCCCGGCCCGGCGCGCGGGGGTGCACTGGGGGGAGGTCGAGGCGATCTCCGCCGACCGGGCGGGCCTGACCTGGCAGCTCACCGACGGCCGGGAGCTGCGGACGCCGGCCGCGGCCGACGGCGTCCAGCGGCTGCTCGCGGACGTCGGGCGCCGGGCCCCGCACGTGAAGCTCGACGTCTAGCGAGACGACCGGTCCGCCGCGGCCTGACCAGACTCGCCGCCTGAGCCCCGGTACCGTCCCCGCCCCATGGACGACCCCGTGACCTACCGGCTCGTGCCGCGGGCCATGTCCTGGATCGTCGGCGCCGACGCCCTGGTGCTGGCGGTCGGGCTGGCCGCGTGCCTGGCGCTCGGGCAGTACCTGCTGGCGCTGGTCGTGGTGCTGATGGGGGCCGTGCTCGCCGTGGTCGTGCTGGCCAACGTGCGGGGCGCGACCCGCTCGATCGTGCTCACCGACGCCACGCTGGAGTTCGTCGCGCCCGCCCGGCGGACCGTCGTGCCCTGGGCCGACGTGGAGGCGGCGTCCGAGCTCCGGCGCGGGCGGCGGCGGACCGTGGCCTGGCAGCTCGCCGGGGGCCGGACCGTGCGCACGCTGTCCGGGTTCCACCCCGACCGCATGCTGGAGGATGTGTCCCGCCGGGCGCCCCATGTCCGCATCGATGGGTGACCGATCCGGAGTTCCCAGGTTGACCCCGTAGGATCAATGGCCGTGATCGTCGTCATCATCCTCGTGGTCGTGGTGGTGCTCCTCGCCATCTACGCCATCGCCAGCTACAACGGCCTGGTCGGCCTGCGGAACCGCATCGAGAATGCGTGGGCGCAGATCGACGTGCAGCTGAAGCGGCGCTACGACCTCATCCCCAACCTGGTCGAGACCGTCAAGGGCTACGCCGCCCACGAGCGCGAGACGCTCGACGCCGTCATCACCGCCCGCAACGCCGGCATGAACGCCCAGGGCCCCCACGACCAGGCGGCGGCCGAGAACATGCTGACCGGCGCCCTCAAGTCGTTGTTCGCCCTGTCCGAGGCCTACCCCGACCTCAAGGCCAACCAGAACTTCGCCCAGCTCCAGGAGGAGCTGACCGGCACCGAGGGCCGCATCGCCTACGCCCGGCAGTTCTACAACGACACCGTGTACCGCTATAACACCAAGATCCAGAGCTTCCCGTCGAACGTCCTGGCGGGGATGTTCCACTTCTCCGAGCGCGAGTACTTCCAGGCCGACGACGACTCGCGGGGCCCCGTGCAGGTCCAGTTCTGACAGTGGCGCCCACGCTCTTCGCTCCCGGGGCTGCGATGTACGACCAGGTCGCCAGCAACAAGCGCCGCAGCTGGCTGCTCGTCGTGGGCTTCGCCCTGTTCGTCGGCGTCGTGGCCGTGGCGTTCGCCTACCTGATCGGCGGCGGGCCGTTCGGCATCGCCATCGCCCTGATCGTGGCCATCGCCACCAGCTGGGGTGCGTACTGGAAGTCCGACACGGTGGCGCTGCGGATCAGCCGCGCCCGCGAGGCCACGGTCGAGGAGTTCCCCCGCTACCACAACATCGTCGAGGGCCTGTGCATCGCCTCCGGCCTGCCCAAGCCCCGGCTCTACGTCATCGACGACCCGGCCCCCAACGCCTTCGCCACCGGCCGCAACCCCCGCAACGCCGCCGTGGCGGTCACCACCGGGCTGTTCGAGAAGATGAACCGCATCGAGCTCGAGGGCGTCCTGGCCCATGAGCTGTCCCACGTCAAGAACTACGACATCCTGGTCTCGACGCTGGCCGTGACCATGGTGGGCATGATCGCCCTGCTGGCCGACCTCGGCGTGCGGATGCTGTGGTGGGGCGGGGGCCGGAACAGCCACCGCGACTACGACAACCGCAACGGGGGCGGCGGCGGGCCCCAGGCGATCCTGGCCATCGCCGGCTTCGCCCTGCTGCTGCTGTCGCCGCTGATCGCGGTGCTCATGCAGCGGGCGGTCAGCCGCCGCCGGGAGACCCTGGCCGACGTCTCCGGCGTGGAGATGACCCGCTACCCGCCCGGCCTCATCTCGGCGCTGGAGAAGCTGCGGGACGACTCCACGGTCGTCCACGCCACCAGCCACGCCACGGCCCACCTGTGGATCGAACAGCCCTCGGCCCAGACCGAGGAGGAGGGCAAGCTCTCCCGGTTCAACCGCATGTTCGACACCCACCCGCCCCTCGACGAGCGCATCGCGCTGCTGCGCGAGCTTTGAGGGGGGAGGGAGACCCCGCGTGGCCATGCCCCGCTGATCGGCCCTGTCGCTCGCGGTGGGGTAGGTCCAGTCCACTCGCCGCGGAACTGGCTGGGGTCTCCGGCGCGGGGCGCCCGTAGAATGCCTGCATGAGCGACCCGTCGGCGACCTCCCCCGTCCCCGCCCACGACACCGGCACCCAGCGCGTCAAGCGCGGCCTGGCCGAGATGCTCAAGGGCGGCGTCATCATGGACGTCGTCACCGCCGACCAGGCCCGCATCGCCGAGGACGCCGGGGCCGTGGCCGTCATGGCCCTCGAGCGGGTGCCGGCCGACATCCGGCGGGACGGCGGCGTCGCCCGCATGAGCGACCCCGAGCTGGTCGAGGGCATCGTCGGCGCCGTCACGATCCCGGTGATGGCCAAGGCCCGCATCGGCCACTTCGTCGAGGCCCAGATCCTCCAGGCCCTCGGCGTCGACTACGTCGACGAGTCCGAGGTGCTCACCCCCGCCGACGAGGCCCACCACATCGACAAGTGGGCCTTCACCGTCCCCTTCGTGTGCGGGGCCACCAACCTGGGCGAGGCGCTCCGCCGCATCAGCGAGGGCGCGGCCATGATCCGCTCCAAGGGCGAGGCCGGCACCGGCAACATCGTCGAGGCCGTCCGCCACCTGCGCTCGATCCTCGGCGACATCCGCAAGATCACCCAGGCCGACTCGGCCGAGGTCTACGACTGGGCCAAGCAGCTGCGGGCCCCGGTCCCGCTCGTCCAGGAGATCGCCGAGACCGGCCGCCTCCCGGTGCCCCTGTTCTGCGCCGGCGGCATCGCCACCCCGGCCGACGCCGCCCTGGTCATGCAGCTCGGCGCCGAGGCCACCTTCGTCGGCTCCGGCATCTTCAAGAGCGACGACCCGGCCCGCCGGGCCAAGGCCATCGTCGAGGCCACGGCCCACTACGAGGACCCGGGCATCCTGGCCAAGGTCAGCCGGGGCCTCGGCGAGGCCATGCGGGGCGACGAGATCGCCGGCCTGGACGTCCGCCTGGCCGACCGGGGCTGGTAGGCGCCGAGCGGCGGCGGTCAGCGGTCGAGGACCGTCGACTCCCACAGCCCGGCCCGCCCGAAGTCGTCGCCGGCCAGCAGCACGTGGCCGTTGTCGTCGACGCTGATCCCGGTGACCGACTGCTCGCCGGCGCCGCCCAGCTCGCGCTCGCCCCGGTCGCGCCGTGACACGTCGCCGCCGGCCGTGATGCGCCACAGGGCGATGTCGCCGTCGCCCTTGGACGTGTCGGTGCCGCCGACCAGCCAGCCACCCCTGGGCGCCGCCGCCACCGCGCTGGCCCACTGGTCGCCGCTGCCGCCGAGCGGACCGGCCGAGACCTGGGTCCAGGTCAGGCCGTCGGGCGACGTCCACACGCGGGCGTCGGTGTCGCCGCTGCGGTCGTCGGACCCGACGACGACGTAGCCGTCCTTCGAGCCGGCGCAGGCGTAGGCGACCTGGTCGCCCGGGCCGCTGAAGGACTTGTCGGCCGGGCGGGCGACCTGCCAGGTGCCCCCCGCGCTGCGGCGGGCCAAATTGGCGTTGTAGGAGCCGGACAGGCCGCTCACGCCGACCGCCACCGCGGTGCCCTTGGGGCCGGCGCAGACGTCGTTGAACATCTGCACGCCGGGGCCGCCGATGCCCGCCTTCTCGCCCACCAGCTTCTTGCCGTCGGGCGACGACACCACGATGGGGTTGGCGTCCCCGGCGTTGTAGGCGGTGCCGACGGCGACGAAGCCCTTGCCCACCGGGGCCACGGCCCGCAGCTCGCGGGTCCCGGGGCCACCGGCCGGCGCCACCGAGACCATCGGTGCGGCCGCCTCCAGCTCGGCGATCGTCTGGGCCTGGTCCTGATTGGGGTCGCTGATGTAGGTCAGGGCGTCGTCGCCGATCCGGGGGTGTTCGTCGCCGATGCGGGTCCACTTCCGGCCGTCGGGCGACACCCAGGCGATGCCGTCGGGCAGGTCGTCCCCGACGGCCTTGCGCTTGGAGGCCAGGCCGAAGTCCTCGAACCCGACCGCCGCGAACCCGCCCTTGAACGGCACGACGTCGTTGACCTGGCCCGGCGACAGCGGGTCGGACTCGACCGCGTCCCAGCCGGCCCCGTCGCGCCGCCACACCTGGCCGGTGTAGCGCTCGCGGGTGGCGCCGGAGGCCGCGCTGAAGTGGCCGCCGGCGGCGATGGTCACGCCGTCGCGCTCGGCCACCGAGGTGGCGAACGGCTGCTTGCCGCCCTTGGGGAACGCCCGGGTCGTGGCGTCCTCCCAGCGGCTGCGCATGGTCAGCACGGCCGGGCCGCCGCCGATGGCGACGGCCACCCCGTTGGACACGGCCGCGTCGTTGAGCAGCACGCCGTCCTGGAACAGGCCGCCGTGCACGGGGTTGGGCATGACCTTCCAGGTGGCGCCGCCGTTGCGCGACCGCCACACGTGCGGCCGCCACTCGTTGCCACCGGCGGCCACCAGGCCGCCCGCGTCGACCGAGATCGACCGGATGGACAGGTCGGCCGCCGTGGTGCGGGGGTCCTGGTTGACCGGCAGCGCGCCCGCGACCCGGCTCCAGGTCTGCCCGTCGGGCGACCTCCACACCGCCGGCTGTGCCGGCGCCGCGCTCCCGAGCGGGTCGGCGTAGCCGCCGGCGACCAGGCCCTTGCCGGTGTCGGCCACCGACAGCAGCTCCTGGCGGCCCGGCCCGCCCAGCGCCCGGGCGGCGACCTGCTTCCAGGTGGTGCCGTCGGGGGAGAACCAGGCGAGCCCGTCCTGCTCGTTGTTCACGTTGCGGGAGCCGACGGCCACGAAGCCGGCCTTGGTGGCGACGATGTCGCGCACGGCCTCGTCCCCGCTGCCGTCGAGCGGCCCGCCGGGGCCACCGTCCACGGCCTTGAACGTCTCGCCGTCGGTGCTGAACCACAGCCGGGGCCGCACCTCGCCCCACACGTTCTCGCCTCCGGCCACCAGCGTGCCCTTGGGACCGGTGACCACGTCGAACGCCCACTGCTCGTGGGGGCCGCCCATGGCCGCGGGCCGGATCTCGCGCCACTTGCCGCCGGACTGGTGCCAGACCACGGCGTCGGAGGCGTCCCCGTCGCCGATGCGCCCGACGGCCAGCAGGCCGTCCTGCGTGCGCACCGCGGCGGCCATCGACTCGCCGGTGTGGCGGTGGGCGGGGTGGACCGTGGTCCGGGTCCACCTCCGGCCGTCGGGGGCCGTCCACACGGCCGCCACCGGGGCGCCCGTCGACGGGTCGTAGAGGGAGCCGACGATGGTCCACGGCGACTTGCCGGCGGGTGCGACCAGGCCCGACACGGTGGCCATGGGCTTGTCGATGCCGAGCGTGGCGCCTGCGGCCCGGGTGAAGGTCGAGCGCTCCTTGGCGGGGGAGGCGTCGTCGCTGCCCGCGCAGGCGGACGCGGCGAGGGCCAGCGCCAGGGTCGCGGCGACGGCCGCCCGCAGACGCGGGCGTGGGACGCGGATCTTGGCAGGCACGGAGAACCTCCGGTCGGTTGTCGGCCCCCCAGTCATCGGTCGACCGAACGATTCTCGCGGTTCGGGGTCGGCCCCGTACAATCGGTCCGTCATGCGTGTAGGAACGAGGCCCCCAGGTGAAGGTCGGCGTGCTCTCCCTTCAGGGGGCGTCGGCGCGACATGCCTCCATGCTGGCACGGCTGGGCGCCCAGCCGGTGACAGTCCGCGTTCCGGCTGACCTCGACGACGTCGACGCCGTGGTCCTGCCCGGCGGCGAGTCGACCACGATCTCGATGCTGCTCGAGTCCTCCGGCCTGTTCGCGCCGCTGGCCGAGCGGCTCGGCGCCGGCCTGCCGGCCCTCGGCACGTGCGCGGGGATGATCCTGCTCGGGGCCCAGGTCCTCGACGGCCGGGCCGACCAGCGCTGCTTCGGCGCCATCGACATCGACGTGCGCCGCAACGCCTTCGGCCGCCAGGTCGACTCGTTCGAGGCCGACCTCGCCGTGACCGGCACCGAGGGCGGCCCCGTCCACGCGGTCTTCATCCGGGCCCCGTGGGTCGAGCGCGTCGGGCCGGGCGTCGACGTGCTCGCTAGCGTCGAGGGCCAGCCCGTCCTCTGCCGCCAGGGCCCGGTGCTCGTGGCGGCCTTCCATCCGGAGCTCGGCGACGACCCCCGTCTGCACGAGCTGTTCCTCAGCGAGGTGGTGTGATGTCCGGCCATTCCAAGTGGGCGACCATCAAGCACAAGAAGGCGGCCAACGACAAGGCCCGGGCCAAGGTGTTCGCCAAGATCCTGCGCCAGGTCGAGGTGGCGGCCCGCGAGGGCGGCGGCGACCCCGAGGCCAACCCCACGCTGCGGACGATGTACCAGAAGGCGCGGGACAACTCGATCCCGATGGACACCATCGACCGGGCCGTCAAGCGGGGCACCGGCGACCTCGACGGCGTCACCTACTCCGAGGTGACCTACGAGGGCTACGCCCCCGGGTCGGTGGCGGTGATGGTCGAGGTGCTGACCGACAACCGCAACCGCACCGGCGCCGAGGTCCGCAACATCTTCACCAAGAACGGCGGGTCGACCTCCGAGCCGGGCGCGGTGGCCTGGCAGTTCGACCGCAAGGGCCAGATCCTCGTGGCCCGGGCCACCGACGAGGAGGAGCTGATGCTGGCCGCCCTCGACGCCGGGGCCGAGGACATCGTCGACGACGGCGACTCGTGGCGGGTCATGACGCCGCCGAGCGACCTCCACGCCGTGCGCACCGCGCTCGACGGGGCCGGCATCACGGTCGAGTCGGCCGACCTGACGATGGTGCCGCAGGCGACCATCGCGCTCGACACGGCCGAGAGCGCGAAGCGGGTGCTGCGGCTGATCGACGCCCTCGACGACCACGACGACGTGCAGGCCGTGCACGCCAACTTCGACATCCCCGACAACATCCTCGAGACGGTGGAGGCCGGCTGATGGCCGTCAAGGTGGGCGACGAGGCGCCGGCGTTCACGCTGGCGGGCACCGACGGGACCCCGGCGGGCCACCGCGACTACACGCTGTCCGAGCTGCGGGGCGGGGGTCCGGCGGTGCTGGTCTTCTACCCGGGCGACAACACGCCGGTGTGCACCCGCCAGCTCAACAGCTACACGGCGGACATCGACCAGTTCCGCGAGGTCGACGCCACCGTGTGGGCCATCAGCCCGCAGTCGGTGGAGAGCCACGACGGCTTCAGCGAGAACCAGGGCGGGTTCGCCTTCCCGCTGCTGGCCGACGTGGACAAGGCGGTCGGCAAGGACTACGGCATCCTCGGGCCCGTGGGGTTCTACCGGCGGTCGATCTTCGTCCTCGACGCCGCGGGCGTGATCCGCTACGCCCACCGGGCGGTGGCCGGGCTGTGGTACCGGCCGACCGACGAGCTGGTGGCGGCCGTGGCCGCGGCCCGGTCGGGCTCGGCCGACTGACGCCCTGAGGCTGCACCGCAGCCGTGGCCCGAGCGGCCCGCTGCGAAGCAGCAGGAGCGGGAAGCACGATCGGGGGTCCACCGCCGCCCCGCGGCGCGCGGCTAGTGTCCGAACCCATGTTCGTGTTGGGCATCGACCCCGGCCTGTCGCGCTGCGGCTACGGCCTGGTGGCGCGCGACGGGGGCCGGGGCGCCCGGGCGGTGGCGGCCGGCGTGCTGCGCACCGACCCGGGGGACGACGTGCCGCGCCGGCTGGCGGCGCTCCAGGTCGACCTGCGGGCCCTGCTGGCCGAGCACCGGCCCGACGTGGTGGCGGTCGAGCGGGTGCTGTTCCAGGTCAACGCCCGCACCGCCATCCCGGTGGCCCAGGCGGCGGGGCTGGCGCTGGCCGAGGGCGTGGCCGCCGGGTGCGAGGTGGTCGAGTACTCGCCCAACCAGGTCAAGCAGGCGGTGGCCGGCTTCGGCGGGGCCGACAAGGACCAGGTCGAGCGCATGGTGCGCATGCTGCTCGGCATCGCCGCGCCGCTCCGCCCGGTCGACGCCGCCGACGCGGTGGCGCTGGCGCTCTGCCACCTGGCCCACGCCCCGCTGCAGCGCCGGGTCGCCTCGTCGGGAGTCGGGCGGTGATCGGGTCGCTGCGGGGCCGGCTGCTGCACCGGGGCGCCGGCGAGGTCGTGATCGAGGTGGGCGGCGTCGGTTACGTCGTGGTGACCTCGCCCACGGCGGCGCTGGCGCTGGGCGACGTGGGCGACGAGGTGTTCGTCTGGACCCACCACCACCTGCGGGAGGACGTCGAGACCCTCTACGGCTTCGGCACCCGGGCCGAGCTCGTGACCTTCGATGCGCTGCTGGGCGCCCACGGGGTGGGCCCGGCGCTGGCGCTCGCGATCCTGTCCGTGCACGGGCCGGCGGCGCTGGCCCGGGTCCTGGCCGAGGACGACGTGGCCGCGCTGTGCCTGGTCCCCGGGGTGGGGCGCAAGACCGCGGCCCGGCTGCTGGTCGAGCTCAAGTCCCGCCTCGACGTGGGCGACGTCGGCGCCGTGCCGGTGCCCGCCGGGGTCGGCGTCGCCGCCGCGGGGGAGCGCACCGCGGTCACCGACGTGCGTGAGGCCCTGGCCGGGCTGGGCTACTCGGCCGACGAGATCCGGGCCGCCACCGCCGAGCTCGACGCCGGCGGCGACGGCGACGCCGCCACGCTGCTGCGGGCCGCCCTCGGGCGCCTCGCGGCCCGGTGACGCCGTGCGGGAGGAGCTGCTCGACCCGGGTCCCGGCGGTGGCGACGACGAGGTCGCGGCCGAGACGTCGCTGCGTCCCCGGCGCCTGGCCGACTTCGTGGGCCAGGCCGAGCTCAAGGCCCACCTCGACATCGTGCTGGAGGCCGCCCGGCGGCGGGGCCAGGCGCCCGACCACCTGCTGTTCTCCGGCCCGCCGGGACTGGGCAAGACCACGCTGGCCAACATCATCGCCCACGAGCTCGACGCCCACCTCCAGACGACCTCTGGGCCGGCGCTGGAGCGGGCCGGCGACCTGGCGGCCATCCTCACCCAGCTGGGCGACGGCGACGTGCTGTTCGTGGACGAGATCCACCGGCTGCCCCGCACGGTCGAGGAGGTCCTCTACCCGGCGATGGAGGACTTCCAGCTCGACATCGTGCTGGGCAAGGGGCCGGCCGCCCGGTCGATCCGGCTCGACCTGCCCCGGTTCACGCTGGTCGGCGCCACCACGCGCACGGGGTCGATCACCGGACCGCTGCGCGACCGGTTCGGGCTTGTGGCCCGGCTCGACTACTACACCGAGGCCGACCTCGAGGCCATCGTCGCCCGGGCGGCGGCCATCCTCGGCGTGGCGGTCGACCCGGCCGGCTGCGCCGAGATCGCCCGCCGGGCCCGGGGCACGCCCCGGATCGCCAACCGGCTGCTGCGGCGGGTGCGCGACTACGCCGAGGTGACCGGCGACGGCACGGTCGACCGGGCCACCGCGGAGCGGGGGCTGGCACTGTTCGGCGTCGACGAGCGGGGGCTGGACAAGGTCGACCGGGCCATCCTCGAGGCCGTGTGCCGGCGCTTCGGCGGCGGGCCGGTGGGGCTGTCGACGCTGGCCATCAGCGTGGGCGAGCAGACCGAGACGGTCGAGGACGTGTACGAGCCGTTCCTGCTCCAGCAGGGCCTGCTCATGCGCACGCCCCGGGGCCGGGTGGCGCTGCCGGCGGCCTGGCACCACGTGGGGCTGGCGCCGCCGCCCGACGCCGGGGCCGGGGGCGCAGCGCCGACGCTGTGGGAGTCGGGGCCCGGCTAGCCCGTCCCCGTCCCCGTCCCCGGCGGAGGGAATCCCCGCCACCAGCGGCGGCGGTTGCGCCAGGTCTCGCGCCAGTGGTCGCCCCGGTGGAGGCCGAGGCGGGCCAGGACCGCCCGCACGGCCACGCCGGTGGCGATGAGCGCGGCCGCCGTCTCGCCCCGGGCCCGGGACCAGCGGGTGCGCACCAGCGTGATGCGCCCGGCCAGCAGGAGCTGCATCTTGGCCGCGGTCGTGGCGGAGGAGGCGCTCATGGCGTGGACCATGACGGCGTCGGGGGTGACGGCGCAGCGGCGGCCGGTGGCGGCGGTGGCCCGCAGGCACAGGTCGGCGTCCTCGCCGTAGACGAAGTAGCGCTCGTCGAAGCCGCCGAGCGCCCGCCAGTCGCTCAGCGAGATCAGCAGGAGGCAGCCGCTGACGATGTCGACCGGGCGGGGGTGGTCGCGGCCGTAGTCGCCCATGGCCTCGGGGTCGAACAGGGTCGACCCGGGGCGGAGGGTCGAGAGCATGAGGGCGCTGGCGGTGAGGCTCCACAGCGAGGGCGCCGCCCAGCAGGAGCGGGGGTCGAGCTCGCCGCCGGGGGTCTCGACGCGGCCGCCGACGACGACGTAGTCGGGGTGGGACCGGGCGAAGGCGACCAGCCGGTCGATCGCCCCGGGCCGCAGGTAGCCGTCGGGGTTGGTGAGCAGGAGGTAGTCGCCGGACGCCAGCGCCGCCCCCTGGTTGACGGCCCGCCCGAAGCCGACGTTGGCGTCGTTGCGCACCAGCCGCACGTCGGGGAACTCCTCGGCGACGAGGTCGGCCGACCCGTCGCCGGACGCGTTGTCGACGACGGTCACCTCGACGTCGTGCGCCGCGCTGGCCCCGGCCATCGCCCCGAGGCAGGCGCTCAGCCAGTCCCGGGTGTTGTACGACACGACGACGACGCTGACCTTCGCCCGCTCCTCGCCGGTCACGACGCCGTCCCGTGGGTCGGGGCGGCGGGGCTGGCGCGTCGGGTGGTCTCGTCGCGCCCCCAGGCCAGCGGGGCGGCGCGGCGGACGGCGCGGCGGGCGGCCAGCTTGGCCACCGTGTTCACGGCCAGGTAGGGCACGGCCTCGAGCGCCAGCCGGGGGTGGGCCTGCACGGCCCGCCACCACGGCGCCCGCCGTTCGGCCAGGCCGGGCAGCCGGCCGAGCTCGGGGTGGGCGGCCACCTCCATGTTCCCGGCGTAGACCCGGGTGCGCCGGCGCACGAGCGCCCGCACCGTCCAGGGCGCCTCGACCACCACCGGGTCGGTCGGCACCACCCGGCGCTCCTCCCGGGCGAACAGGACCCGGGCGAACAGGTCGTCGGCCACGACCGGCGGCCACGCCCCGAACCGGCCCCGCCCGGCCTCGTCGAAGGCGAACACCCCGGACCCCACGGGCGAGTCGTCGCCGGTCGGCACCGCCGCCCACAGGTCGAAGAACGCCCGCACCGCCCACGGCCGCCCGGCCGTGTCCATCACCCCCGGCGGCGAGGCGTAGTGCACGCCGGGCGCCGCCAGGGTCCGGACCACCGAGGCGACCGCGCCGCCGGTGAGCACCACGTCGGCGTCCACGTACAGCCGGGGGAAGGTGGTGGCGGCGGCGTCCCCGGCGTCGAGGGCGGCGATCTTCGACGCCTCGGCGATCTCCACCACCCGCACGCCCCGGGCGCGGGCGACGGCGGCCGTGCCGTCCGAGCAGCCGTTGCAGGCCACGACGACGTCGAGGCGCGCGCCGTCGAGCCCCTCGCCCAGCGCGTCGAGCAGCCGGCCGATGACCGCTTCCTCGTCGTGAGCAGGGATGATGACGCTCGCCAGCGCGTGCTCATGGGATGGCGCGCTCAACTACCCAACCTTGCCTCGTCCGCCGTTCACCGCGCCCACTGTAGCGACGGGACCCCACGCACTAGCGTTCCCGGACCCCCATGGATCTCGCCGACTTCGACTACGACCTGCCCCCCGACGCCATCGCCCAGCACCCGGCCGAGCCGCGCGACGCGGCCCGCCTGCTGGTCGACGGGCCCGCCGGCGTCGAGCACCGCACGGTGGCCGACCTGGCCGACCTCGTGCGCCCCGGCGACGTCATGGTGGTCAACACCACCCGGGTCCTGCCCGCCCGCCTGCGGCTGCGCAAGCCCACCGGCGGCGAGGTCGAGGTGCTGCTGCTGGAGCGGACGCCCGTCGGCACCTGGGAGGCGCTGGTGCGCCCCAGCCGGCGGGTGGCGCCGGGCACCGTGCTGGCGGCCGGCGCCGACCTGGCCGTCCACGTCGGCGGCCCCGGCCCCGGCGACGGCACCCGGGAGGTCGAGCTGCGGGTGGCGGGCGGCGGCGAGCGCGCCGAGCTGGACGCGCTCGACCGCCACGGCGCGGTCCCGCTGCCGCCCTACATCACCGCCCCGCTGGACGACCCCGAGCGCTACCAGACCGTGTTCGCCGACCACCCCGGGTCGGTGGCGGCACCCACGGCCGGTCTCCACCTGACCCCGGCGGTGCTCGACCGCTGCCGGGACGCCGGCGCCACCGTCGTGCCGGTCGAGCTGGTCGTGGGCATGGGCACGTTCCGACCCATGGCCGCCCCGAAGGTCGAGGACCACCACATGCACGCCGAGCGCTACGTGGTCCCCCCGGCCACGCTGGACGCCTGCCGGGCGGCCCGGGCCGGCGGCCGGCGGGTGGTGGCCGTCGGCACGACCAGCGTGCGGGCGCTGGAGTCGGCGGCGCTGTCGGGTGAGCTGTCCGGCCGCACCGAGCTGTTCATCCACCGGCCCTGGCGCTGGCGGCTGGTCGACGTGCTGATGACGAACTTCCACCTGCCCCGGTCGTCGCTGCTGGTCCTGGTGGACGCCTTCGTCGGCGACCGCTGGCGGGACCTGTACGGCGAGGCGCTGGGTGGCGGCTACCGGTTCCTCTCCTTCGGCGACGCCATGTGGCTGACGCGGCGGGCGGAGGCGGCGTGACCCTCTCGTTCGCCGTCGGCGCCCGCGACGGCCACGCCCGCACCGGGACGGTGACCACCGCCCGGGGCAGCTTCGCCACGCCGTGCTTCATGCCGGTCGGCACCCGGGGGACGGTGCGGGCGCTGTCGTCGGCCGACCTCGAGGACCTGGGCGCCGAGGTGGTGCTGGGCAACACCTACCACCTGATGCTGCGGCCGGGCGCCGACGTGGTGGCCGCCCTCGGGGGCCTGCACGGGTTCTCGGCCTGGTCCGGCCACGTGCTGACCGACTCGGGCGGCTACCAGGTCTTCTCGCTGCGCCCCAAGGTCGACGACGAGGGCGCCACCTTCGCCTCCACCTACGACGGCAGCCGCCACCACCTCAGCCCCGAGGGCGCCGTCGACGTCCAGCTGGCGCTGGGCAGCGACATCCAGATGGTGCTGGACGTGTGCCCGCCGCTGCCGTCGCCGGCGCCGGTGATCCGGGCCGCGGTCGACCGCACCGCGCTGTGGGCCGGCCGGGCCCGCAGGGCCTTCCTGGCCGCCGAGCGACCCGAGCTCAACCAGTTCGGCATCGTCCAGGGCGGCACCGAGGTCGACCTCCGCGTCGAGAGCGCCCAGCGGACGGTGGCGATCGGGTTCGAGGGCTACGCCGTCGGCGGGCTGTCGGTGGGGGAGGAGTGGGCGGCGACGGTCCCGGCCCTCGAGGCCGCGGTGGCGGAGCTGCCCGACGACCGGCCCCGCTACTTCATGGGCCTCGGCGACCCGCTCGGCATCGTCGACGCCGTGGCCCGGGGGATCGACATGTTCGACTGCGTCCTGCCGACCCGGCTGGCCCGCCACGGCACGCTGCTGACGGGGGAGGGGCGGCTCAACCTGCGCAACCGCCGGTTCGCCACCGATGCCGGCCCGCTCGACCCCGGCTGCGGTTGCGCGGTGTGCGCCCGCTGGTCCCGGGCCTACCTGCGCCACCTGCTGGTGGTGGCCGAGCCGACCGCGCTGCGGCTGCTCACCCTGCACAACGTGGTCTGGACCTTCGCCCTGGTCGACCGCATCCGGGCCGCCATCGCCGCCGGGGCGCTCGCCTCGCTACGCAGCGAAGTGGCGCAGCGCTGGGACGAGCGGGGTCGCACGCCCCGGCCCGATGCGGAGACCGGTGCCGGCGGGGGCTAACCTCGTTCGGCCGCCCGTGAGGCTGCGCCGCGGCGCAGCCGGGCGATTTCCACCATGGGCCCGCTCATCGTCCTCGCCGTCACCTTCCTGCTGCTGTGGCTGCTGTTCATCCTGCCCCAGCAGCGGCGCGTCCGTGCCCATCAGGCCCTGGTGGGGAGCCTCGCGGAGGGCGACGAGGTGGTGCTGTCGGCCGGCATCTTCGGGCGGGTGATCGAGCTCGGGCCCGACGAGATGACCCTCGAGGTCGCCCCCGGCGTCGAGCTGCGGGTGGCCCGCCAGGCGGTCCTGCGCCGGATCGAGCCGGCCGCGGTGGAATCCGGCGACACCGACGCCATCCTTGACGAGCCCGCCCCGGCGGACGGCGGCGACCCCGCTGCCCCCGAGGCCGACCCCCCGGCCGGCGATGCGGCCCCTGGTCCCGACGACCACGGCACGACCGCCACGGGCAAGAACGTGTGACCTGATGCGACGCAACATCGTCCTGCCGCTGATCTTCATCATGGTGCTGGCCTACGGCGGCCTGGCCGTCACGTTGCTGTCCGGGAACAGCCCCCAGCTGGGCCTCGACCTGCAGGGCGGGGTGTCCGTGGTGCTGGCCCCGACCGGCAAGGCCACCGGCGACCAGCTCGACCAGGCGCTCAACATCATCCGGTCCCGGGTCGACGCCCTCGGCGTGGCCGAGCCCGACATCACCCGCCAGGGCCAGGACATCGTCGTCCAGCTCCCGGGCGTCAAGAACCGCGACCGGGCGCTCGAGCTGGTCGGCCAGACCGCCGAGCTGCGCTTCCGTCCGGTGCTCCAGGACCTGACCGGGCTCAAGCCGAGCAAGTCGACCACCACGACCACAGCCCCCAAGTCCGGGGCCACCACGACCACGGCCCCCAAGTCGACGTCGACATCCGAGGGCGCGTTCAGCGGCCTGGTGCCGGGCGAGAGCGCGGCGGCGGTCCAGACCCCGACCACCACGGCGCCGAAGTCCCCCACCACGACGGCCCCCAAGTCGCCCACCACCACGGCGCCGGCCGAGCAGGGCACGGTGCCGGTCACGTCCCGGGACGACGACAAGGCCGACGCCACCGTCATCCTCCCGGACAAGGACGGCAACCTGTTGCAGCTGGGCCCGGCCCTGGCCACCGGCCGCATCGTCAAGACGGCCCAGGCCGAGCTGGGCAACCAGGGCTGGCAGGTCTCGCTCGAGATGCGGGGCGGCAAGAACGGCATCGACAAGTTCAACTCCATCGCCGCCCAGTGCTTCGCCCAGGCGCCCAACCCGCAGGTGTGCCCGTCGGGCCGACTGGCCATCGTGCTCGACTCGGTCGTCCAGTCGGCGCCGACGATCAACAACCAGAGCTACCAGAAGGACCAGATCCAGATCAGCGGCAAGTTCGGCGAGCGTGAGGCCAAGAACCTGGCCCTCGTGCTGCGCTACGGCTCGCTGCCGATCGAGCTCCAGCGCCAGAGCGTGCAGACGATCTCGGCGTCGCTCGGCGAGGACTCGCTGCGGGCCGGCATCATCGCCGGGTTCGTCGGCCTCGGCCTGGTGGCGCTGTACATGCTGCTCTACTACCGGGCGCTCGGCATCGTCGTCATCGTGGGCCTCACCGTGTGGGGCTCGCTGATGTACTCGATCGTGACCTGGTTGGGGGTGCAACAGGGCCTGGCCCTCACCTTGGCCGGCGTCACCGGCATCATCGTGTCCATCGGCGTGACGGTGGACTCGTATGTCGTTTTCTTCGAACGTCTCAAAGACGAGGTGAAGGCCGGGCGCTCGGTGCGCAGCTCGGCCGAGCGCTCGTTCAAGCGCGCCTACCGCACGATCCTGGCCGCCGACACGTCGGCGTTCATCGGCGCCGCCGTGCTGTGGTGGCTGACCGTGGGGTCGGTGCGGGGCTTCGCCTTCTTCCTCGGCCTGTCGACGATCCTCGACGTGTGCGTGGCCTGGTTCTTCACCCGGCCGGCGGTCACCTTGCTGTCGCGCAACCGAGTCTTCACCGACATGCCGGTGCTCGGCGTGGCCCGGGGCCTGGCGTCGCCCGACGCCGTGCAGCCCGGTGCCGAGCGCCCGGTCGTCACCGCGGGGGTGGGACGATGAGCAACCGCAGCGGCCGCAACGGCCCGCGCGGCAACGGGGCGAAGGGCAACGGCGCCAAGGGCAACGGGGCCGCCAAGGCGGCGCCGGCCGACGCCGTGGAGCCCGAGGCCGTGGAGCCCGAGGCCGAGGCGCCCGAGGACGCCGTGGTGCCCGAGCCCAGCGACGCCGACGTCGCGACCGGGGAGACCTCGGCCGACGATGCCGGCGCCACGCCGGCCGGAGGGCGGGGCAAGGCCCGCCGCCCGGGCGCGCCGGTGGCCCGCACGACGGTCAAGAGCTCGATCTGGACCCGGCTCTACCACGGCGAGACCAACATCGACTTCGTCGGCCGCCGCAAGCTGTGGTTCACGATCTCGCTGATCCTGGTGGCGGTCAGCCTCATCTCGCTCGCCACCCGGGGCCTGGAGCTGGGCATCGACTTCAAGGGCGGCGCCGTCTGGGAGGTGCCCTCCGGTGGCGCCTCGGTGGCCGACGCCCGCAGCACCCTCGACAAGTTCGGCCTGGGCGCCGACGCCACCATCCAGGAGGTCAGCGGCGACGCCGGGCCCCGGCTGCGCATCGAGACCGACTCGGTCGGCGAGAAGACGGCCGACCAGGTGACCCGGTCGCTGGCCAAGATGGCCGGCACGTCGGCGTCGTCGGTCGACCGCGACGAGGTGGGCCCGTCATGGGGCAAGGAGATCAGCAAGAAGGCCGTCCGGGCGCTGATCGTGTTCCTGATCCTGGTCACGATCTACATCGCGTTCCGGTTCGAGCTGAAGATGGCCATCCCGACGCTGGTGGCCCTGGTCCACGACGTGATCGTCACGGTGGGGGTGTACTCGGTCACCCGGCTGGAGGTGACCCCCGCGACGGTGATCGCGGTGCTGACCATCCTCGGCTACTCGATCTACGACGGCATCGTCGTGTTCGACAAGGTGGACGAGAACACGCGCCTGGTCTCGTCGACCGGCGGGCTCAGCTACGGCGGCATGGTCAACGTGTCGCTGAACCAGACGCTGATGCGGTCGTTGAACACCACGATGACGGCCCTGCTGCCGGTGCTGTCGCTGCTGATCGTGGGCTCGTGGATCATGGGTGCCTCGGTGTTGGAGGAGTTCGCCCTCGCCCTGCTGATCGGCCTGTTCTCGGGGGCGTACTCGTCGATCTTCATCGCCTCGCCGCTGCTGGCGGTGCTGAAGGAGCGGGAGCCCCGCTACCGCGACCTCCGCCGCCGCATCGAGGCCAGGGGCGGTGACGCCGAGGTGGTGGCGGCCACGATCGCCCACCGCCCGACGACGACCCCCACGGGCCGCACCCCGGTCCCCGCCGGCGCCACGGCGGGCAAGGGCGGCACGGCGGCGGGCGCCGGCTCGGCCCGCCAGGGAGCGACGATGTCCCCCTCGGGCCGCGCCATCCCACCCCGCCCCCGCAAGAAGACCAAGGGCCGCCGCTAGCCGATCGCCCAGCCCGGGGTGCCGGGCGCTCCCGACGCCGGGTGGGCCCACGTTGCCCTGGCCTCGGGCGGCCGTGCCATCCCACCCCGCCCCCCGCAAGAAGACCGAGGGCCGCCGGTGGCCGACCGCCCAGCCGGGGGTGCCGGGCGGTCCCGACGCCTGGGGGCCCACGTTGCCCTGGCCTCGGGCGGCCGGGCATCTGGTGCGGACTCGCCCGCCGTGGCGCCGGTCACCGCCGTCCCGTGGCCTGGCCCGTGCAGGCGCCGGGACGGCGCCCGCCCACGCCCTGGCGGAGCCGGGCTCGGCCGTGCGGGTGGCGGTGCCCGGGCGTGCGGGGGCCCGCGGCGGCGGGATGGCCGAGGGCCGGCGCCGGCGCCGGTATCGTCGCCGGCCATGACGTCCGATCCCTCGTGGCTGGCCGAGCGGCTGCGTGACATCCCGGACTTCCCGCAGCCCGGCATCGTCTTCAAGGATCTGACGCCCCTGCTCGGCGACGGCGAGGCGTTCCGGCGCACGATCGACGTCCTGGCGACCCACGTCGGCGGCCTGGGGGTCGACCGGGTGGTCGGCATCGAGGCCCGCGGCTTCATCTTCGCCGCCGCCGTGGCCGCCCAGCTGGGCGCCGGGTTCGTCCCCGTGCGCAAGCCGGGCAAGCTGCCCTATCGCACCGTCTCCGAGACCTACCAGCTCGAGTACGGCACCGACTCGCTCGAGGTCCACGAGGACGCCCTCCGGCCCGGCGACGCCGTGGCCGTGATCGACGACGTGCTCGCCACCGGGGGGACCGCGGCCGCGACGGTCCGGCTGGTGGAGCGGCTGGGCGGCCGGGTGGCCGGGTGCGCCTTCGTCATCGAGTTGGGATTCCTCGACGGGCGAGCGAAACTGGCTGATCACGACATACTCAGCCTGATCACCGTCTGAGATCGACCGTCACGAAGGAGGCCGGAGGTGCCCACTGTCGACCGGGTCCTGCCCTGGCGGCGCAACGCGCAGCCGCCGGCGGACGAGGTCGCGCCCCTCCTGAACGCCTTCCGTCGCCGCCACCCCAAGGCGCCGACCGCCCTGATCACCCGGGCCTACCTCCGCTCGGCCGACGCCCACCGGGGCCAGTCCCGCAACTCGGGCGAGCCGTTCGTCGAGCACCCCCTGGCCGTGGCCCGCATCGTGGCCGACTTCGGGCTCGACGACGTCACCGTGGCCGCCGCCCTGCTCCACGACACGGTCGAGGACACCGGCACCACGCTCGACGACATCGAGCGCACCTTCGGCTCGGACGTCGCCGCCATCGTCGACGGCGTGACCAAGCTCGACCGGGTCCAGTTCAACTCCAAGGAGGCCCAGCAGGCCGCCACCATGCGCAAGATGCTGGTGGCCATGGCCCGCGACCTGCGGGTCCTGATCATCAAGCTGGCCGACCGCCTGCACAACATGCGGACCATCGCGGCCATGCCGGCCTGGAAGCAGGACCGCATCGCCCGGGAGACCCTCGACATCTACGCCCCGCTGTCCCACCGCCTCGGCATGCAGGACGTGAAGACCCAGCTCGAGGACCTGGCCTTCGCCGCCCTCCACCCGAAGCGCTACGCCGAGATCGACCACATGGTCTCGGTGCGCACGCCCGAGCGGGACATCTACCTCACCCAGGTGCTGGAGGAGGTCCGCCTGCGCCTGGCCGAGCTGCGCATCACGGCCGACGTGACCGGCCGGCCCAAGCACCTCTACTCCATCTACGAGAAGATGGTGGTCAAGGGGCGGGAGTTCGACGACATCTTCGACCTGGTGGGCATGCGGGTCGTCGTCGACTCGGTCAAGGACTGCTACGCGGCGCTGGGGTCGATCCACGCCACGTGGAAGCCGGTGCAGGGCCGGTTCAAGGACTACATCGCCATGCCCAAGTTCAACCTGTACCAGTCGCTGCACACGACCGTGATCGGGCCCCAGGGCAAGCCGCTGGAGGTGCAGATCCGCACCTGGGAGATGCACGCCCGGGCCGAGCAGGGCGTGGCCGCCCACTGGGCCTACAAGGACCGCGACCCCAACGCCGGCGACCTGCCCTGGCTCAACCGGATCGTCGACTGGCAGTCCGAGACCAGCGACCCCGACGAGTTCATGCAGCGGCTCAAGATCGACCTCGAGCAGGACGAGGTCTTCGTGTTCACACCCAAGGGCAAGGTGGTGACGCTGCCGGTCGACGCCACACCGATCGACTTCGCCTACGCCATCCACACCGAGGTCGGGCATGCCTGCATCGGCGCCCGGGTCAACGGACGGCTGGTGCCGCTCGACTCGACGCTGTCGTCGGGCGACACGATCGAGATCTTCACGTCCAAGGTCGAGGGGGCCGGCCCGTCGCGGGACTGGCTGCAGATCGTGGCCACGCCCCGGGCGGCGTCGAAGATCCGGCAGTGGTTCTCCCGGGAGCGGCGGGAGGACGCCATCGAGCAGGGCCGGGAGGAGCTGGTCAAGGCGCTGCGGCGCGAAGGCCTGCCGGTCCAGAAGCTGCAGGCGGGCAACACCCTGGCCGACACGGCCCGGGAGATGAACTACGCGGACCTCGACGCCCTGTACGCGGCGATCGGCGAGAACCACGTGTCGGCCAAGGCCGCCGCCGCCCGGGTGTCGAAGGCGCTGCGGGAGATGAACCCGCGGGCCGAGCAGACGCTGCCGACGACCATCCGCGAGCCCCGGCGGTCGCGCCCGTCGCGAGGGCCGGCGGGGGTGCACGTCGAGGGGCTCGACGACGTGTTCGTGCGCCTCTCCCGGTGCTGCACGCCGGTGCCGGGCGACGAGATCATCGGGTTCGTGACCCGGGGCCGGGGCGTGTCGGTGCACCGGGCCGACTGCGCCAACGCCGTGTCGCTGGCCGAGGGCCAGGCGGACCGGCTGATCGACGTCGAGTGGGACCTGGAGCCGGGCGGGGTGTTCATCGCCTCGATCGAGGTCAAGGCGCTCGACCGGGCCCGCCTCCTGCGGGACGTGACGGCGGCGTTCGCCGACCACCACGTCAACATCCTCACCTGCACGACCCAGACGGGGTCCGATCGGGTGTCGAAGATGCGCTTCGACATGGAGCTGGGCGACCCGTCCCACCTCGAGTCGCTGCTCTCGACGATCCGCGGCATCGACTCGGTCTACGACGCCTACCGCATCGTCCCCGGCAAGGGCGGCTGAGTCGTTTACGCAGATCAGAGGCCGTTTCCGGCCATGATCGGTGGTCGTACCGCGGTCCTGCGGCCCGGTCGGACCTGTTCAATGACGACGAACTAGCTGCGCGGCGGCTCGGGGGTGAGGGGTTCCGTCCTCACGATGCCGAGGACCGGGCGCCCGGGACAAGCCGTCGGATCAGTGCTCGCCGCGAGCACGGGCGAGCATCTGACACCTGCGCACCACACCAGCTAGCGGGCGATCAGTTGCCGAGGCTCACAGCGTGCCGGCCTGGATGGGCCATGTGGGGAGCGCGTCGATCACGTGATCGCCTGCCAGTCGTGGCATGCGAAGTTGCTGCCGTCGTACATGCACTTCCTGAAGGCGTAGGCCCCTGCTTCAACGTTCATGTAGTCGACGGAGACGGCCCCTGCCACGCACGGCGACGGCTCCGGCACCGCGAGGGTCCTGGTGGCCACCGGCCGGCCCCCGCCAGGATCGACCTTGTACTGGCCGACCACGACGAGGCCGTCGTAGCAGCTTGAATCAGCGACCTGCATCACGGTGTGGTCGGAGATGATTGAGACGGAAGCCTGCGAGGAGAGCAACTGGGTGAGAACGTGCGCCGATGCAGGGCCGGCGGCGATGACGGTGGTGCCCATCATCGTCCCTGTCAGGACCCCGAAACCCATGGCCCGGTTCATCTGGTGACTCCTTGCTGCCCCGGCATCCCCAACTCACGTGCCGCCGCTCGCAATGTACTACCAGTGGCACCCATCGTGCGGGCAGTCGACGCTGAACGGCAGGGCCGTGGTCGTGCACGACGCCTACCGCGTCGTGCCCGGGGAGGGCGGCTGATCGTCGAGCGCCGCCTCGGCGGCGGCGGAGGCACGGCGGCGGGTGGGCCAGTCGCCACCGACACGCTCGATGGGCCGCCCACCGCCCGGCCGCACGTAGGCGACCCAGGCCGGCGGGAAGTCGCCGCGGATCACGCTGGCGCGCACCGCCCCGTCGTTGTCGAGTCCTTCC
>DATFRN010000175.1:0-3835 GCA_035263165.1 Acidimicrobiales bacterium | reverse complement strand
CACCGGCAGCGCCGTGATGCCGAACGGCACCAGGCACACGGTGGTGCCGACGCCCAGCGGCCGGCTCAGCGTCACGTGGAACGTGGCGTTGCGCCGCCCGCTGTTGCCCTCGACCACCGACGTGTCGGCCACCGACAGGTCGGCCCGGCTGGAGAACCGCGCCACCTGCGGGTCGTGGTCGGACAGCCCGCGGGGCCCGTCGCCGCTGAAGTCGGCGGGCCACCCGGCGTTGACGTGCGCCGCCCGCACCTGGACCAGGTCGTCGTGGAGCGGGCCGTTCACGAACAGGTTGTCGAGCGTCTGCGCCTGCCCCTGGAACGTGTAGGAGTAGGCGGACGCCGGCACGTCGGCCACCAGGTCGTCCCACAGGTTGGACAGCCCCGCCCGGTACAGCGCGCGCAGCTGGTCGGACGGGAACAGCGGGTCGCCGGGAGCGAAGGGGTCGTCGGGGCGGGGGTAGACGTTGAGGTCGCCGCCCACGACCACCCGGGCGTCGGGGTCGGCCGCCGAGATGGCCGAGGCGATGGCGGCCGCGTAGGCCGCCTGCTCGGTGCGCTGGCCGACCCGGCCGTCGGGCCCGGACGAGAAGTGGTTGCTGATCGCCCACAGGTCGTAGGCCTCGCTGCCGCCCGGCGACGCCGCCACCTTGAAGTGCGCCACCTGGGGCGCCCGGGTGAAGACGTTGTCGCCGTCGGTGCCGGTCGAGCGGTCGACGTCGGCCGGCAGCACGGCGTTGAGCGCCTTGGGGTTGGAGACGTCGCTGTTGTAGGCCAGCCCCGGCGCCCGGTAGTCGACGGCGGGCGACGAGCCCAGCACCGGGTCGTCGGCGGTGGCCGGCGCCAGCGTCACCCGGTCGGGCCGGAACAGCAGCGCCGCCACGATGCCCCGGTCGTCGGCGCCGTTGCGGTCGAACGCGGCGTCGTAGGTGCCGCCGCCGGCGGCGGCCACGTCGAGCGCCAGCTCCTGGAGCGTGTCGGGCTTGCCGTCGCCGGCCTCGGCCCCGCCGCACACCAGCGCCCCGCCGGAGACCGAGCAGATGTCCTGGTCCTCGGCCTCCTGCACGAGGATGATGTCGGGCGAGTGCAGGTCGTTGGCGATCTCCGACGCGATGTTCTGCCGGCGCTCGTCGTAGGCGGCCTGGCTGGCCGGCACGTAGTCGAACGGCGGCGACACGCCCGGGCACCCGCTGTTGCCGGTGAAGTCGCAGCCGTCGGTGGGGTCGTCGCGGAAGTCGTACAGGTTCTCGACGTTGAACGTCGCCACCGCCACCTCGTTGCGGCGGTCCGCAGCCTCGGGCGGGGCGTTGAGCGACGGGTCGGGCCCGGGCGTGAAGCCGGCCGACTCGACCTGGATGCCGTACTTCTCGAAGCTGAAGTAGAGGCCGCCCACCGCGTCGTGGTCGAGCGTGGACAGCACCCGCACGGGCGGCAGCAGCGTGGTCGAGTCGCCGCTGGTCGCCTTGACCCCGAGTGACGCCATCATGATCCGGTTGCCGTTGCCGTCGTCGAACAGCGGGTCGGGTTGGTTGTCGAGCGGGTGCGGGTCGCGGAACACCCGGCGGGCGTAGGGGTCGCTGCGCTGGGCCAGCGGGTCGTCGGGCCGGATGACCCACACCTCGCTGTCGGCGGTGCCGGGGAACACGTCGCGCCCGCTGGTGGCGATCGCCCCGGCCGGGATGCGCAGGCGCTCGCCCTCGTGACGCTCCCAGTAGCGGTTGGCGTCGGCCAGCACCGCGGGCGGGTCGGCCTCGGTGACCGTGACCGCGGTGTCGGGGTCGAGCCCGGTGCCGGCCACCGACAGCAGCCGGGGGCTGGTGAGCTCGGTCAGGGCGAAGAACTCGCTGACCGTGGCCCGCAGCACCAGCTCGTCGCCGACCGCCGGCAGGTAGGCGGGGCCGCCGTCGGCCCGCAGCAGCGTGGTGAACCCGCCGAGGAAGACGAACACGCCGTCGGACGTCGTGGGGTCGTCGTCGGCGGTGGCCGGCGTGTTCTGGAGGAAGAAGCCGTTCTGGATGCCGCCCGACGAGGTGCGGGCGACGGTCTTCTGGGTGACCACGCCCCGCACGATCACCTGCTGGCCTGCGAGCGGCGACTCGAAGGCGGCGCCGTCGGTGGTGTCGGTCACCGGGCCCTGCACCTCGCCGATGGTGCGCACGCCCTGGACGGCCACCGACAGCGTGCACACGGCGGTCTGGGGCGTGCCGTCGTCGTTGGTGGCCGTGACGGTCACCGCGTAGCTGCCCGCGGGCACGTCGGCCGAGACGGTGACCGTGGCCGAGGCGGTGCCGCCGACCGCGTCGGCCGGGGCGACGGCCGTGCGGGTGATCGAGCCGGCGGCCGGCGCCGGCGACACGCCGGTGACGTCGACGTCGACCACGGTGCCGTCGGGATCGGTGGCGGTGACCACCCGGCTGGCGGCGGTGCCGGCCACGGTGGCGAGCGGGCCGCCGCAGGTCACGGTGACCGCCTGGTTGCCGGTGCCCGGGTCGAAGGTGTGGGCGCCGAGGCCGTCGACCGTGTTCTGCGGGAAGCCCTCCCACTCGGCCGCGGGGTCGAACGGGTCGCTCCCGTCGGGGTCGCCGGCCGAGACGGTCGGCAGCCGGCGCAGCGTGTGGTCGAGGGTGCTGGTGAGGCCCGTGCCCCACTGCGTGCCGGGGTCGACGCCGATCTGGCCGATGACGTCGACCGGCGCCCCCGCCTTGCGCAGCACCACGGCGTCGTCGCCGTTCCAGTTGACGACCGCCGGGGCCAGCTGGTCGGCCTGGGCGACGATGGTGGGGTCGACGCCGGTGTCGGCCCGGGCCACGACGAACACGTCGCCGTCGGCGACCGTGCCGGTGAGCGCGACGGTCTGGGAGGCGGTGGCGGCGCCGTTGCTGTAGAGCTCGAGCGTGTAGCCGCCGGCGGCCAGGTCGACGGGCGCGCCGGTGCCGTTGAAGATCTCGACCGCCTTGTTGAACCCCGAGCCCTCGATGTACTCGGAGAAGAACAGGTCGGTGGGGACGGCCGCCCCCGCCGGGGCGGCGCCGGAGCCGAGGACGACGGCCGGCAGGGCGAGGGCGACGGTGAGGGTGGCGGCGACGACGGAGCGCAGGCGCATGGACGAGACGGTACGCCGGGGGTGTGACACTCGGCGACAGGTTCGGCGATTCCCACCCGACGCGCAGGTGAACGCTCGGTGATCGGCGGCCGGTCGGGGCCGGTCGGGGCCGTCGGGCCGGCGGTCAGGAACCCGGCTGCGGCCGGGGCTGCCAGGCCGGCGGGTCGTCGGCGCCCATCGGGCGGCCGGCCCAGCGGACCGCGCCCGGCGTGGCCGAGAACCGGGCCAGCAGGCCCTGCATCGGCACGCCGTCGGCCTCGACGATGGCGTCGCGGGCGGCGACCTGGGGGTCGGCGAACACGTCGGCCATGTCGTAGATCGGCGCGGCGGCGGCGTGGGCGGCGTCGAACTCCGCCACCACCTCCTCCACCGTCCGGGCGGCGCAGAAGGCGGCGATGTGGGCGTCGATGTCGTCGCGGGCGGCGATGCGCCCGCCGAACGAGTCCAGGTCGTCCCGGCCGCCGAGCCCGACCAGCTCCATCACCCGCCGGCCCACCGACTCGGCCGAGGCGGAGATCGCCACCCACTGCCCGTCGCCGCACCGCCAGGTCCCGCGGGGGACGGAGTAGGGCAGGCTCGATCCGTTGCGCTGCTGGAGGAAGCCGGTCATCCCGAACGCCGCCGCCAGGGGGCCCATGCACTGGAGCAGCGACTCCAGCAGCGTCACGTCCACCACCTGGCCCACGCCCGAGTGCAGCGCCACCATGATCGAGAACGCCGCGGCCAGGGCGGTGAC
>DATFRN010000174.1:0-5578 GCA_035263165.1 Acidimicrobiales bacterium | reverse complement strand
GTGCCGGCCGGCCCGGATGTCGGTGAGCGCCGCCGACGACATCGGTGAGCTCGCCTTCTCGAGCGACCCCCACCTGATGCCGCAATAGGGCGCCGCCGCCCCGGCCGACGGGGCTGGCACCATGACACCCACCGCCGCCAGGACCGCGGCCGTCAACACGAACAATCGTCGCATCGTGCGACCTCCTCTGGTCTGTCCTGCCCCATCGACGCCGACGGGGCCCCATCGGTTGACACGCCGGCGGGCGGGCCGGTCGCCGAGGTCAACCCGCCGGTCCGGCGCCGCCGTCGGCGGCGAGCCCGAGGCGGCGGCGCTCGAGCTCGACGATCCGCCGCCCGGCCTCGGCCTGCGGTGCGGCGGCGAGGGCGGACACGTCGGTCGCGTGGGGGCTGGCGTCCTTGAGGTCGCTCATCCGCACGTACTCGTCGAACAGCCGGCGCTTGGCGTCGAGGATCTCCCGCATCCGCTGGTCCACGCCGCCCTCGGCGAGGAGCCGGTGGACGTGGACCGGCCGGAGCTGGCCCAGGCGGTGGAGCCGGGCGACGGCCTGGTCCTCGATCGACGGCTTCCACTGGGGCTCGGTGATCACGACCACCGACGCCGCCTGGATGTTCAGGCCCACGCCGCCGGCCTGGATCTGGCTCATCAGGACCAGCGGCTCGGAGGACGCCGAGAACTCGTCGATCAGCCGCTGGCGGGAGGCCGGGTCCAGGCGGCCGGTGAGCAGGCCGGCGGACCGGGCGCCGAGGGCGTGGTCCGCCGCCCGGAGCACGTCCAGGAACGACGAGAACACCACGGTCTTCCAGCCGTTCCCGGCGGCCTCGTCGACGATCTCCACCAGCCGGTGCAGCTTGGCGCTCTGCCCGACGGCGGCGGCCTCGAACGCGGCCCGGCGCATGGCCATGAAGTTCCCCGACGCCACGGCCCTGGCGTAGGCGCGCCGGTCGGCCTGCGTGAGCTCGACCCAGTCGTCGTTGTCGATCCGGGGCGGCAGCTCGTCCAGCACGTCGGCCTGGTTGCGGCGCAGGTAGACGTCGGCCACCGCCGATCGGAAGGCGTCGGTCCCCACCAGCCCGGATCCCGGCTCCATCCTCCCCGCCAGGTCGGGCCGGATGTGGCCGACCAGGTTGCGGAACTCCCCGAGCCGGTTCTCCACCGGGGTGCCGGTCAGCAGGAGCACCCGCTCGACGGCCGCGATGTGACGCAGCGTCGCCTGGGTGCGCTTGGCCGCCGGGTTCTTCACGTAGTGGGCCTCGTCGGCCACGAGGAGCGCCACCGGCACCTCGTCGGGGATGACGAGGTGCCGCAGCGAGTCGTAGGTCACGACGCCGACGCCGCCGCCGACCACCCAGGACCGGAGGTTGCGCCGTCGGTCGGCGCCGTGGAGGCGGAACGCCCGCAGGCGGCTGTGCTGCTCGACCTCGTGGGCCCAGTTGGCCAGCACGCTGGCCGGGCAGACGACCAGGGAGTGGGTGGCGCCCCCGGCGTGGAGGTGGCCGATGGCGGCCAGGGCCTCGATCGTCTTGCCCAGGCCCATCTCGTCGCCGAGGATCGCCCGGCCCTGGGCCAGGGCGAAGCGGGCGCCGAACGCCTGGTAACCCCGGAGCGACACGTCCAGCAGCGACGTGTCGAGCCCGTGGGTGTCGATGCGCGCGGCGATCTCCGCCGGGATGTGCCCGTGCACGGCCTCGGGGTCGCCGTCCCGGCTGGCGATGCCGGCGAGCAGGCCGTTGTAGGCGACGGCCCGGGCCCGGTAGTCGTCCCAGATCGCGCCCTCGACCTCGCCCTCGACCTCGCCCTCGATCTCGCCCTCGATCTCCGGCCCGCCGGAACGCAGGCCGAGCGCCCGGCGCCAGCGGGGGTCGGCGCGGTCGATCCCGGAGGCGGCCAGGATCCCGTGGAGCTCGGCGAGCGCCGCCCGGGCCTGCCGGCGTCTCGTCCGCCCGGCCAGGAGCATCCGCAGGCGCCCGCCGGCCGGCGACGCCGGTGGCAGCAGCGGCCCGACGCGTCCGGCGAGGTCGGCCAGCTCGTCCCCCACCGGGGCGGTCGCCAGCTCGGCCTCCTCGACGTGGCGCAGGCAGGCCAGCAGCCGGGTCTGGGTCTCCGGGCGCCGGTCCAGGTCGAACCGGACCCGGACGCTGCGCTCCAGATCCCGCCGGAGCCGGTAGGTCGCCCCGACGACCTGGGCGGCGGTGTCGGGCCCGACCCCGCCGATGGCCTGGAGGCGGCCGACCCGCTCGTTGACCAGCGAGGCCACGGTGGTGAAGCCCACCGCCTCCAGCGGGCCCAGCCGCACCTGGTCCGTCGTCATCTCCCGCAGCCGGGACACCGGCAGCCGGGCCAGCTCGTCCCCCACCGCCTCCGCCCGGGCGGCCTCGTACGCGGCGCGGGCCTCCTGCCGCCGTTCGTCCACGAGGCCCAGCACCGCGGCCGCGTCCGCCGCATCGCCCTGCGCCCGGGCCAGGACCCGGCGCGCCGCCGCCCCCAGCCGCACGCGGCGGCCACTCCCCAACGTCGTCATCGACCCGCGCACGACGCCATGTTTGCCCGCCCCCGGCGATGTTCAGCCCGCGTGTCAACCTGTGAGGCCCGAGGATCGAGGCCGTCGTGTTCGCCGGCGACGGCCGGGGGATCCAGGAGTACTCGCCACAACGCCACCCGCTGGGCGGACGCACTGCGGGTCGCCGGTGCGGACGTCGTATGAGCGAGCGGGACGCGTCGCACGGCCCGGCGCTGTGGCGGGGCGAGTTCCCGCGGATGGTGGCGTGGGCGTTCGGCCGCGGATCGAGCTAGGCCGAAGGACCCTGGTCCGGCCCATCGCCCAAGCGCACGCTCGTGGTGTCACCCGCCGACCGGGGAGGAGGACCGATGCTCCCCACCCACCAGGACCACCGCCCGTCGCCGGCCCCCGAGGACGACCGGCCCGTCGACCCCGAGGAGCCGCTGGTGCTGTGGACCACCGTGCTGATCCTCGTCGTGGCCGTCGTGCTGGTGGCGGCCGTCCTCGTCATCAACGCCTGACCGGCCGGCGGCGGCGCCCAGGCGGTCGATGGCGTCGTCGCGGGGCCGCCGCGCAGGGCGGACGCCGCGTCCGCCAGGGGGGTGACGGCGCCGAGCCAGCCACCGCCGGCGACGAAGCCGCGCACGGCCTCCGCGCGCGCCGCCCGGGTGCCGGGCGTGTCCCCGGCCGGGCCCTCGCCGGCGAGGAGCAGCAGGGCGTCGGCGTCGAGGTCGCAGGCCAGGCGGGCGGCCGCCAGGTCGGCGTCCACGACGGCCTGGACCCCGCGGAGGGGGCCCGCCGGGGTCCGCACCACCGGGAGCGCGGCATGGACCGGCCACAGGACGGTCACGCCCGCGTCGACCAGGATCCGGAACGTGGACAGCTCGGCGATCGCCCGCGGCCGGGGCGAGGCGACGACGCGGCGCCAGCCGACTCCGCCGCCGTCGGGCCCGGTCGCCCAGCCGTGGGCCCGGGCCAGGCGCTCGGCCTCCGGGAAGTCGAACAGCGGACCGACCGGCGTCCGCGGGCGGGCGAAGGCGGGGTCGCCGGCGTCGACCACGGTCCGGCCGACCACCGTCGCCAGCCGGTCGGGCGGCAGCCGGCGGGCCACGGCCCGCTCGAACCGGTCGGCCGCCGAGCGCTCCGCCTCGGTGTCCAGCACGTCCAGGGGGTACGTCGGCACCCCGCCGCCCGCGACGTCGTCGAGCGACGGCACGCCGGCGTGCGACCCCCAGCCGCAGGCCAGCACCAGGTGGTGCTCGGCGGCGAGCGCGGCCAGCGTGCCGGCCGCCTCTCCGGCCGGGGCCACGACATCGAGCCCGACCGCCACGACGACCAGCATCACCCGACCTCTCGCGGTGTCACCCCCGCATCCTGCGGCGCCGGCCCCCACCCGGCCCAGGGCCGAAGGTCCCGAAGGGCGGGCCGCGGACCGAATGCCCGGCGATGTCGGGTCCATCGGCCCTACGGGCGCACCCCGGCGGCCGGTCACGATGCCCGTGGGAGGTTGTCAGTGCCCGAGTTCGACGCCGCCACGAAACACCGTCACGGCCCTACGCTGACGGTGCGCGCCGGCGGGACCCGATCGCCGGCCCGCACGAGACGATCCCCCATGGCTCCCCCACCCAGCGGAGCGCCGGCGGTCGCCGCGCGCCGGCGGCGCCCGTGACCACCGACCAGGTCAGCACCTTCCTGGCCCTGCTCGCCGTCGTGGCCGAGGTCGGGGCGGTCGCGCTGGCCGTGTGCCTGCTCGTCCGGCTGATCCGGCCGGCCACCGGGTGGGCCCGGGACGCGCTGGCGTCGGTCGAGCCGGTCGCGCTGACGCTGGCCGCCGCGGTGGCCATCGTCGCCACGCTCGGCAGCCTCTACTACTCCGAGGTCGCCCACTTCCCGCCCTGCCGGCTGTGCTGGTACCAGCGGATCTGCATGTATCCCCTGGCCCCGATCCTCGCCATCGCCGCCGGTCGCCGGGATCGCTCCGTACGCTGGTACGCGCTGCCCCTGGTTCTCGTCGGGGCCTCCCTCTCGACGTGGCACATCCTCGTCGAGCGCTTCCCCTCCCTCGAGTCCGGGGCCTGTGACCCCCTCAACCCCTGCTCGATCATCTGGGTGGAGAAGTTCGGCTACCTGACGATCCCCGCGATGGCGCTCTCGGGCTTCGCCGCCATCGGACTCCTCCTCGCCATCCCCCGGGAGACCCCATGACCACGCTCTCTCACCGACCCCGCCGCCACCGCTCCCGCGCCCCGATCCTGATCGCCGTGGGCGTCGTCGTGGTGGTCCTGATCGCACTGGCCATCGCCCTGACCATCGGCGGCGGTGGCGACGACACGACGACCGGCAGCACCGGCGGCACCGGCGCCGACCCCGCCACCACCGGCACCGTCGTCGCCTCCGGCACCCCCCTCCCCCAGCTGGCCGACAGCGGCCCCGACCCCGCCGTCGGCATGACGTTCCCGACGCTCGAGGGCGTCGACCAGCAGGGCAAGCCGATGACGATATCCGCCGGCGACGGGCCGGCGATGGTCCTCTTCGTGGCCCACTGGTGCCCGCACTGCCAGCGCGAGGTCCCGGTCGTGCAGCGCTGGGTGGACGACGGCGGCCTGCCGGCGGGCGTCCGCCTCCTGACCGTCTCGACCGCCATCGACCCCCAGGCGCCGAACTACCCGCCCGACCAGTGGCTGGCCAGCGTGGGATGGACCGCCCCGGTCCTCGTCGACGCCGACGGCACCGGCGCCACGGCGGCCGGCCTGTCCGCCTACCCGTACTTCGTCGCCGTGGACGGCGCCGGCAAGGTCGTCCAGCGCACCACCGGCGAGCTCACCACCGACCAGCTCGACGCCATCGCCGCGGCGCTCGCGCCCGCCGGGCACTAGCCGCCGGTCACCCCGGGGTAGCGGGGGCGGTCATGGCGGCGATGGCCATGTCCAGCAGGTTGGCGCGCCAGGTCTCGAACGGCAGGCGCGGCCGGACCGGCGACGCCTGCGCCGGCGGGCGCTCCTCGGCCCGGGCCCGGTCAGCGCACAGGTGGTGCGCCGCCGTGGTCACGGCCAGGATCCGCTCGGTCGCCAGGTCGCG
>DATFRN010000173.1:0-11685 GCA_035263165.1 Acidimicrobiales bacterium | reverse complement strand
GGGCCTGTTTCCGTTCGTGCTGCTTGGCAGCGGGCCGCTCGGGCCGCGGCTGCGCCGATCGGTGCAGCCTCAAGCCGGGAGCCGTCGGGCCTGTTTCCGTTCGTGCTGGTTGGCAGCGGGCGGCTTGGGCCGCGGTTGCGCCTGTCGGTGCAGTCTCAAGCCGGGAGCCGTCGGGCCTGTTTCCGTTCGTGCTGCTTGGCAGCGGGCCGCTCGGGCCGCGGCTGCGCCGATCGGTGCAGCCTCAAGCCGGGAGCCGTCGGGCCTGTTTCCGTTCGTGCTGGTTGGCAGCGGGCGGCTTGGGCCGCGGGTGCGCCTGTCGGTGCAGCCTTAAGCCGGGAGCCGTCGGGCCTGTTCCCGTTCTTGCTGGTTGGCAGCGGGCGGCTCGGGCCGCGGCTGCGCCTGTCGGTGCAGCCTCAAGCCGGGAGCCGCCCTCGCATCAGGCGGGGCCCTCGTCCAGCAGGCGGGCGACCATCAGCGTGGCCTCGTCGGGGCTGAGGCCGATCTCGTGGATGGCGTCGCGGTAGCGGGCCAGGGCCCGCCGGGCCGCCAGGTCGTCGCCGCGGGCGTGGTTGGCCGCCACCACCAGGCGGTGGGGGGCCTCCATCCACGGGTCGGCGGTCAGGGCCCGCTCGGCCAGCGCCTGGGCGCTCTCGGGGTTGCCCTGGGCCAGCAGCAGCTCGCCGGCCCGGGTGGCCAGCGCCGCGAACCGCTGGCGGCGCTGCTCCAGCGGGGCCAGCGCCCAGGGCTGGGACACCAGCTCGGTGGCCTCGCCCCGCCACAGCTCGACCGCCCGCAGCGCATGGTCGAGGACCGCCCCCGGCACCCCCCGCTCGTTGGCGTCGGCGGCCCGCCGCTCGTGGTCGTCGAAGGCCCACAGGTCGACCGCCAGCCGGTCGCCCGCCCGCAGGGTGAGCCGGTCGCCCTCCTGGTGGACGAAGAACGACGCCGCCCGGGACGCCCGCTCGGGCTCCAGCACCCGCAGCAGGTAGGTGAGCGTGACCCGCAGGTTCCGGGACTGGGCCTCGGCGTCGAGGCTCGGCCACAGGTCGTCGCCCAGCCGCTCCCGGCTGGCCGAGCCGTGCAGGGCCAGGTAGGCGAGCAGCAGCCGCACCCGCTCCCGGCGCCAGTCGGGGGCGGTGACCGGCGCCCCGTCCCGCCACAGCTCGACCGGGCCCAGCAGGCGCAGCTCCAGGCGCCCCGCGGGCGGGACGGCCAGGCGCCGCAGCGCGGTCCGGGCGGGGGACCGCAGCCGGCCCCGGTCGGGGCCGCCGGCCAGGGTGGCGACGGGCGGCCGCAGCGTCGGCCAGTCGTGGCCGAGCAGCGTCCAGCCCTCGTCGTCGCGGCCGGCGGCCACCGCGGCCAGGCCCACCTCGGCCGCCCAGGCGGCCGGCAGGTGGACCGTCGCCACCGCCGGGTCGGGCAGCGGCGGCGCCTCGGCCGCCAGGCGGCCCCGGTCGCGGGCGGCCACGACCGCCCGGGCCAGGTCGCGGGCCACGACGAACGCCGGGCCCAGCTCGGCCGCGTCCCAGGCCGGGCGGCTGGCCGGCACCAGCACGTAGATCAGCGCCAGGCACCGCTGCTGGGGCGCGGCCGAGTGACCCTGGCCGAGCGGGTGGCGGTCCAGGGCGCCGGCGATCGCCGCGGCCGCGCCCGCCTCGTCGCCCGCGGCCACCGCCACCGCCGCCCCGGCCAGGGCCAGCGTGGTGTCGACCAGCGGGGCGTCGGGCGACGCCGCCACCGCCCGGGCCTGGGCCAGGAACCCGGCCGCCCGGTCGGCCTCGCCGTGGTGGGCGTGGACGATGGCGCACTGGGCCGCGGCCAGGGCGGTGTAGTTGCGGTAGCCGGCGGCGGCCATGCCCTCGACCGCCGCGGGGAAGGCGGCCCGCACCTCGGGCCCCCGCCCGAGGAACCACTGGGCCTGGATGCGGGCGCCCTCGGTCACCGCCAGGTGCAGCGGCCCTGCGAAGCCGAGCGCCGCCTCGGCGGCGTCGAGCGCGGCCCGGGCGTCGCCGAGGTGCATCAGCGACACCGACCGGAACCAGGTGATCGCGCCGCGCCACACGTCGTTGAGGGCGTCGGGCGGGATCCGGTCCAGCTCGGCCAGCACGCCCCGGCTGTCGTTGCCGACGTCGAGGATGATGGCCCGGGCCAGGCAGGCGAGCGGCGCGGCCTCCGCGCACCCGTCGGCCTCCAGGGCGAACAGCCGGGCCGCCACGGGCACCAGCCGCTCGACCTCCTCGGACCACCAGGCGATCTGGCCCAGCTGCACCAGGCAGGCCAGCTCGCCCAGGTCGTCGGCCCGGTCGCGGAAGGCGGCGGCCGCGTCCTCCAGCCGCAGGCGGGCCGCCTCGGGGTCGGCCTCGACGGTGACCACCGCGGCCAGCAGCCGCCCGCTCGGGTGGGACCGCACCGCGGGGGGCAGGCGGGCCAGCCAGTCCGCCAGCACGTCGGGCGGCACCGGGGGGTGGACCGCACCGAGGGCGTCGACGATCGCCGCCGCCAGCTCGTCGTCGGCGTCGTCGTCGGGCCGGGCGTCCACGTCGAGCAGCAGGCGGACCGCGGCCGCCGGCTCGCCCCGGCGCCGGACGAGCGCCGCCGCCCGCCGCCGGAGCCGGGCCACCTCGTCGGGTGCCACCTCGCCGGCCAGCAGGGTGCGCCACAGGTGGTGCAGGGCCCGCTCGCCCCCGGGGACCGCGCTCACCAGCGGCAGGCCGGCGACCAGCCGGTCGACGTCGCCCGGGCCCACCTCGAGCACCCGGGTGGCCAGCTCGTCGTCGAACGGCCCGAGGTGGGCCAGCAGGGCCAGCGCCCGGCGCCGCGGCGGGGCCAGCCCGGCCAGCACCTCCTCGCCGACGTAGGCGGCGGCCACGCCGGCGGGGGCGCTGGCCGACAGCTCGGCCATGGCCGGCCAGCCGGCGCTGCCCGCCACCTGGGTGGCCGGGACGTGGCGCAGGGCGGCGAAGTCGCCGACCTCGCCCTCGTCGAAGGTCAGGTCGGCGTCGTCGAGCCGGGCGACCCGGCCCTCGACCTCCAGGCGGGCGAGTGCCACCGGGGGTGCGCCCCGGCCGCCCAGCACCAGGTGGCCGTTGGCCGGCAGCCCGGCCACGACCGCGGCGAGCAGCCGGGCCCCCTCGCTGCCGGGGCCCACCTCCTGCACGTCGTCGAGCACCAGCGACACCTGCTGCGGCGACCGCCGCCACATCGCCTCGGTCACCGCCGCGGCCAGGCCCTCGACCGCGGTGGCCGGGGGCGGCGGCGCGGCGCCGAGGGCCTCGCACAGCCCCGCGCCCAGCGCCGAGGCGGCCCCGTCGCCCGGCTGGCAGGTCAGCCAGCAGTCGATGCCGAGCGGCGCGGTGGCGTTGGCCGCCACGGCCTGGGCCAGCAGCGTGGTCTTGCCGTAGCCCGCCGGGGCGCTGACGACCGTGATCGGCATGTACCACCGGCCCCGCAGCCGCCCGAGCAGCCGCTCGCGCACCAGCATGGTGCGGCCGGCGGCCGGGGGCTCCAGGCGTGACGGGTGGGGCACGTGGGAACGTTACGGCGCGTCACCGTCGACGCCACCGCCGTCCCCCAGCCAGGCGCGGTTGGCCTCGGCGAAGTGCCGGCGGGTCGCCTCCATGCCGTACGGGCGCTCCTCGCACAGGTCGGGCGTCCACTGGCTGCGGGGGTCGTTGACGAAGTCGCCGCCGTAGACGTGGATGGCGCCGGTCAGGCGGGTCTCGGGGTTGTGCACGGCGTGGATGGCGTCGTCGCCGAGGAGGACCACGTCGCCCACGGCCAGCCGCTTGCCGCCCGACTCGGTGAGCACCCGGCCGTCGCCGTCGGCGGGCGCGCGCCGGTAGAAGCTGTTGTCCTCCCGGCCCGAGTAGATGCCGATGGCCGCCCACATGCGGTGGTCGTGGGGGTCGACGCGCATGCCCGGGGCCCACACCACGTGGACCACGGTCAGGTCGGGGCCGGTGTGGAGGACCGTCAGGCCGGCCTCGCTGGGGCGCAGCGCGTCGCCCACCTCGCCCGGCCGGGCCACGGCCCGCGCCAGGACCTCCCGCACGGCCCGGCGCGGCTCGCCCTCGGCGCCCGCCGCCCGGCAGTCGCTCACGAACTCGTCGACGTCGAACATGGCCCACAGTGTCGCGCCGCCCCGGGCCCCTCGGAAGCCGCCCGGGGGGCCTACCTGGAGTAATGTCGGCGGGTTCCCGGGGACGGTTGGGGAGTGGGTCAACCATGGTCGCAACGGTCGCAGAGCCCGAGGTCGCCCACGCCCCGCCCGAGGCGGCGCACGGGTTCGAGCGCTGGGGCGTCGCCGCCTACCTGGTGGTGACCGGCGTCCTGGTCGCCGGCATCCTGGCCCGCCTGGGCGGCACGCTCGTCTACACGCTCGACGACGCCGCCATCCACATGAGCGTGGCCGACACGCTGGTCCGCCACGGGACGTGGGGGGTCGACGCGGGGGTGTTCCAGTCGGCCTCGTCGTCGCCGCTGTGGACGGTGCTGGTGGCGGCCGGGATGGCCGTGGTGCCCCGCGGCGACCAGTGGGTGCCGCTGCTCGGGAACCTGGCCTTCGGGGTGGCCACGATCGTCGTCCTCGGGCGCAACCAGACGGTCCTCCGGCCGTCCCGCCGCCGTCCGCTCGACGCCGTGGTCACGGTCGTGCTGGTCACGGTCGTGCTGTTCCTGCCCGGCCTGGCGGTGAGCGGCATGGAGCACTCGCTCCAGCTCGTCCTCGTGCTCGGGGCGGTCATCCTGTTCCAGCGGCGGGCCCACGACCCGGCCGACCGGGGCGGCCTGCCGGCGTGGGCGCCCTACGCAGTGCTCGCCCTGGCCACGCTGGCCCGGTTCGAGACGGCCTTCGTCGGCGCCGGCCTGATGGCCGGGCTGGCCTACGACTGGGCCCACGCCGCCCGCCGGTCCCGCGAGCGGCTGGCCCGGGCCCGCGAGATCGTGGCGGTGGGCGCAGCCGTGGCCGTGCCGGTGGTGACGTTCTCCCTGTTCAACCTGGCCATGGGGGGCGGCGTCCTGCCCAACTCGGTGCTGGTCAAGGGCCAGGGCGCGGGGTCCCACACCAACCACGCCGGCCTCGGCCCCGGAGACATCGGGTCGCGCCTGGCCGCCGACCCGCTGGTGGGGGCGCTGGCCGTGTTCGCCGTCGCCTACGTGCTGCTGACCTGGGGCCGCCCGGCCCGCTACCGGCTGACGGCCATCACCCTGGCCGTCGCCGCGCTGCTCCACGCCACGTTCGCCGACATCGGCTGGTTCGAGCGCTACCAGGCCTACCTCATCGCCCTCGGCATCTATCTGGTGCTGGGCGTGATCGCCGAGGCGCCGGCCGGCCTGCGCAGCCGGGCGCTGGCGGCTCTGCTCGTCGTGACCGTCGTGTTCACGCCGATGAAGGCGACACTCCTGGTGCGCACGCCGCAGTATGCCGACCAGATGTACCGGCACACCTACCAGGCCGGCCTCTTCCTCCACCGGTACTACGAGGGCCGGCCCATCGCCACCGACCAGCTCGGCTACATCACGCTGTTCCACGACGGCCCGGTCACCGACTTCGCCGGGCTGGGCGACTACGACGTGCTGCGGCACGAGCCGCCCCGGACGGAGGACCCGGTCTACTGGGCCGGGCTCCAGGCCCGGCGGGGGTTCCCCGTCGCGGTCCTGCCCGGGGTCACCTCGCTCTACGCCACGCCGCCCGACTGGATCCGGGTGGGCACGCTGCACATCGACGGGCCCTACGACGGCGTCGGCCGGGACCTGGAGTTCTGGGCCACGTCGCCGGGCGAGGTGGCGCCGCTGGAGGCCCACCTGAAGGAGTTCGAGCCCGAGCTGCCCGGAGGTGTCACCCTGAAGATGAACGGTCTCGCGGGTTTTCAGGCCGCCGCTGTCGAATCCAAGGCCGGCGCTGCGTCCTAGTGGATGTGGCCGCCACCCGGGCGGCCGCACGATCCGACGAAGGAGCCGGCGATGCCGCAGTACATGCTGTTGATGATCCAGCCCGTCGAGGGCCCGCCCAAGGAGAACTGGGCGGAGCAGTCGAAGCAGTGGAACCAGTTCCACCAGGACCTGGTCGACTCGGGCGTGCTGGTGGCGAACTACGGGCTGGCCGGGGCCGACGCGGCCACCACCGTGCGGGTGCGCGAGGGCGAGACCCAGATCACCGACGGGCCGTTCGCGGAGACCAAGGAGCTGCTGGCCGGCGTGGTCCTGGTCGACGTGCCCGACCTCGACGCCGCCCTGGCCTACGCGGCCAAGGTCCCGAGCGTCTCCTACGGGGCGGTCGAGGTCCGGCCGCTGTGGGGTGGGTGAGCCCGCCGGGGTGACCGGCGTCGTCGAGCGCGCCTTCCGCGAGGAGCGGGCGGGCGTGCTGGCGACGCTGATCCGCCAGGTCGGCGACTTCCAGCTCGCGGAGGACGCGGTGCAGGACGCCTTCGCGGCGGCGGTGACCAGCTGGCCCCGCGACGGCGTCCCCGACAGCACCCGGGCCTGGATCCTGGTGACGGCCCGGCGGCGGGCGATCGACCGGCTGCGCCGGGAGCGGTCGACCGCCGACCGGGTCTCCCGGCTGGCCGAGCTGGCCCGGCTGGACGCCCAGGCCCACCCGGCCGACCGGGGCCACGACGGGACGGTGGGCGACGACCGGCTGCGGCTGATCTTCACCTGCTGCCACCCGGCGCTGGCCCCGCCGGCCCGGGTGGCGCTCACGCTCAAGACGCTGGGCGGGCTCACCACCGGCGAGATCGCCCGGGCCTTCCTGGTGCCGGAGGCGACGATGGCCCAGCGCCTGGTGCGGGCCAAGCGCAAGATCGCCGAGGCCCACATCCCGTACCGGGTGCCGCCGGCCGGCGAGCTGCCCGGCCGGCTGGCCGGGGTGCTGGCCGTCGTCTACCTGATCTTCAACGAGGGCTACGGCGCCGCCGAGGGCGACCGGCTGGTGCGGGGCGAGCTGTGCAGCGAGGCGATCCGGCTGGGGCGGCTGCTGGTCGAGCTCGTGCCCGACGACGCCGAGGTGCGGGGCCTGCTGGCGCTCATGCTCCTGCACGACGCCCGCCGGGAGGCCCGGGTCGACGCGGCGGGGGCGTTCGTGCCCCTCGACCGCCAGGACCGGTCCCGCTGGGACGAGGGGCGGATCCGGGAGGGGCTGCGCATCCTGGACGGCGCCATGGCCCTGCGCCGGCCCGGGCCCTACCAGCTCCAGGCGGCGATCGCCGCCCTGCACGTGCGGGCGCCGAGCCCCGAGGCGACCGACTGGGCCCAGATCGCCGACCTCTACGGCGCCCTGGGCCGGCTGGCGCCGTCGCCGGTGATCGAGCTCAACCGGGCGGTGGCGGTCGGCTACGCCGACGGTCCCCTGGCCGGGCTGGAGGTCCTGGCCCCGCTGGTCGACGACCCCGCCCTCGCCCGCTACCAACCACTGCACGCGGCGCGCGCCGATCTCCTCCGCCGCGCCGGCGACGTCCCCGCTGCCGCCGACGCCTACCGCCGGGCCATCGAGCTGAGCACCAACGCGGTCGAGCGGGCCGAGCTGGAGCGCCGCCTGGCCGGCCTGCCCGCCGACTGAGCGGGCCGGTGTCCCCCGCCCGGGGCCGGCGGGCAGCGGTGGCCGCTGCTGCCCGCCGGGCCCCGTCGCCCGTCGCTCAGGTGCGCCCGGGCCGGCGGGCGGCGGTCAGGGTCGCCGCGCCGACACCCCACGCCGCGACCACTGCCAGGCCGCCCCACTCGAACCCCCGGCCGCCGAAGGCGTCGTTCATGGCGTCCATCAGGTGGCGGAGCGGCAGGACCATGGCGATGCGGTACATCAGCGAGCCGGTGGGCACGGCGGTGAAGACGCCGGACAGCACGGCCAGCGGCCACAGCACGAGGTTGGTGACCGCCGGCGCGCTCTCCACCCGGGGCACCAGCGTCGACACCAGCACGCCGAGGGCGGCGAAGGAGGTCCCACCCACCGCCGTGGCCACCAGGAACGGCGCCGCGGCCGGGAGCGCCACCCCCAGCACCAGGGCGCCCGCCAGCGCCAGCAGCACGGCTGCCAGCGTCCCGACCACCAGCGACTGGGCCACGAGGGCGGTCAACGGGACCCACCCGGGGAGCGGGGTGCCCCGCAGGCGCTTGCCCGCCCCGGTCAGCCGCAGGTAGGCGGCCTCGATGCCGAGGCCGGCGAAGCAGGTGGTCACCAGCCCGAGCGCGACCATGTTGGGCACGAACACGTCGGGGTAGCGGTCGCCCAGCGGGCCGCCGGGGGCGTTGCGCAGGAGCGAGCCCATGATGAGCAGCAGGGCGAGGGGCAGCGCCAGCTCGAGCGCCACCAGCGAGCGGCTGCGCCAGTGGGCCCGGAGCTCGTAGCGGATCTGGCGCCGGAGCAGGTGGGCCGGCGACGGCAGGGCGGTGTCGCGCAGGTCGGAGCGGAGCAGGGTCATCGGATCAGCTCGAAGTAGGCGTCCTCGAGGGTCGGGCATGTCACGGAGAGCTCGCTCAGCCGGTGCCCCGACTCCTCCTCCCAGGTGCACAGGGTGCGCAGGAGATCGGTGGGCTGGGGCACGGCAGCGCTCAGGGTGCCGTCCGCATGCCGGTCCAGCGCCACCCGCAACGGCGGCGGGGCCACCCCCACCGGCACCCGGAAGCGCACCACCGGCGGACCGGCCGCCGCCCGCAGCGCGGGCGGGCTGGCGTCGGCCACCACCCGGCCTTCGGCCAGCACGACGATGCGGTCCGCGAGGGCCGCCGCCTCCTCCAGGTCGTGGGTCGTGAGCACGACCGTGATCCCCGCGTCCTGGAGGCCGGCGACCAGCTCCCAGGTGCGCCGTCGGGCCTCGGGGTCGAAGCTCGCCGTGGGCTCGTCGAGGAACAGCAGCTCGGGCCGGCCGACGATGGCGAGGGCCAGCTCGAGCCGCCGCCGCTCGCCGCCCGACATCTGCTCGGGGCGCCGATCGGCCCGCCCGACGAGGCCCGTCTCGGCAAGGACCTCGGGGACCGGCCGGGGGGCGGCGTAGTACCCGGCGTACAGGTCGAGCAGCTCGCGGGCGGTCAACTCGCTGACCAGCCGGGACTCCTGGAGCACGATCCCGAGCCGGTCCCGCCAGGCCCGCGTCCCCCGCTCGGGGTCGCGCCCGAGCACCCGCACGGTGCCGCCGTCGCGGGACCGGTGGCCCTCCAGGATCTCGATGAGCGTCGACTTGCCGGCGCCGTTGGGCCCGAGCACGGCCACCGTCGTGCCGGCCTGCACCGCAAGGTCGACGCCGTCGAGGGCCCGGGTGCGCCCGTAGGCCCGCCGGAGGTCGTTGACCTCGATCACGTCCATGGCCCGATCGTGACCGGGCCGGGCCGCCCTGTCGTCATCCCCCAGGCAGAGGCGTCGACTCCGACCGGGGGGTGAGCCGGCTCACGCGCCGGGTGTGACCACGCCGTGGTTGAAGGCGAAGACGATGGCTGCGGGCCGGTCGCGCAGGCCGAGCTTGGTCAGCACGTGCCCGATGTGGGTCTTCACGGTCCCCTCGCCGATGGTCAGCTCGGCGGCGATCTCCTGGTTCGACCGACCCCGGGCCATGAGGACCAGCACCTCGCGCTCCCGCTCGGTGAGCCCGGCCACCCGCTGCTGGGCCGCAGCCCGGGGCAGCGACGTCTCCCGGTAGGTGGCCAGCACCCGACCGGTGACCTGCGGGTCGAGCCAGGCGCCGCCCGCGGCCACCGTGCGCACCGCGCGGATGATGTCGTCGCCGGCGGCGTCCTTGAGCAGGAACCCGGCCGCGCCGGCGCTCAGGGCCGCCGCCAGCGTCTCGTCGTCGTCGAAGGTGGTCAGCGCCAGCACGGCCGGCGGGTCGGGCCGGGCGGCGGCCAGGCGCCGCGTCGCCTCGGCGCCGTCGACCCGCCGCATGCGCATGTCCATCACGATCACGTCCGGCCGGCAGCGGCCGGCGGCCTCGACGACCTCGTCGCCGTCGGCGCACTCGCCCACGACCTGCATGCCGGGCACGAGATCGAGGATCCGGGCCACGCCCATGCGGGCCAGCGGCTGGTCGTCGACGATCAGCACCCGGACGTGGGCGGGCGGCCCGTCCGCCGAGCGGGGGTCGGCCCCGTTCATGCCAGCAGGGTGTCCCAGCGCACCTGCGGCGCCCCGTCGGGCCCATCGGGCTCGCCGTCGAGGGGCAGGGCGGCGGCCACCCGCCACCCCTCGGGCGAGGGCCCGGCCTGGAGCCGTCCCCGCACCGCCTCGACGCGCTCACGCATCCCGACCAGCCCGTGGCCGCCGCCGTCGGCGCCGCGGCGCTCGCCCTGCGACGTCACTTCGACGACCAGGGCCTCGTCCCGCACCGTCAGCGTGACCTCCACCCGGGGATCGGCCTGGTGGCGGGTGGCGTTGGTGAGCGCCTCCTGCACGACCCGGTAGGCGACGAGCTCGATGAGCGGGTCGGCGGCACCGGCGGGCACGTCGGCGTGCACGGCGACGGCCAGGCCGGCGGCCCGGAACGAGCCGGCCAGCTCGGCGACGTCGGCCAGGCCGGGCAGCGCGGCCGGCACGTCGTGGGCGCGCTCCGCCTGGTCGCCGGCGGCCCCGGCCTCCCGCAGCAGCCGCACGGTGCGCCGCAGGTCGGCCAGGCTGGCCCGGGTCAGCCGATCGGCGTCGTCGAGCGCGGCCCGGGTGGCGGCCAGGTCGCCCTGCTCGGCCGCCATGCGGGCCGCCGTGAGCTGGAGCGCGGTGACCGACAGCGAGTGGGCGACGACGTCGTGGACCTCGCGTGCGATCCGGCGCTGCTCGATGGCGAGAGCCTGGCGGGCCAGCGTCGACTCGGCCTCGCGGGCCCGCACGATGCTCCAGGCCAGCGAGTGCAGCAGCTGGCCACCCAGCAGGGCGAGCAGGATGCCGGGGATCCACACCAGCGTGGCGTCGAAGGAGATGACCACGCCGCTGCCGACCACCACCGCGCAGAGCCCGGTCGCGGTGGCCAGCGCCGGGCGCCACGGCAGCACCACGGCGTCGACCAGCACGATCCACACCCCGAGCAGAAGCGACAGCTGGCTTGCCGCGTTCACGTGGAGCCAGTCCCAGTGGGGCCCGCCGATGTTGATGACGGCCAGCGCCCCGATCGTCAGCAGCGACCAGGCCCAGGGCCAGGTGCGACTCCACACGCGGGCGATGGGGGCTGCGGCGATGGCGGAGAGGATGGCGACCGGCACGCGGCCCTCGGGTGCCACGCCCCAGGTGCTGGCCGCCGCCAGCACGACCGCGACGACGACCGAGATCGGGTCCAGCCAGGGAGGGATCGGGTTCTCGGCGTCGGGGATCGACGCCAGGGACCCCGACGGTCCCTCGTCACCCCGGGGGTGCTCCACGACGCCAAGGCTAGGGGACCCGACCGGGGCGGGCATCGGCCCCCGGGGGGAGGCCCGGGCTCCGACCGCGGGCGGACCCCGCGGGCGGGCCCCCGGGCGGACCCGCCGGCGCTTGCGGCGATGTTGCGCCCGATCGGCGCGACTGGGCCCATGCGACACGCACAGCCCGGCCCCGGCGGGGCGGGTGCCCTCGACGGCTGGTCGGTCCTGATCACCGGCGGCGGCAGCGGCATCGGCCTCGCCTGCGCGCAGCGCCTCGCGGCGGACGGGGCGGCCGTGACCCTCTGCGGGCGCTCGGCGGCTCGCCTGGCCCGGGCGGCGCTCGCCGTGCGGTCGGCCGGCGTCCCCGCGGACCGGGTC
>DATFRN010000172.1:0-19096 GCA_035263165.1 Acidimicrobiales bacterium | reverse complement strand
AGGCCGGAGACCAGGAAGGTCCAGCGGTAGGCGCGCTGCTGGTGGGTGCGGATCTCGTCCCGCTCGGCGTCGCCGAAGGTCCGGCCGGTGGCTGCCTGCAGCGCGTCGATGTCGAGCTCGACCTGCTGGGCCAGGAGCCCGTCCACGGCCCCGCCCAGCTCGAGCAGCTCGTCGACCGCCGTCTCCCGCGCCTCGGCCGTCAGCTCCTTGGCGACCTCGTCGATGAGCAGGCTGTCGAGCCGGGCGTGGCGGGACTCGTCGATCCAGTGGAAGCGCAGGATGTCCCGGAACAGCTCGTCGAGCTCGCCGCGGTCGCGGACGTGCTCGAGGTAGTGGAGCTGGGTGAACCACTCGATCATGCTGGTCAGCAGCAGGGACGTGAGCGGCGAGGTCGCCAGGACGACGCCGGCGACGGCCTCGCGGCCGGGGATCAGGCCGCACTCGGAGCCGAACCCCGCGGCGAACTGGTCGACGGCCCGGCGCAGCATCTCCTGGTGCTTGACCTCCTCCTCGGCGAAGCGCAGCAGCGTCCACAGGCGGGTCTCGTCGCCGTACACGTCGCCGCGGGCGTGGTCGACGACCATCGGCACGATGTACTCCTCGACGAAGGCGAAGATGTGGCAGTAGCTGTTGCCCCGGATCTGGTTCAGCAGCCGCTTCTCGTCATCGCTGAGGCAGCCGATGGCCTGCACGCCGGCGATCCGGTCGGGCAGGAACGGCTTGGTGAAGTCGAAGTCGCGGCCCTGGAAGCAGTCGTCCACGGTCCAGGCGTTCTTCACCGAGCCGTCGAGGCAGGTCTTGTAGCTGTAGTCGTGGGTCAACACGGGTGGTGCCTTTCGTTCGTTCGATCGATCGACCGAGATGATGGGCAGTGGTGGTCGTGCGGGGGAGGTCATCGGGCCGGGGTCAGACGAGCTCGGCGATGAGCCGGGCGGCCCGGGCGGCGCCGTCGGTCTCGACGTCGAGGTGGGCCACGGGGTTGCCGATGTGGTCGGCGATCGCGGCGGCGATGAGGTCGGGGTCGCTCGTCGCGTAGTCCATGCACCGCCCGGCGCCGTAGCGGTCCAGCCGGTGCCGGACGTGGAAGTTCTGCTCGAAGTGGTGCCGGAGCGGGAAGTAGAGGAACGGCCGCTTGGCCGCGGCGAGCTCCATGGTCGTCGTCAGCCCGCCCTGCACGACGGCCAGGTCGCACACCGAGAGGTGCCGGTACAGGCGGTCGACGTAGCCGCGCACCTCCAGGCCGGGGTCGCTGGGCAGGCCGGTGAGGCTGCCGGGGTCGATGCGGGGCCCGGCGACGACGACCATCCGCAGCCCCGGCGTGCGCCGCTTGGCCAGGGGATAGGCGGCGATGAGCTTCTCGAGGAGCGCCCGCCCCACCCCGCTGCCGCCGACGGCGACGACGCAGACCTGCTCGTCGTCGTGGTAGCCGAGCTCGGCCCGGATGGCGGGGACCTCGTCGGGGTCCGGCGGGGTGAAGCCGGTGATGTAGCCGGAGAACGCGAAGTGCGCCTCGGTCCAGGAGCGGATGCCGGGGAGGTCGCCTCCGAAGGTGTCGGGCACGATGTCGTCGGGGTTCCCGACGAAGATGGCGGCGTCCCGGATCCGGGGGAAGCGGGCGATGTGCTCGATCATCTCGGCGTTGTAGTCGGCGGTCAGGAAGGCCTCGTGCTCGCCGCCGTCGGGCATCGGGAGATAGCCGACGAAGTCGGTCATCCAGACGTGGTCGCCCCGCTTGAGCTCGGGGTTCTCGTGCCAGAAGTGGTCGACGTCCCAGGCCTCGTCGCCGACGATCAGGTCGTACAGCCCCTCCTCCACGACCTCCTGGAACACCATGAAGTTGGCGACCAGGATCTCGTCCATCCGCCGGAGCGCCTGGAAGCAGTGCAGGTCGTGCTCGCACGACTCGGAGGCCATGTGCGCCGACTCGTTGGCCAGCCAAGCGCTGGCCGGATGGATCCGCTCGCCCTCGGCCTCGAGCACGCTCGTGACCGGGTGCTGGGCCAGCCAGTCGATCTCGAGCTCGGGGCGGAGGCGCTTGAGCTCCTTCACCACCGCCACGTCCCGCCGGGCGTGACCGAGCCCGATCGGCGATGACAGGTACAACGCCCGCTTGGGCCGGTCGAGGCCCCGTGTCCAGACCCCTCCGCGCATGGGTGCCCCCTCGATGCGGTCGACGAACTCCTTGATGAGCCGGTTGACCTTGACCGGCTCGCGGCCGTGCGGGAGATGGCCGGCCCCCTCCAGGACGACGAGGTCGCCGCCGGTCAGCTCGGCCAGCCGCCGGCCCCGCGCCACGGGCTGGCACCGGTCCTCCGTGCCGTGGATGACGAGCACGGGGCAGCCGACGCTCCGGCACAGGGCCTCTGCCTCGTCGAGATCGTTCGGGGCGTCCCGGCCCTCCCGCTCGGCGATCATCGTCTCGACGTCGGTGTCGAGCGCCCACGAGACGGCGTCCTCGTACTGCTTGGTGGAGTGCGCCTCGGGGAGCAGCTGGTCGAAGAAGAACCGCGGCCAGGGCGGGTAGTCCTGAAGCCAGGCGTGGCGGTTGCACAGCGCCCAGCCCGAGGGATCGTCGACCTCGTCGGCCCAGCGCCGGGTCGGCTCCGCCCAGTGCTCGTCCCGCGGCGCGAGCCCGAGGGCGGGCGCGATCGCCACGACGCCCGACACCCGGTCGGCGTGCTCGGCGGCCAGCCGCAGCGCCCAGGGCACAGCGTGGCAGTGGGCGATCACGACTGCCCGGGTCAGCCCCGCCGCGTCCAGCACGGCGAGGTGGTCGGCGGCGACCTCGTCCGGCCCGTAGGCCTCGCTGGCGGCCGGCCGGTCGGAGCCTCCGTTCCCGCGCCCGTCGACGGTCACGACGAGGTGATGGCGGGACAGGTACGGCACCAGGCCCTTCCACGACCGGGCGTGGGTGATCGGCGTGGACGGGATGAGGAAGAGGCCGGGGTCGCCCTGCCCGACGACCTCGTAGGCGACCTTGACCCCGTCGCGCTCGACCACGTCGGCCCGGTCGGGCTGGCGCGCCCTCATCGGCCCAGTCCCTCGACGAACCGCCGGATCAGCAGGTTGACCCGCACGGGGTCGCGGAGGTGCGGGCAGTGGCCCGACCCCTCGAGCGTGACCAGGGCCCCGCGGGTGCGCTCGGCCAGGGCGACGCCCTGGGAATGGCGGCAGATGGCGTCGCGGGACCCGTGGATGACGAGCGTCGGGCAGCGGACCCGGTCGGCGAGCCGGCCCATGACCTCGGCGGTCGACACGCGGAGGCCGTGGTTCGTCGCGATCATGGTGGCCGGATCCGTCTCCAGCGCCCACGCCACCGCGTCCTCGTGCTGCTTGGTGGAGTGCGGCTCGGTGAACATCCGGCCGATGAAGAAGTCGACGAAGTCGGGGTAGTCGGCCTTCCAGTACGCGGCCTTGTACTTCTCCCAGCCCACAGGATCCTCGACCACCGGCTCGTCGAACCGCGCCAGCAGGGCGCGCTGCGCCGGCGGGAACGCGAACGGGACGATGGGGTCGATGAAGATCGCCCCGAGCACCCGCTCGGGATGCTCGGCGCACAGCCGCAGGGACCAGAGCACGCCGCGGGAGACGCTGACGAGCACCGCGCGCTCGGTCTCGGTGGCGTCCATCACCGCCAGCGTGTCGGCGGCGAACTCGGCCGGGTCGTAGGCGGCCAGGCCGGTCGGCCGGTCCGAGCGACCGTTCCCCCGCCCGTCGAAGCTCAGCACCGAGTAGTGCCGGGCCAGGTAGGGGACCTGCAGCTTCCAGTGGCGGGCGTGCACCAGCGACCACGTCGGGAGGAGGACGAGCGACGGCGCCGCCGAGCCGTGGCGCTCGTAGCGGACGGTGATCCCGTCCCGGGTGACGGCCCCGTCAGCGTCGGCGACGACGGCCCGCACCGTTCCCGCCTTCCTTCGCTTCGTCCTGGCCCTCGAGCGTCCGCAGGACATCGCCGACCTTGCGCAGGGCCGAGCGCGCCGCCAGCTCGGTGTCGTCGAGGCCGAGGAGGATCACCGTCTCGGCGCCCAGGAAGGGAAGCCCGGCCAGCGCCGCCACCTCCTCGGGCCGGAACGGTCCGAGGGTGCCGAGCCGCTCCTCGGCCCGGCGCGCGACGTCGACCAGCAGGTCGAACCAGCCGCGGATGTCCCGACCGACGGCGCGGGCGATCTCGGGGTCGGACCACCCCGCCGCGGCCATCTCCTGCAGCACCCGCACGTAACCGGACTCGAGGTCGTCGTCCAGGTAGTCGCAGGCCTGCTCCCACTGCTTCCACAGCGGCATGTCCGCATCGAACATCGCCGCCTGCCGGCCGAGCAGCCGGCGGTTCTCCTGCTCGAGCAGCTCCAGCACCAGCCCCCGCTTCGACCCGAAGTGGTAGTGGATCTGGCTGAGCGGGACGCCGGCGGTCTCGGCGATGACGCGCGTGGACAGCTGGGCGTACCCGACCTGCAGGAGGCTGGTCTTGGCCGCCTCCAGGATCCTGGTTCTCGTCTCGGGCTCGTCGGCCAAAGGACGCCCCTCTCCGGGTGTCGTTCGGTCGATCGACCGAACGATGACGAGCACTGTGAAGCAACCGGCCCCCGGTGTCAAGACCGGTTCCGTGGACGTTTCTGGTTGGGAGCCAACCAGAAACGTCCACAGAACGGGCATTCAGCCGTCGGTGTCGGGCGCCGCCGACGGGGCGCCGAGCAGGTCGTGCTTCGGCTCGGGCATGACGCTGCCCTTGCCCTTGACGTCCTGCCAGATCGCCTCGTTGAACGTCCGCTCGTCGATGCGGTCCGCCTGCTCCAGGTGCTGCGCCGCCATCTGTGCGGCCATGGGGGCGTCGGCACCATTGACCGACGTCATCGGGTAGGTCGGCGTGATCGCGTCGTACGGGTCGAGGTCGGGCCGGTCGACGAACGACGCGCTCATCGGCGTCGAGTAGTCGTCGAACTGGGTGAGCGGGCCGGTGCCGGCCAGCAGCCCGATCGTCCGCACCATCGACGCCGTGCTGTAGAAGGTCGAGTCGACCCTCCCCGTCTGCGTGTACGGGCTGATGGCGAGGGCGAGCGTCCGGTGGGCGTCGACGTGGTCGGGCCCGTTCTGGGCGTCGTCCTCGGTCACCAGGATGACCGTGTCCTTCCAGAACGTCGAGTGCGACACGGCGTCGACCAGCCGGCCGAGGGCGATGTCGTTGTCGGCCACCATGGCCTGGGGCGTGGGCCGCCCGACGCTCGTGCCCGACGTGTGGTCGTTGGGCAGCCGGACGAACTGCACCGTCGGCATCGTCCCCGAGGACTCCCACCCGTGGAAGCTGTCGAGCCAGCGGTCGACCCGGGGGCGGAGGCACGATCCGCTCACCGGGGCGAACGTGCCCGACGAGTCGGGGCAGGCGAGGTCGTAGCCCTGGAAGCCGTGGTCGGTCCGGGCGTCCAGGATCGGGTCGGCGGCGTGGAACTCGTCGCCCGACCGGCCGACGTAGAAGCCGAAGTTGGCGAAGGACACGCCGGCGGCGTCGAAGCGCTGCCACAGGTACGAGCTGGCGGGGTCCTGGGCGGCGTTCTCGGGGTTGGCGTTCTCGCTCGGGTACGGCCCCTTGCGGTTCGAGTAGTTCGCCGGCCAGATCTGCTCGGCGTACGGGTTCGAGTTGGCCTGGGCCACCCAGTTCCAGCCGTTGGCGCTCACCTCGGCGTCGGCGTAGAAGTTGTCGATCGTCGTGAACCGGCGGGCCAGCTCGCGGGTGTTGGGCGCCGAGTCGTCCCCGAACAGGTTGATGCTCGGGTCGCCGTTGCCCTTGCCGAGGCTGCCGAGGACCTGGTCGTAGGTGCGGTTCTCCTTCACGACGTAGATCACGTGCTTGATCGGGCTGCGCTGCCCGGGGTGCAGCGGCACGACGTGGCCCCGGGTGGCGACCGGGGTGTTGTTGGTCCGCACCTGCTTCGTGAAGGCGGCCAGGTCGCTCCTGCTCGGCGCGGCCACGTTGCTCACGGTGCCCTCCATCATCGACGCCGTGTACTTCTGGGGGTCCTTGGGGCCCGGGTCGGCGGGGTTCGGCTGGCCGGGACCGGTGTTGGGACCGGCGCCCAGGCCCTTGGCGTTGGTGACCAGGAGGCGCCCGCCGGCCCAGGTGACCGAGGACGGGTACCAGCCGGTCGGGATCAGCCCGTCGACCTTGCCCTTGCCCAGGTCGACGACGGCGACGGCGTTGTTGCCGGAGTTGGTGACGTACAGGGTCCTGCCCGAGGGGGCGAGGGCGAGGCCCGTCGGGTTGCTCCCGACCGGCTGGCGCCTGCCGGGCTGCACGGAGATCGTGCGGACCTGCTTCTGCGAGCCGAGGTCGACCACGCTCACGGTGTCGGCGTCGCCGTTGGCGACGTAGAGCGTCGACCCGTCGCGGGACAGCACCGACTTGTTGGGATGGAGGCCGACCTCGATCTGCCCGGTCACGGCGGGCGTGCTGCCGCTGACGTCCACGACGTCGAGCGTGTCGCCGCCCTGGTCCGACACGTAGGCCGTGCGGCCGTCCTTGGCCAGCGTCACCCACACCGGGCGGGCGCCGGCGGCGACCGTCCGGGGCGCCCCCGAGGGCAGGTCGAAGGTGGTCACGGCGTTGCCCAGCTGGTCGGCCACCACCAGGCGGCCGCCGTCGGGGGTGACGGCGAGGCCGGCCGGGAACAGGGTGACCGCCGTGCCGTCGGGCGTCCTCGTCGGCAGCTGGAGGGCGGTGCCCTCCGCCAGTCGGGACCCGTCGTAGGACAGGACCCGGATCTTGCTGTTGGCGGCGGCGCTGGCGTAGGCCGTCCTGCCGTCGGGGCTCCACGCCGCCCCGATGTAGAGCGACTCGGGCGACGGGTAGTTCAGGGTCTGGGCGACCTCGGTGTCGGCGACGTCGACGAGCTGGAGGCTCTGGACCCCCTGGCCGTCGTTGGTGACGAGGAGGGTCTTGCCGTCCGGGTGGAGGGCGGCGTTGAGGGGCAGGTTCCCGAGGGTGGCCTGGTCTCCGGCCGGTGTGATCCGCTGACCCACCGGGTTGACGGCGGTGCCGTCGGGTCGGGGACCCGCGGTTGTCGTCCGCTGGGCCGCGTAGGCGAGGGTGCCGCCGAGGAGCGCTGTCGTCCCGACGATCGCAGCGACGAGCTTGGTGGATGTGCGCATGGGGACGGACGTAACAAGCCGCCCTGAACCCGACGCGTCCCGCGAGGGTGGGTGCCCGGAACCTTGCGTGACGTTTCCGTAAACGACTACGTACGCAGCGTGAGATTTCCTGGTCCGGGGAGGGTGAGGCGGTACTGCACGTCCTCGATGCCTGCCGGCGCGTAGGTGGTCTTGCGCCGGCCGCCGAGGCGCCAGCCGAGCCGCTCGTACCAGCGGCGGGCGCGGTCGTTGGCCTCCAGCACCCACAGCGTGGCCTCGGGGTCGCCCCGGCCGACGAGGTGGTCGAGCGCGGCGGCGTGGAGCCGGGTGCCGACGCCGCGCCCCCACCAGGACGGGTCGACGTAGAGGCGGGCGAGGTGGCCGACGCCCGGCTCCTCGGGGTCGGGCCCCGACAGCACGACACCGACGACCCGCCGGGCCACCACGGCCACGTGGGCGCGACGGCCCCGGTCCCAGTCGGGGCCGAGCCAGTGCTCCCAGCGGGCGAGGTCCTCCTCCCAGGTGGGCGGCGGTGCGTCCGGCGGGAAGATGTGGGCGTACCCGGAGAGCGCGGCCGCCCGGTGCACGGCCGCGAGCGCGTCGGCGGAGTCCCGGTCGGCGAGCCGGACGACGACGTCCACCCGCCCCATCATCGCCGGTTCAGCGGGGCGTCACGCCGGGGTCGGGGCGAAGCGGCGGGCGGCGGCCTGGCCGAGGGCTGCGGCCGCCAGGGCGGCCACCCCGCCGATGAGCACCGGGGCCCGGGCGCCGGCGCTGTCGGCCAGGGCGCCGAGGATCGGCCCGCCGATCGGCGTCGTCCCGATGAGCAGCACGGTCTGGATGGCCAGCACCCGCCCCAGCATCTGCTGGTCGGTGCGCAGCTGGGCGATGGCCGTCGTCGCCGTCATGTAGGCCACGCTGGCCGCGCCCACCGCGGCCGCCAGCGCCGCGGCCAGGGCGACGGACGGCACCGCCGACAGGACGATCATCGCCACGCCCAGGGCGGTCGCGCCGGCCGCGACGGTCCGGATCGTGACCGTCGACCGCCGGGCCACCAGCAAGGCTCCCACCAGGGCGCCGACCGAGAACATCGAGTACACGAGCGTGTAGCCGCCGTCGCTGCCGCCGAGGCCCTTCTCCACGAACAGCGGGAACGCGACCGTGAAGTTGTAGCTGAGCGTGCCGACGACCATCAGCATGCCGAACGGGATCCACAGCTCGGGCTTGGCCACGATGTAGCGGACCCCCGCCCGCACCTGGCCCCGGCCGCCGGGCGCCACGGCCACCCGCCGCAGCTCCGAGGTCCGCATCATCCCCAGCGCCACCAGCACGGTGACGTAGCTGACGGCGTCGATCGTGAAGCACCAGCCGTAGCCCACGGTCACGATCAGCGCACCGGCGAGCGCGGGCCCGACGATGCGGGAGATGTTGACCATGGCGCTGTAGAGGGTGACGGCGTTGGGGATGTCCTCGACCGGCACCATCTCGTTGACGAACGTGCGCCGCACCGGGTTGTCGAACGCCAGGAAGCAGCCGCCGGCCACGGCCGTCACGTAGAAGGCCAGCAGCGGGGCGTGGTGGCTGAAGGCCAGCGCCGCCAGCACGAACGACTGGGCCATCTCGAGGCCCTGGGTGACGAACAGGACCGTGCGCTTGTCGTGGCGGTCGATCACCGCCCCGGCCCACGCCGACAGCAGGAGGATGGGGCCGAACTGGCAGGCGGCCAGGATGCCGACCGCCAGCCCGCTGTCCGTGCGGTGGAGGACCAGGAGCGTGAGAGCGACCATCGTCAGCCAGTTGCCGGAGTTGGAGATGGTCTGGCCGGTGAAGAACAGGCGGAAGTTGCGGCTCCGGAACGACGACAGCGTGCGGGCCACGAACCCCGGGGCCGCGGGCGGGGAGGGCGGGGCCAGGCCGCCGCCGACCGTCTCATCGACGGCCGTCATCGGATGCCGACGGCCAGGCGCTCGATCAGCGGGGCCGCCGCCGCGAGCCGGGCGCGTTCCGCGGGGGTGAAGTCGCGGGCCAGCGCCCGGGCGAGCCGCTCGGTGCGGGCCGTGCGGTGGCCGCCGAGAGCGGCGCGGCCGGCCGGGCTGAGCGTGAGCACGTGCCGGCGGCCGTCGTGGGGGTCGGCGCGCCGCTCGACCAGGCCGCGGGCGGCGAGCGCGGCGACGGTGGCGCCCATGGACTGGGGGCTGATCTGCTCGGCCCGGGCCAGGTCGGTGGCGGTGGCCGGGCCGGCCCGGTCGAGCCGGGCGAGGGCGGAGGTCTCGGGCAGGGTGAGGTCGTCGTGGGCCCGCTGCTCCTGCCGCAGCCGCCGCACCAGCAACCCGATCCCCACCCGCAGGGCGGTGGCCAGCTCGTCGGTGTCGCTGCCGACCACGTCCCCGTCGACCACGTCCCCGCCGACCACGTCCCCGGGCGGTGTCGTCGTGGCAGGCATAATGGTAAGTCTAGGCTTATAAGTTGTGACTTCCAATCTGGCAGGCGGCCCGCGACCGGTCGGTAGATTCGCCGCATGGTCCTCGGTGCTGCGCTGGTGGCTGCGTTGGTGCTGGCCGGGGCCGGGGCGTTGAAGGTCGTCGACCCTGCGCCCACCGCCGGGGCGCTGCGGGCGCTCGGGGTGCCGGCGCCGGGGTGGGTGGTGCGGGTCGGGGCGGCGGCCGAGCTGGTGCTCGGGGTCCTCGCCGTCGTCGTCGGCGGGGCCGTGGTCTGGGTGCTGGTCGCCCTGAGCTACCTGGCCTTCGCCGGCTTCGTCGTCGCCGCCCTGCGGGCCGGGACCATGGTGGGGTCGTGCGGGTGCTTCGGGCGGGTCGACACGCCGCCCCACCCGCTCCACGTCGTCGTCGACCTGGCGCTGGCCGCGGCGGCCGGCGGGGCGGCGGTGCAGGGCCTCGTGCCGCTCGACGAGCTGGCCGACGCCCCCGGCCAGGGGCTCGTCATCGCCGCGCTCAGCGTCCTCGGCGCCGTGGCCGTCTACGTCGCCTTCGTCGGGTTGCCGCGGGCCCTCTCCCACTGACTGCCAGACTGCGGGCATGGCCAAAGAGGGGCTGACCGCCTTCGGCGCGGTCAACCGCTACTTCGAGGAGGCGGCCCGGCTCGTCGACCTCGACGACGCGATGTACTCGGTCCTCACCTCGACCTACCGGGAGATCTCCGTGCAGATCCCGGTGCGGCGGGACGACGGGGGCCTCACGGTCGTGCGGGGCTACCGGGTGCACCACAACGGCGCCCGCGGCCCCTACAAGGGCGGCATCCGCTACCACCCCACCGCCGACCTCGAGGAGGTGCGGGCGCTGGCGTCGCTGATGACCTGGAAGAGCGCCCTGCTCGGCCTGCCCTTCGGCGGGGCCAAGGGCGGCATCCAGGTCGACCCGACGGCGATGTCCCCGGCCGAGCTCCAGCGCATGACCCGGCGCTTCACCAACGGCATCGCCCACCTCATCGGCGTCTACCGGGACATCCCGGCGCCCGACATGAACACCAACGCCCAGACCATGGCCTGGATGATGGACGCCTACTCGGCCGTCCACGGCTACAGCCCCGCCATCGTCACCGGCAAGCCGCTCGACCTCGGCGGCGCCCCCGGCCGGGAGGCGGCCACCGGGCGCGGCGTCATCTACGTGCTCGAGTCCCACTGCGAGCGGCACGGGCGCGACCTGGCCGGGCTGCGCCTGGCGGTCCAGGGGTTCGGCAACGTCGGGTCGTGGGTGGCCCGGGAGGCGGTCGAGCGGGGCGCGGTCGTGGTGGCCGTGTCCGACGTGGCCGGGGGCGTGCGCCACGAGAAGGGCATCGACGTCGCCCGGCTGGTCGAGGTGGTGGCCGGCGGCGGCACCGTGCCCGACACCGACCAGCCCGGCATCGACCACATCGGCAACGAGGAGCTGCTGGAGAGCCCGTGCGACGTGCTCGTGCCCGCCGCCCTCGGCGAGGTGATCGACGGCGAGAACGCCCCGCGGGTCCGGGCCGGGGTGGTGGTCGAGGCGGCCAACTACCCGGTGACCCCGGGAGGCGACAAGGTGCTGGCCGACCGGGGCGTCGAGGTGATCCCCGACATCCTGGCCAACGCCGGCGGCGTCACGGGCTCCTACTTCGAGTGGACCCAGAACATCCAGCAGTTCACCTGGAAGGAGGCTCGCTTCAACGACGAGCTGCGGGACCGCCTCCGGGTGGCCTACGACGCCACCGCGGCCGCCGCAGCCGAGCTCGGGTGCAGCCTGCGCCAGGCTGCGTTCGCCATCGGCATCCGCAAGGTGGCCGAGGCCGACCGCGTGCGGGGCTACGTGTAGGTCCGATGGCGATCATCGGCGATCGTTGCCCCGCCGAGCGGGCACGGGGAGACTTCCGGCGGTGACGTCATCGCTGAGCGACACGCCGGCCCCGGGGACCGACCCGGGCGCGCCCCGGCACCGTCGCCGGCGCCGGATCCGCCGCCCGCCGCCGTTCCGCAGCGGCCGGGTCGAGTTCGAGACGCCGCCGCTCAGCCTCCAGCGCCACCAGGCCGAGGACTCGATCATCTTCCGCCAGAAGCAGCGGCGCATCCAGGCCGGCACGATCTTCGCCCTGCTGGTGGTGCTGGGCACGGCGGCGCTGGTGGGGTCGGTCGTCTACAAGGCCACCCGGGTCGACCTCGAGGTGACGGGCGTGACCGATGGGGCCGCGCTCACGCCGTTCAAGGCCGCCGGGATGCAGGTCAAGATCACGCTGCCCTCGAAGAAGATGGCGGCCACCTCCCACCTCAGCTTCGACGGCCGGGCCGTGAAGGAGCCCAACGTCAAGGGCGCCACCGTCATCTGGCGCCCGGGCCGGGTCGTGCCCCAGGGCCGCCACCACCTCGAGCTCCGGGTGCCCCGCAGCGTGGTCGGCGACGCCCGCTTCCGCTGGGACTTCACGGTCGACGGCAAGCCCCCGGCGCTCATGGCCAACCCGGGCAAGCCGGTGGCGCTCGACGCCCGGGCCAAGGTCGCCGGGTACGTCGAGCCCGGGTCGCGTCTCACCGCCGGGGGCGACCCGGTGAAGGTGGGCAGCGACGGGCGCTTCACCCTCCGCTACGACCAGCCGCCCACCGGGCCGATCGCGCTGGTGGCGCTCGACCGGGCCGGCAACATGGCCACGACGTCGGTGGTCGTGCCGGTCCGCTACCCGGGCCTGCGGGGCGTGCACGTGACCGGGGCGGCCTGGGGCGACGACCGGCTGCGGGCCGAGATCCTGGCCATGATCGACCAGCACCGCATCGACACGGTGCAGCTCGACCTCAAGGACGAGTTCGGCGTCGTGGGCTTCGACACCAAGGTGGCCCGGGCCGGGCAGGTGGGGGCGGTCACCCGCCAGTTCACGCTGGACAACGCCATCGCCACGCTCCACGCCCGCCACGTGCGGGTGGTGGGCCGCATCTCGCTGTTCCGCGACCCGATCATGGCCCGGGCCGCCTGGGGCGCGGGCCAGGGCAACCAGGTCATCCAGACCGCGGCGGGCGGCCTGTGGGACAACACCGGCCCCTACACCAACCCGGCCAGCCTGGCGGTGCGCCGCTACAACCTCGACATCGCCATCGACGCGGTGAGCCGGGGCGTCGACGACATCCTGTGGGACGACGCCCGCATCCCCACCTCCGACCTCCACCAGATCCGCATCCCCGGCCTGCGCGGCACGCCCACCGACGCCGTGGTCGGCTTCCTGGCCGAGGCCCACGACGAGCTGCGGCGGCGGGGCGCCACCATGGGCGTGACCGTCGACGGCGAGTCGGCCGATCTCGGCGACGGCTACGGCCAGGACGTCGCCCGGGTGGCCCGCAACGCCGACTACGTGGCCCCCGAGGTCTACCCCGGCTACTGGGGCCCGGGCCGCTTCAACGTGGCCGACCCCAAGCACCAGCCCTACGACCTCGCCCGGGGCGTGCTGGCCGGCTACCAGAAGGCGACCGCCGGCAGCGGGGCGGTGCTGGTGCCGTGGTTCCAGAACTTCGCGGTCGGGGGCGTCGCCTACGGCGACAACGAGGTGCGGGCCCAGATCACCGCCGCCCGCAGCCTCGGCGTGACCCGCTTCCTGCTGTGGAGCCCGAGCGTCCGCTACAGCACGGGCGCCCTCGCCCCCGCGCGCTGAGCGGCGCCCGACCCCCCTGTTGGTCGCCCGTGCGGGTGGCGGTAGGGTCCGGACCATGGCCGATCAGGCGACGTTCGCGGACCAGGCGATGGGCCTCATGCCCTCGCTCTACGCCGCGGCGCTGCGCATGACCCGCAACCCCGCGGACGCCGAGGACCTGGTCCAGGAGACCTACCTGCGGGCGTACCGGGGCTTCGGCGGGTTCGAGCAGGGCACCAACCTGAAGGCCTGGCTCTACCGGATCCTCACCAACACCTACATCAACAGCTACCGGGCCAAGAAGCGCCGGCCCGACGAGACCGAGCTCGACGAGGTCGAGGACCTTTACCTCTACCGCCGCATCGGTGGCCTCGAGGCCGCCATGGCCGGGCGCAGCGCCGAGGACGAACTGCTAGACCGGTTCACCGACGCCGAGGTGAAGGAGGCGATCGAGTCGCTGCCGGACAACTTCCGGATGGCGGTCCTGCTCGCCGACGTCGAAGGCTTCTCCTACAAGGAGATCGCCGAGATCCTCGACATCCCCATCGGCACGGTCATGAGCCGGCTGCACCGGGGAAGAAAGGCGCTCCAGAAGCAGTTGTACGAGTTCGCAGTCGGGCGGAACCTCGCCCCGCCTGCTCCCGACACGATGTCCGAGTCACATGTCTGATTGCGAGAACTCCCTCCACGAGCTGTACGCCTACCTCGACGGTGAGCTCACCGACGAGAGCCGGGCGAAGATCCAGCACCACCTGGACAAGTGCCAGCCCTGCGCCGAGCCCTACGACTTCGAGGCCGAGCTGCGCGAGGTCGTCCGGCGCAAGTGCCAGGAACAGGTGCCGGACTCGCTGATGGCCAAGGTCCGCAGCGCGCTGGAGCAGGAGCAGTCCCGCGCCGAGGCCTAGTCGGCCGGTCGCCCGGGGGGGCTAGAAGGCGCCACGTGCGCTGAGGACGGCGCGCGGGGTCTTGGCCAGGATCTTCAGGTCGAGCCCGAGGCTCCAGGTATCGACGTACTCGGCGTCGAACTCGACCCGCTGGGGGTAGTCGACGTTGGATCGCCCGGTCACCTGCCAGGCGCCGGTGATGCCGGGCCGCACCGACAGGTAGGCCGCCTGCTTGTCGCCGTAGTTGGCGATCTCGGCGGGGACGACCGGCCGGGGCCCGACGACGCTCATCGTGCCGAGCAGCACGTTGAGCACCTGGGGCAGCTCGTCGAGGCTGGAGCGCCGCAGGAAGCGACCGACCCGGGTCACCCGCTGGTCGAGCTCGGCCGGCAGCTTGAACCCGTTGGCCACGTACTCGTTCCACAGCCGGGGGTCGCGCTGGAGCAGTTGCTCGGCCTCGCGGTGCATGGTGCGGAACTTGTACATCTTGAAGGTGCTGCCGCCGAGGCCGACCCGCTCCTGGCCGAACAGCACGGTGCCCCGCGAGCTGAGGGCGACGGCGACCGCCACGAGGACCCCGAGCGGGATGACGACCGGCGCCACCAGCAGCACGAGGACGACGTCGAGGGCGCGCTTGGCGCGCGACAGCGCGGGTGCCGCGGGCGGCACGGCCGGCCCGGACGTCGAGGTTGCCGCCCGGGGCACCTCGGCCGCCTTCGGGGGCCTCTCGAGCTCTTGTTCTCCCAGCTGTGCCAAGGTCGCAGCCCCCAGGAAGCCCGCTAGTCGACGCGACGCTAGCAGCCGTCCCGCGGCCGACGCTCGTCCGTAGTTACCAACGGGTCGTTTCGGTCGGACCGGTTCGCGCAACGTGGCGGGGCCTGCGTAGGCTGCGTCCATGCTTGCGGTCGTGTGGCACTACTGGATCGCCGTCGCCCTGGTCATCGGCGCGGTGGCGACGATCGGCGCGCTGGCGGCCGGTTACCTGCGCAACGTCGAGTCGACCCGCTATCCCAAGGGCCGGTAGCCCGCCGTGGACGGCCCGGTCGACTGGGGGCTCGCCGAGCGGGTGGCGGTCCGGGTCGCCGGGCGCGAGCCGCTGGCCGCGTCCTACCACTACCCCCGGCTGACCGAGGACTTCGACGAGCTGACCGCGCAGGCCGAGGAGCTCGTCACCCGGGCCACCGGCCTGGTGTCGGCGGCGGGCCCGGCCCGCGCCCGTGTGGTCGACCGGGCGGACTGGGTGCGGGCCAACCTGGCCAGCTTCGGCCGGCTGCTGCGCCCCCTGACCGACCGGATGGCCGAGCGGCTCAACGAGCAGCGGGGCCCGATGACGCTGGTGGGCAGCGTGTCCCGCCGGGCCGCCGCGCTCGAGGTCGGCATGCTGCTCGGCTGGATGGGCACCCGGGTGCTCGGCCAGTACGACCTGCTGATCGTCGAGGACGAGGACCCCGACGACCAGGACATCGTCTACTACGTCGGGCCCAACGTCCTGGCGCTGGAGAAGCGCTACGGCTTCCCGCCCCGCGAGTTCCGGCTGTGGCTGGCCCTCCACGAGGTCACCCACCGGGCCCAGTTCACCGGCGTGCCCTGGCTGCGGGGCCACTTCCTGTCGCTGGTCAACCAGACGCTCGAGGCGGTCGACCCCGACCCCAAGCGGTTCCTCGACGCGGTGGTGCGGGTGGTCGAGGAACTGCGGGCGGGCCACAACCCGCTCGACGAGGGCGGCATCGCCACCCTGCTGGCCAGCCCCGACCAACGCGACCTGTTCGGCCGGATCGGCGGGATGATGAGCCTGCTGGAGGGCCACGGCGACGTGACCATGGACCGGGCCGGCGAAGGGCACGTGCCCTCGGCCGACCGCTTCGCCCGGGCGCTGCGGGAGCGCCGCCGCCAGGGCGGCAGCGTGGCCAAGCTGGCCCAGAAGGCCATGGGCATCGACGCCAAGATGAAGCAGTACGCCCAGGGCGAGGCGTTCATCGCCTATGTCGAGCGCCACGGGGGCGACAACGCCCTCGACGCCGCCTGGCGGGGCCCGCAGTGGCTGCCGACGCTGGCCGAGATCCGCTCGCCCCAGGACTGGCTCGACCGCGTGCGCCTGTCCGAAGAGTTGGTGGGATAGCGACGGCGGACCCCCGTCCGGAGTCGCCCGCCCTGCTGGGCGCGCTGGCCGCCCGGTGCGACTTCCCGGCGCCGGGGACGGAGGTGACCTGCGGGGTGTCGGGCGGCGCCGACTCGCTGGCGCTCCTCGCGCTGGCCGTGCACGCCGGCTGCCGGGCCACCGCCGTCCACGTCGACCACGGCCTGCGGCCCGGGTCGGCCGCCGAGGCCGCCGTCGTGCGGGACGCCGCCGCCGGGCTGGGGGCCGGCTTCCGGCCCGAGCAGGTGGCCGTCGGCGCCGGGCCCAACCTGGAGGCCCGGGCCCGGGCGGCCCGCTACGCAGCCCTCGGCCCGGGGGCGCTGACCGGCCACACCGCCGACGACCAGGCCGAGACCGTGCTGCTCAACCTCGTCCGGGGGGCGGCGCTCGACGGCCTGGCCGGCATGGACCCGGCCCGCCGGCCGATCCGCCGGTTGCGGCGGACCGAGACCCGGGCGCTGTGCGCCGCGCTCGGCCTGCACCCGGTGGCCGACCCCAGCAACGACGACCCTGCGCTGCGCCGCAACCGGGTCCGGCACGAGCTGCTGCCCCTGCTCGACGCCATCGGCGAGCGGGACGTGGTCCCCGTGCTGGCCCGCCAGGCCGACCTGGCCCGGGCCGACGCCGGCCTGCTCGACGAGCTGGCCGCCGCCCTCGACCCGAGCGACGCCCGGGCGCTGGCGGCGGCGCCGCTGCCCCTGGCCCGCCGGGCGGTCCGGCGCTGGCTGCGGGCCGCCGGCCCCGGCGGCCCGGAGCGCCACCCCCCGCCGGCCGCCGCCGTCGACCGGGTGCTGGCCGTGGCCCGGGGCGACGCTGTGGCCTGCGAGCTTCCCGGCGGCTGGCGGGTCGCCCGCCGGTCCGCGCGGCTGCGCCTGGAGGCTCCCACCCCCACCCACTAGGTTCGCGGCGCATGCCGACCGACTCCCCCGGCGACACGCAGCACCACTTCGCCCAGTCCGACCTGGGCGACATCGTGGTCCACGAGGACAAGATCCGCGCCCGCATCGTCGAGCTCGGGGCCGACATCACCCGCGACTACGCCGACCGCCCGCCGCTGCTGGTGTGCGTGCTGAAGGGGGCGTTCGTCTTCCTGGCCGACCTGGCCCGGGCCATCCGGCTCCCGCTGGAGATCGACTTCATGGCCGTGTCGTCCTACGGGGCGTCGACCCGGTCCTCGGGCGTGGTCCGCATCGTCAAGGACCTCGACATCGACCTGGCCGGCCGGCACGTCCTGCTGGTCGAGGACATCGTCGACTCCGGCCTCACCCTCACCTACCTGCGCCGCAACCTGGCCGCCCGCCAGCCGGCCAGCCTCGAGGTGTGCGCCCTGTTCGTCCGGCAGGGCAACCAGAAGACCCAGGAGAACCTCCGCTACGTCGGCTTCGAGATCCCGCCCGCCTTCGTGCTCGGCTACGGGCTCGACGTGGCGGAGAAGTACCGCAACCTCCCGTACGTCTGCGAGTACACCGGCCCGGCCTGACGGGTCGCCGACCGCGCCGATAGCCTGGCTCCCACCGTGAAACGCTTCCCCCGAGCCGCGCTCATCTATCTGCTGGCCGGCGCCGCCATCCTGTTCATCGGCATCCGCTTCTCGAGCCGCGGGCCCGAGCGTCACGAGATCGACCTCTCGGCGTTCCAGAAGGCCCTCGACCAGGGCGAGGTGGCCACCGCCGAGATCAAGGACCGAGACAACCAGGTCGTCGGCAAGCTGCGCAACGACACCGAGTACAAGGTGTCGTACCCGGGCGAGTTCGCCGACGAGATGGTCAAGCAGCTCCACGACGCCAAGCCGCCGGTCGAGATCAAGACCGACGAGCAGTCCGACTCGCTGTGGACCGGCCTGCTGGTCAGCCTGTTGCCCACCGTGCTGCTGGTCGGCGCGTTCATCCTGGTCATGAACGCCCTCCAGGGCGGCGGCCGCGGGGTCATGCAGTTCGGCAAGTCGCGGGCCAAGCAGGTCGACAAGGACGCTCCCAACGTCACCTTCGCCGACGTGGCCGGGTGCGACGAGGCCGTCGAGGAGCTCCAGGAGATCAAGGAGTTCCTCCAGGACCCGGCGCGCTTCCAGGCCATCGGCGCCCGCATCCCGAAGGGTGTGCTGCTCTACGGCCCGCCCGGCACCGGCAAGACCCTGCTGGCCCGGGCCGTCGCCGGCGAGGCCGGGGTGCCCTTCTTCCCCATCTCCGGCTCCGACTTCGTCGAGATGTTCGTCGGCGTCGGCGCCAGCCGGGTGCGCGACCTGTTCGACAAGGCCAAGCAGGCGGCGCCCGCCATCGTGTTCGTCGACGAGATCGACGCCGTCGGCCGCCACCGGGGCGCCGGCCTGGGCGGCGGCCACGACGAGCGCGAGCAGACCCTCAACCAGCTGCTGGTCGAGATGGACGGGTTCGACGCCCGCACCGGCGTCATCCTCATCGCCGCCACCAACCGGCCCGACATCCTCGACCCGGCGCTGCTGCGGCCCGGCCGCTTCGACCGCCAGATCGTGGTCGACCAGCCCGACCTCGAGGGTCGCAAGGCCATCCTCGACGTCCACGCCAAGGGCAAGCCGCTGGCCCCCGACGTCCGGCTCGACGTGCTGGCCCGGCGCACGCCCGGGTTCACCGGCGCCGACCTGGCCAACCTCATGAACGAGGCGGCGCTGCTCACCGCCCGCAAGCGGGGCAGCGACATCACGATGGCCAACCTGGAGGACGCCATCGACCGGGTGCTGGCCGGCCCCGAGCGCAAGACCCGCGTGATGTCCGAGCAGGAGAAGCGGGTCATCGCCTACCACGAGGGCGGCCACACGCTGGTCGGGCACGTGCTCGAGGGCACCGACCCCATCCACAAGGTCTCGATCGTGTCCCGGGGCCGGGCGCTGGGCTGGACGCTGGCG
>DATFRN010000171.1:0-2072 GCA_035263165.1 Acidimicrobiales bacterium | reverse complement strand
CGGCCCGACGCCGCCGTCACCTGGCTCGACGCCGGCCACTGGCCGATGGTCGAGCAGCCCGACGCCTTCGCCGCCGCCGTCCTGGCCACGCTCGACGCCCCCTAGAGGCTGCGCCGTCAGGCGTAGCCGTGGCCCGAGCGGGCCGCTGCGAAGCAGCAAGAGCGGGAAACACAGACCACGGTGGCTGTGACGACGTGCCTAGTTGCGCACCCTGCTAGAGACCCTGCCACGGGGGCTTGTGGCGCCAGGCCTCCCGGTAGTAGTCCGTCAGCGCCAGGCCGGCCGCGGCCGGCTCGTCGACCACGACCGTCACGTGCGGGTGGAGCTGGAGCGCCGAGGCCGGGACCATGGCGGTGACCGGCCCCTCGACCGCCCGGGCGACCGCGTCGGCCTTGGCGTCGCCGCAGGCGAGCAGCACCAGGTGGCGGGCGTCGAGGATCGTGCCCACGCCCTGGGTCACCACGTGGCGGGGGACGTCCTCGGGCCGGCGGAAGAAGCGGGCGTTGTCCCGCCGGGTCTGGTCGGTGAGGGTCTTGATCCGGGTGCGGGAGGCGAGCGACGACCCGGGCTCGTTGAAGGCGATGTGGCCGTCGGTCCCGACGCCGAGCAGCTGGAGGTCGACCCCGCCGACCGCGGCGATGGCCGCCTCGTAGGCCGCGCAGGCGGCGGCCAGGTCGGCCCCGTCGCCGGCGGCCTCCGGCCCCCGCACCGCGCCCGGCGCGAAGTCCACGTGCCGCTCCAGCCGGTCGGCCACGAAGGCCCGGTAGGACTGGGGGTGGTCCGGCGCCAGGCCCACGTACTCGTCGAGCAGGAACGCCCGGGCCGCCCCGAACGAGACCTCGCCGCCGGCGTGGCGGCGGGCCAGGTCGCGGTAGACGGCCAGCGGCGAGCTGCCGGTGGCCAGGCCGAGGACCGCCCCCGGCCGGGACCGCACGAGGGCGGCGACGGCGCCGCCCACCAGGGCGCCCCCCGCGTCGGGGCAGCCGACGATCACGACTTCCACGGCGCCCCGGCCTCCCGGCGGTCGTGGGCGACGCGCCCGCCGGCCACCGTCGCCACCAGCCCGCCGCCCTCGTCGAGCAGGACGAGGTCGGCGACGGCCCCCACGGCGACCGTGCCCCGGTCGGCCAGGCCCAGCACCCGGGCCGGGGTCGACGTCGCGGCGGCCAGGGCCGCAGCCAGCGGCAGGCCGGCCCAGCGGGCCAGGTTGCGCACGGCCTGGTCGAGCGCCAGCGTGCTGCCGGCCAGCGTGCCGTCGGCCAGGCGGACGCCGCCGTCGCCGGCCCCCGGGGTCCCCATGGGCGCCACCGCGTCGGTGACCAGCGTCAGCCGGTCGCCGAGCGCCCGGGCGGCGATGGCCACCACCGCGGGGTCGACGTGGACGCCGTCGGCGATCAGCCCGACCCGGAAGCGCCCGTCGCTGAGCGCCACGCCGGGTAGGCCGGGGGCGCGGTGGGAGAGCGGGACCATGGCGTTGAACAGGTGGGTCACCCACGAGGCCCCCGCGTCGGCCGCGGCCCGGGCCTCGGCGGCGGTGGCCGACGAGTGGCCCGCCGACACCACGACTCCGGCGGCCACCAGGGCCCGGACCAGGTCGAGCGCGCCCGGTAGCTCCGGGGCCAGGGTGGCGAGGCGGACGGCTCCCGCCCAGCCCTCGTCCGCCACCACGACCGGGTCGGGCGGCGCGAGGTGCTCGGCCGGGTGGGCGCCCCGGCGCTCGGGGGCCAGGAACGGCCCCTCGAGGTGCAGGCCCAGCGGCTCGGCCCGGGCGCGGTCGTCGCCCGACGGCGGGCCGGCCCGCAGGGCGGCCAGCGCCCGCCGGCGGAGGGCTGGGGGACCGGTGACGATCGTCGGCAGCCAGGCGGTCACCCCCCAGCGGGGGAGGGCGGCCGCCATCTCCCACAGGCGCTCGGGCTCGCCGGCCAGGTCGATGCCGACGGCGCCGTTGCACTGGAGGTCGATCAGCCCCGGCGCCACGAGCAGGCCGCCGGCATCCAGTGTCGGCCCCTCGGCGACGACCCCGCCGAGGCCGGCGATGCGCCCCTCGGCCACGAGGACGTCGGCCCGCACCG
>DATFRN010000170.1:0-4458 GCA_035263165.1 Acidimicrobiales bacterium | reverse complement strand
TTGTTGGAACTGGCGCGCAACATGAACGTGCCCGTTGCCGGAAAGGACTACAAGAGCGGTCAGACGTTCATGAAAACGCTGATCGCGCCGGGGTTGAAGTCGCGCATGCTCGGCCTGAACGGCTGGTTCTCCACCAACATCCTCGGCAACCGGGACGGCGAGGTCCTCGACGACCCCAAGAACTTCCGGTCGAAGGAGGTCTCGAAGCTGGGCGTGCTGGACACGATCCTCCAGCCCGAGGCCTACCCGCAGCTGTACTCGGACATCTCCCACGTGGTCCGGATCAACTACTACCCGCCCCGTGGCGACAACAAGGAGGGGTGGGACAACGTCGACATCTTCGGGTGGATGGGCTACCCGATGCAGATCAAGATCGACTTCCTGTGCCGGGACTCGATCCTGGCGGCGCCGCTCGTGCTGGACCTCGCCCTGTTCTTCGACCTGGCCGCCCGGGCCGGCGAGTCCGGCGTGCAGGAGTGGCTGAGCTTCTACTTCAAGGCGCCGATGACCGGCCGCCCCGGCCTGCTGCCCGAGCACGACATCTTCATCCAGCAGACCAAGCTGAAGAACACCCTCCGGGAGTGGATGGGCGAAGCCCCCGTCACCCACAGCGAGGCGTAAGCCGAAATAAGGGGGCCTCTAAGGCATCCTGCCGATGGCCCCGGGGCGGGCGGGGCGCACGGTGAGCGGGACCTCGACTCCTGCTCCCCCCGGAGGACCACCGTGGCCCCGCCGCAGCCCCCGTTCGATCCCTTCGACCCCTGCTACCCCGGGCCGTTCCCGGCCGGCGCCAGCGACGCCGCCGGTCGGGACGACCCCGCCCGGGCCCACGCCGTCGTCGTCGGCGCCGGCCTCGGCGGGCTCACCGCCGCAGTCGCCCTGCGCCGCCAGGTCGAGCGGGTCACGCTCGTCGAGCGCGACGCCCTCCCCGAGATGCCCGCCGCCCGGTCCGGCATCCCCCAGGCCCGCCACCTGCACGCCCTCCAGCCCGGCGGGCTGGCCGCCCTCGAGCGCCTTCTCCCCGGGCTCGAGGACGAGCTCGTCGGCCTGGGGGCGGTGCGGGTCGGCGTGCCCCGCGACCTGCTGTGGCTGTCGGCCGCCGGCTGGATGCAACCGTTCGCCGGCCGCCACCGCACGATGGTGTCGGCCAGCCGCGACCTCATCGAGTTCGCCGTCCGCCGCCGGGTGCTGGCCACCCGGGGCATCAGCCTGCGCTCCGGCGTCGAGGTGGCCGGCCTGGCCGTCGACACCCACCGGGTGATCGGCGTCGACCTGCGGGCCCGGGGCGGCCGGCCCGGCGACCGCACCGAGCGCCTGGCCGCCGACCTCGTCGTCGACGCCAGCGGCCGGCGCTCCCCCGCCCCCGACTGGCTGGACGCCGCCGGCTACGGCCGGCCCCACGAGACCCTGATCGACGCCGAGCTCGGCTACGCCTCCCGCATCTACCGGCGCACCGGCGAGGACGTCGTGCCCGGGTTCAAGGCGATCTTCCTGCAGGCCAGGCCGCCCCACACCACCCGCATGGGCGTCGGCTTCCCCATCGAGGGCGAGCGCTGGATGCTCACGCTGGCCGGCACCAACGCCGACTTCCCGCCCACCGACGAGGAGGGCTTCGCCGCCTTCGCCCGCAGCCTGCGGGCGCCGCACATCGCCGACGCCATCGCCGGGATGACCCCGGTGTCGCCCATCGCCGGCTACCGGCGCACGGCCAACCGCCGCCGCCACTACGAGGACATGCGCCTGCCCGACGGGTTCGTCGCGCTGGGCGACTCCGCCTGCGCCTTCAACCCCGTCTACGGCCAGGGCATGAGCGCCGCCGCCCTCACCGCCGAGGCCGTCGAGCGGACGCTCGCCGACCACCGGGCCCGCCACCAGGGCCGGCTCGTCGGGGCCACCCGGCCGATGCAGAAGGCGGTGGCCAAGGCCAACGCCGGGGCCTGGACGGTGGCCACCGGCGAGGACCTGCGCTACCCGCAGACGCGGGGCGGCTCGAGCTCGACGGCCGACCGGCTGGTGCGTCGCTACCTCGACCGGGTCGTGGCCGCGGCCGCCACCGACACGGTGGTCCAGTCCGCCTTCTACGACGTGATCGCCCTGCTGGCCGAGCCCACGTCGCTGCTGCGGCCGGCCATGACCCTGCGGGTGCTGGGCCGCCGCCACCCGGCGGCCCCCGCCGACCCTCCGATCGCGCTGACCCCCGCGGCCGGGGCCGGGGTCGCCTGACGCCGGCCCCCGAGCCGCCCGATCCGCCGCCGCCACCCGCCGCCACCCGCCGCCTGGAAGGACCACGCCATGCACCGCCGCACCGCCGCCACCTCGACCTCCGCCCCCTCCGCCCCCTCCGCCCCCGCCGCCCGGCCGTGCCGGTCGCTGGCCGCCCACGCCGTCGTCATCGGAGCCGGCGTCGCGGGCCTGGCCGCGGCCCAGGCGCTGAGCGAGCACGTCGACTGGGTCACGGTGATCGAGCGCGACGACCTGCCCGAGCGGCCCGGGTCCCGAGCCGGGGTCCCCCAGGCCCGGCACGTCCACGCGTTCCAGGCGGGCGGCGTGGCCGCGCTGGAGCGGCTCCTGCCCGGCGTCGGCGCCGACCTGCGGGCGGCCGGGGCCACGCCCGTGCGCATCCCCGAGGACGTGCTGTGGCTGTCGCCCGCCGGCTGGATCCCCAACGCCCCCGCCCGACCCGGGCACCTCGTGCTGTCGGCCTCCCGCGACCTGCTGGAGTGGACCGTGCGGCGCCGGGTGCTGGAGTCGCCGCAGATCGTCGTGCGTTCGGGCCTGGAGGTGTGCGGGCTGGTCGTGCGGGACGGCCGGGCCCGGGGCGTCGAGGTGCGGGCCCGGCGGGCCGGGACCGCCGGGCCGGTGGTGACGATCGACGCCGACCTGATCGTCGACGCCGGGGGCCGCCGCTCCCCCGCCCCCGCCTGGCTGCGGGCCGCGGGCGCGGCCGCCCCGACCGAGACGGCGATCGACGCCCGGGTGGGCTACGCCTCCCGGCTGCTGCGGCGCACGCCGGGGGACACCCCGGGCTGGGCGGCGGCGCTGAGCCAGGCCCGGCCGCCCGACTTCCCCCGGGGCGGCGTGCTGTTCCCGGTCGAGCGCAACGCCTGGCTCCTCACGCTCACCTGCGCGGGCGAGGACTCGCCGCCCACCGACGACGACGGGTTCCTCGCCTTCGCCCACAGCCTGCGGGGGCCCGACATCGGGGCGCTGGCCGCCCGGGCCGAGCCGCTCGGCCCCGTCGTCGCCTTCCACCGGACCGGCAACGTCCGCCGCCACTACGAGCGCCTGAGCGCCCCGCTGGACGGCTTCCTGGCGGTCGGCGACGCCCTGTGCGCGGTCAACCCCGTGTACGCCCAGGGCATGAGCATGGCGCTGCTGGAGGCGGAGGCGCTGGGGCGGGCACTGGGCGGGCACCTGGCCAGGAGGCGGGACCTGACCGGGCTCTCGGGCGGGGCGCAGCGGGCGGTGGCCCGGGTCGCCGACGGCGCGTGGGCCGTGGCCACCGCCTGGGACCTGCGCTACCCGGACGTCGCCGGGGACGCCCGGGGCCGGCCGGCCCGGGCCCGGGACCGGGCGCTCGCCCGCTACCAGGCCCGTGTCGGCCGGTGGGCGACCGCCGACCCCGAGGTGGCGGCCGCCCTGTACGAGGTCATCTCGCTGCTGGCCCCGCCGGCGTCGCTGTTGCGGCCGGCCGTGGCCCGCCGGGCGCTGCGCCGGCTCCCGCCCCGCAGCCCCCGGCCGCAGTGGTCGGCGGGCGGGGGCGCCGGTGCCCCGGCCGCCCTCGCCGCCGGGTGATCAGATGCCCAGGCGCTGGGCCAGCAGCTCGCGGTGGTAGGTGGGGTCGCCGAACAGCAGCTCGGACGACTTGGCCCGCTTGAAGTACAGGTGGGCCGGGTGCTCCCACGTGAAGCCGATGCCGCCGTGGATCTGGATGTTCTCGGCGGCCGAGTGGAAGTAGGCCTCGGAGCAGTACGCCTTGGCCAGGCAGGCCACCTCGGGCAGCTCGTCGTTGAGCTCGGCGGCGCACCAGCCCGCGTAGTACGCGGCGGACTTGGCCGACTCGACCTCGAGCAGCATGTCGGCGCACTTGTGCTTGATGGCCTGGAACGAGCCGATGGGCCGACCGAACTGCACCCGGTCCTTGGCGTACTGGACCGCCATCTCCAGGACCTTCTGGGCGCCACCGACCTGCTCGGCGGCGAGGCCGACCGCAGCGAGGTCGAGGACCCGGTCGAGCACGTCCCAGCCGGCACCGTCGGTGCCGATGAGCCGAGCGGGAGTGTTCGCGAACTCGAGCTTGGCCTGCTTGCGCGTCTGGTCCATGGTCGACAGCGCGGTGCGGGTGACGCCGTCGGCGTCGCCCGCCACCTGGAACAGGGACACACCGGCGTCGGTGCGGGCGGCGACGAGGATGAGCGAGGCGGTGTGGCCGTCGAGCACGAACATCTTCGTGCCCGT
>DATFRN010000169.1:0-12295 GCA_035263165.1 Acidimicrobiales bacterium | reverse complement strand
CGTCGACGCCGGCCATCCCGGCCAGCTCGTCCAGCGTCAACGGCCCGCTCGTCAGCCCGCCACCGCCACCGTCGTCTTCGGGCAGCGCGACGTAGCCCGCCATCGAGTGGACGAGCAGGTCGCCGATGTCCTGCGGCGACGCCTCCTGCGCTCCCGCCCGGCCGACGCCCGCCACCACCGTCAGGGTCAACGTTGCCACGAGCACGCCGACAGCACCCGCCCCGACGCGGCGGCGAAGGCCGACCGCGATCCCCCCAGCAGCTCTGATCACCGGGCGGATCCTGGCAGGATCCGACACGAGCTGCCCGGCTTGTAGTTCCAACCGCCCGCAGCGCGCGTCCCGGTGCGACCCGGCTCATCCGGGCCCGTGAGTAGCATGCCCACCGGGTCGGCGGGCACCGGGAACGGGCTGACGGAGGCGCGTCGTGGCGCTCTGGGACGTGTATTGGCAGGACAGGGGCCAGCCGTGGGAGCACGACCCCGGGCCCGAGCCGGGCGGGCGCTGGGCGCAGCTGTTCGCCGCCACCCCGGACCACCGCAGGCTGTCCGTGCAGATGCTGGGCCGGGAGCGGTTCCGCTGGCACTTCGGCCCGATGTTCTTCCGGGGGCGCCTGCGCGACGGCGAGGCCCGGGTGCTGGTCATCGGGCAGGAGGGCGCCCAGGACGAGTCGCTCGCCCACCGCTCGTTCGTCGGCGGCACCGGCGCCCGCCTCCAGCACCTGCTGGGGTTCCTCGGGATCACCCGCTCGTACCTGTTCCTCAACACGTTCGTGTACCCGATCACCGGCGAGTACGACAAGACGCTGCGCCCGCTGGCCCAGTACAAGACGTCGCCGATCGTCCAGCACCGCCACCAGCTGCTCGAACAGGCCGCCTCGACGAACGACCTGGCGCTGGTGATCGCGGTCGGCCTGGCGGCCCGGGACACGGTGGCGACGTGGAAGCGGATGCGGGGCGGCCGGCTGCCGGCGGGCACCCGGCTCGTCCACGTCGTGCACCCGGGGGCGGCCACGGCCGGCGGGGCGGCCGACGTGAAGCGCAGCTTCGCCAAGGCCGCCGCCGACATCCTCCGCTGGGCCGGCCAGGATCCGGGGTGGCTGCCCCCCGATCCCGACGGGCAACGGGGCAGCGGCGCCTACACGCTCGGCAGCGCGCCCGTGCCGTTCCGCGACCTGCCCTTCGGGCTGGCGTGGCGGCTGGGCCGGGGCAGCACGTCGAGCAACCGCCGCGACAGCCAGCACAGCATCCAGATGTTCTCGGCCGGCGGCCGCTACAACGACAACACCGTCGCCTACGCCGGCGATGCCCCGGGCTCTCGCGAGGGCTACGACGACGATCCGGGCGACCTGCCGTGGGAGCCGCCCAAGGCCCACCCGGGCGCCTTCGACCCGGGGCCGGGCGCGTTCGCCCGCCTCCTCCAGGGCGGCGAGCCGGGACTGCCGTGGCCCGACTTCGCCGCGCTCGGCCTGCCCGCCCACCCGTCGTTCGGCTACGGGCCGACGTTCCGGGGCGTGGCCGGCGCCCGGGTCGCGGTCCTCGCCGACCAGCACGGCCACGACGACCTGTTCACCGGCCGGGCGCTGTGCGGCGACGCGGGGCAGCGGCTCCACGGACTGCTGGCCCTGGCCGGGGTCGGCGACCGGTACGCGGTGATCCGCCCGCTGCCGGTCGACAGCCTCGGGGCCAGTGCGGCCAAGCGGCGTGCGGCGACGACCGACGCCAGGACGGTGGCGCTGGTGTCCGCCGTGCTGGGCCGCCTGGCCGGCGTCGACGCGGTCGTCACGCTCGGCCCGGTGAGCGGGGACCTGGCGGCGCAGGTCGTGCCGGCCGGAACGCCGGTGGTGCCGCTGGCGTCCCCGGGCGGCGCCGGCTGGAAGCCGAGCTGGAACGCCGGTCTCGCCGCGCTGGCCGGGCACCTCGGCCACCAACCGGGCGGCGGCGACCCGACCGCCCGGGCCGAGATCCCCCGCACCCACCTGCCCTACGGAACGGTGCGGTGGTGGGCCACCTCGGGCGACCGGGCCGTGCGCGGCACGCTCGGCGGCAAGGCCACGACCGACTACTACAAGTACCTGATGCCGGCCTGGGCGGCAGCCCTGGCTCCCTGAGACAGCCACCGACCCGGGCGGTCGGTGCCGTCAGGCGGCCGCGGCCGGGGTCGGTCGGCGGCGTCGCCAGAGGGTGGGGATGAGGAGGCCGAACGCATAGGCGACGGCGACCCCGAGCGCCGTCTCGATGATCCGTTCGTTGAAGCGGTGCTGTGCCTGCGTGGGGTCGCCGAAGAGGAGCAGGAGGAACACGAGGAACGTGGTGAACGCGCTGGTCACGTACCAGCGGCTGCGGTGGGTCGCCGCGGCCGCGGCCAGGTCTGCGATCACGACCAGCCCGTAGACGGCGGTCGGCGGCTCGGCCCGCACGACCAGGATCCCGGCGAGGGCGCCGGCGGTGACGCTGAGGACGCGCCCGACGCTCCGGAGCCGTTGCATGTCCTCCGACGGGCGCATGACGAGCATCGCCGCGGCGGTCGCCCAGCCGACGTGACCGAGATCGAGCGCGAAGCCGACCGCGGCGGCGGTGGCCCCGGCGAGCCCGAGCCGCAGCCCGTACCACAACGTCACCGGCGGCTGCCCGGGCGGCGGCTGCGGGGGCCGTTCGGGCCACAGCAGCGAGACCAGCCACCCGTAGATCGAGCCGACCGCCATGAGCACCGCGATGCCCGCCGCCTTGCCGACATCGGTGTGATAGCTGAGCCCCACGCCGACGAGAGGGACGCACAGGGTCACGGCGACGGTCCCGAGGCGCGACCGGCCCGCCAGCCAGGCGGCGCCCACCGCCAGCGCCACGATGCCCCCGACGGCCACGAGCGGGACCTGGCCGATCACCGCGCCGACGAACATCGACAGGCCGATCAGAGCGCCGACGACCGCGGTCATGCGCCGGGCCCGGCGGGTCGGCGCCAGCCCGGTTGCGGCGGCCGGGAGCACCCCGACGGCGAGCGCGAGGCCCCGGCCGAGGTCCTCGCCGATGACCGCGGCGGCCGGCAGCGCGTAGACCGCGCCCAGGAGCGCGCCGGACCAGTCCCACACCACGTTGGCGCCGCGCGCCGCGCCGCCCGGGTGGGTCACGGTCCCGGCCGCCTGACTCGCTCGAGCGTGTCCACCAGGGGATAGGCGCACAGGACGCCGAGGGCGATGGCGACCATCGAGCCGAGCGTCGACACGAAGTCGCGCACGCCCACCACCGGATCGGTCTGGAGGTACTCGGTGACGCCGATGAGGCCCAAGGCTCCCGGGACGAGCAGCCAGAACGCGGGCAGGAAGCTGACGAGCGCCGGAGGCCCCGCCCGGGTGCGCTCGACGAGGCGGGCGGCGGGGGTCATGACGAACGCGCCGACGAAGCCGCCGAGGTAGCCGCCGAACGCGGCGTTGCCGACCTGCTGGCCCACGAACGCCACGAGCAGCACGAGGAACAGGCCTGGCAGCGACCCCCGGGGCGCCGAATCGTAGAGCCAGACACCGACGGCGTAGATCACCACGCCCAGATACGGCGCCCACCAGCCGAGCTCCCTGGTGGCCAGGTCGGCGACCGCGCCGGCCGACGGTATCCCGACGGCCTGCGCCGCGGCGGCGATGCCGAAGGCCAGGACGAGGAGTTGCAGCGCCCCGGACACGAGCCGGGTGGCCCCGGTGACGATCTGGCCGGCGGACAGCTCCACCACCCCCATGGTGAGCGCGGCCCCGGGCAGGAACGTGACGAGCGGGGCGATCATGGCGGGGAGGTCGGCGTCGGCCCAACCCTGCTTGGCGAACGCGAAGGTGATGGCCGTGACGGCGAAGGCGGCGACGGCCGGCAGGATCGTCTGCACCCGACCCCAGTGGCGGCCGCCGACCCGCAGCGCTCCGACGGCGACCCCGAACACGAACGCCAGAGTGACCGCGTCAGGAGCCGGCCGGAGCAGGAAGCAGATCCCTGCGGCCATGAGCCCGTGACCCAGCGCCGTGGTGACCCGGCCGAAGCGCGGCTCCAACGCCACCGCCTCCAGCACCCTGAGCGAGCCCTCCGCGGGGTCGATGTCGCCGCCGCGGGCGCTCTTCAGCACCGCCCAGACCGCCGAGGTCTGGTCGAGGCGCAGCCCGCCCCGGAGCTGACGGGTCGGCTCCAGGGTCGCGGGCCGGCCCGGGTCGAGCGACACGACGACGAAGGTGGGCAGCACGACGAGGCGGGCGTCGGGGGCGCCGTAGGCCGCCGCCACCGCGTGGAGGTGGTCCTCGATCTCGTTGACCGCCTCCCCGGCGGCCGTGAGGGCGCTGCCCAGGAAGAGCAGGAACTCCTGCAGCTCGGCCCGGGCCCGCTCCTCCTCCGGCCGGTCGGCGTCGGTATCCACCCCGGGAGCTTGGCCACTTGGGGCGGCGGGAGGTTCACCCGGCGCGGGTGATGGCGGCGGCCGTACCGGTGGGGAGCGTTCTGACTGCGAGCCGTGGCCGACCCTCGGGAGGAACACGATGACCGACGCCAGTGCCAGCTTCGACCCGGCGGTCGATGCGCCGGCGGTACCGGTCGCCCGGACGAAGACCGGGACCGTCGGGGTCATCTCGTGGAGCGCGCTGGCTCTCATGACCGTGTCGTCGGTGGCCAGCCTGCGCCCGGCCCCGACGATGGCGGTCTACGGCCTGGCGTGCGTGTTCCTCTACCTGCTGCCCGCGGTCGTGTTCCTGATCCCGACCGCCCTGGTCTCGGCCGAGCTGGCGTCGGGCTGGGAGGGCGGTGTGTACCGGTGGGTGACCGAGGGGATCTCCCCGAACATGGGGTTCGCCGCCGCCTGGCACCAGTTCGCGATGACGATCTTCTACTACCCGACCCTGCTGTCGTTCGTGGCCAGCACGCTCGCCTACGTCATCGACCCCAGCCTGGCGTCCAACGGCGTGTTCACCGCCGTCGTGATCATCGTCGCCTACTGGGCCGGCGTGCTCCTGTCGCTCCGGGGCGGCATCGGCGTGGTCGCCAAGCTCGCATCGAGCGGCGTCCTCATCGGCACGCTCATCCCCGGCGCCCTGCTCGTGGTCCTCGGCATCACCTACCTGCTCCAGGGCAACCCGTCGGCCGCCCCCATGGGTGCCGGTCACTTCCTCCCCGCCTGGACCGGCATCGCCAGCATCGTGCTGATCGTCTCCAACTTCGGCGCCTACTCCGGCATGGAGATGAACGCCGTCCACGTCAACGAGCTGGACGACCCGCCCCGCCAGTTCCCCAAGGCGATGTTCGTGGCTGTCGCCCTGGTGCTCGTCATCCTCATCCTGCCGCCGCTCGCCATCAGCTGGATGGTCCCGGCCGAGCAGATCAGCCTGACCGCCGGCGTGATGCAGGCCTTCTCCGCCGTGCTGGCCCACTTCGGCATCCAGTGGCTCACGCCGGTGATCGGCCTCGCCATCGTGCTGGCCTCGCTGGCCGGCTTCCTGACCTGGCTGTCGGGCCCCTCCAGGAGCCTGCTGCTCGTGGCCAAGCAGGGCGGCTACCTGCCGCCGTACTTCCAGAGGACCAACGCCGCCGGCGTCCAGGAGAACATCCTCGTCGTCCAGGGGTTCGTCACGACCGTCCTCGCCCTGCTGTTCGCCCTGGTGCCGGCCGTGTCCAACGCCTACTGGATCTTCATGACCATCACGACCTCGGTCTACCTGCTGGTGTACCTGTGGCTGTTCGTCGCCGCCGTGCGGTTGCGCCGGCTCCAGCCCGACCACCCGCGTGGCTACCGGGCCCCGGCTCTGCCGCTGCTGTGCGGCGTCGGCTTCGTCGCCTCGCTGGCGGCCATCGCCATCAGCTTCGTGCCGCCGTCGCAGTTCGGCAGCGGCAGCCCGGCGACGTTCGTCGCCATCGTCGGCGGCGGCATCCTGATCCTCGGCCTGATCATCCCGTACGCCCTGATCAAGCTGCGCAAACCCACCTGGCAGTTGGGCGAGGCGGAGGCGGCGTCGTGAGCCACCGCACCATCTACATCATCGTCGGAGCCGTCGTCGCGGTGCTGCTGGTGGTGATGCTGGCCACCTTCGACTACGGCACGCCGAACAAGGACGAGGCCAAGGCGAACGACCTCATCGCCGCCTACCAGGACGCCGGCCTCACCAACCGGCTGGACGCCGAGCAGCTCGCCAAGCTGCTCGGGGACGACGGCGGGGCCGTGTGCCAGGCCGCGGCCGACCTGCCGTCGGGCCACGCCGTCCGGGGTTACGTCAAGCTCCGCTTCGGGGTCGGCGGCGAGTTCTACTTCCGGCCGACCCGCCTCGACCGCAACCTCGTCGCGCGGTCGCTGCTCATCGTGAAGACCTACTGCCCCGACCAGCTGCCCGACGTCCGGAACTTCGTCGACGGCCTCCGGCTCGCCGACGTCAACGGCGACTGACGTCCCCGGCGTGGCCGACCCGCCCACGACCGACGCAGCCGCCGCCCAGGCGGCGGACTCCCGCCGCTGGCTGTCGCTCGCCGCCACCTGCACGGCCGCGGGCATGGTCTGGCTGGCCTTCGCCGACCTCGGCGTCGCCATCCCCACCATCGCCGACGCCTTCGATGCCAACCTGTCGACGCTCCAGTGGGCGAACAACGCCTTCAGCCTGGTCGCCGGGGCCCTCGTGATCGCGGCCGGCAAGTTCGGCGACGTGTACGGACGCCGGCGCATGCTCCAGCTGGGGATCCTGGTGTTCGCCGCCTTCTCGATCGTGGCCGCCGCCGCCCAGGGCGTCGGCACGCTGATCCTCGGCCGGGGGCTGATGGGCATCGGCGCGGCGCTGATCCTGCCGGCCACCCTGGCCCTCATCCCGCCGCAGTTCTCCGGCAAGGCCCAGCTCACCGCGTTCGGCATCTGGCAGGCGGTGGCGTGGGGCGGGCAGGCGGTGGGCCCGGCCATCGGCGGCGTGATCACGGACGGTCTGGGATGGCGGTGGCTGTTCTGGATCAACCTGCCGCTGGCCGCCGGGGCGTTCCTCGTGATCCGGGCGCTGACGCCCGAGTCGTCGGATCCCGACGCCTCCAGCCGGACCGACTGGCCGGGCCTGGCGACCATCGGCCTGGCGGTGTTCGCGCTGCTCTACGCACTCACCGACGGGCCCTCCCGCGGGTGGGGCGACCCGCTGGTCGACGGCCTGCTCGTGCTGTCGGTGGTGCTCGCCATCGCCTGGGTGCTCATCGAGCGCCGCTCGCCCGCCCCGCTGGTCGACCTGAAGCTGTTCCGGATCCGGCCCTACGACGGGGCGCTGACCGCCAACCTGACGATGAACCTGGCGTTCGCCGGCCTGAGCTACGTGCTGGTGCTCTGGCTCCAGAACGCCCGGGGCTACGACGCCGTCGAGGCCGGCCTGCTGATGCTGCCGTCGACCGTCGGCATCTTCGCGTTCATCCCGCTCGGGGGCCGGCTGGCCGCCCGCCGGGGCGACCGGCTGCCCGTGCTCGCCGGCCTGATGGTGCTGGCGGCCGGGCTGTTCGTGCTCGGCTTCCTCAACGCCGACTCGGGGCTGGGCCTGATGGCCGGCGCGCTGGTCGTGATCGGGCTCGGCCTCGGCCTGCTGTCGACGCCGGTCTCCAACACCGCCGTCGGGGACGTGCCCGGCGAGCTCGCCGGCACGGCGGCGGGGGTGTTCAAGATGTCGAGCATGGTGGGCGGTGCGCTCGGCGTCGCCGTCCTCACGGCCTTCGCCCGCGCCTTCACCCGCAGCGACGCCGGCGACGCCCTGCGGGCGGCGGGCCTCAGCTCCAGCCAGATCACGCAGGCCCACGACGCCCTCGTGGGCTCGTCCTCGTTCCAGGAGGCCATCGCCAGCCTGCCCCGCGACCTGGGGCGGTCGGTCACCAACGCGGTGATCGACGCCTTCTCCTCCGGCGTCGCCCAGAGCATGGTGGTCACCGGCGTGGTGGCCGTCGTCGCCACCGGCGTGGTCGCCTGGCTGTGGCCGCGCCGGCGCAACCGGGCGGCGGCGTCCCCCTCCCCCGCCGCAGAACCCGAAGGGAGCACCCCATGACCGTCGACGAGCTGCGCGACACGGTCCGGAGCCTCATGCCCCGGGCGAGGAGCGACCTGGCGGAGATGGTGGCGTTCCGGTCCGTGCACGACGCCGCCCAGTTCCCCCCGGAGGAGTGCCAGAAGATGGTCGACTGGACCGTCCGGGCGCTCACCGAGGTGGGGTTGCGGGACGTGGCCGCCCACGACACGCCCGACGGGAGCCAGGCCGTGTTCGGCCAGGCACCCGGCCCCGAGGGGGCGCCCACCGTGCTGCTCTACTTCCACCACGACGTGCAGCCGCCCCTCGACGACGCGGCCTGGACGACCCCCGTGTGGGAGCTGACGGAGCGGGACGGCCGCTGGTTCGGGCGCGGCGCCGCCGACTGCAAGGGCAACATCGCCATGCACCTCACCGCGCTGCGGGCCCTCGGCGACGACCTGCCGGTGACCGTGAAGGTCATCGGCGAGGGCTCCGAAGAGCAGGGCACCGGCGGCCTGGAGGCCTTCGTGCCGGACCACGCCGACATGCTCCGGGCCGACGCCATCCTCGTCTGCGACGCGGGCAACTTCGCGGTGGGCGAGCCCAGCGTGACCACCAGCCTGCGGGGCCTCGCCAACGTCGTCGTGACCGTCACCGCGCTGTCCAGCCCCATGCACTCCGGCATGTTCGGTGGCGCCGCGCCCGACGCCCTGGCCGCCCTCATCGCCATGCTCGCCACGCTGCGGGACGAGCACGGCAACACCACGGTGCGGGGCCTCGACACCTCGCAGACCTGGGCGGGGGCCGACTACCCGGCCGACCAGTTCCGCACGGACGCCAACGTCCTGTCCGGCGTCGACCTCGTCGGCAGCGGGCGGGTCTCCGACCTCGTGTGGGCCCGCCCGGCGGCCACCGTGCTCGGCATCGACTGCCCGCCGGTGGTCGGGTCGTCGGCCGCCATCCAGCCCGAGGCCCGGGCCCGGATCAACCTACGGGTGCCGCCCGGCATCGACGCGGTGCAGGCCCAGGACGCGCTGATCGCCCACCTCGAGGCCGTGGCGCCCTGGCACGTCCGGGTGAGCGTCGAGCGGGAGGCGGACGGTCAGCCGTTCACCGGATCGCTGGACGGGCCGGCCTACGACAGCCTCGCCGCCGCCATGACCCGCGTCTACGGGCGGGACGTCACCCGGCAGGGCCAGGGCGGCTCCATCCCGCTCTGCAACGTCTTCCAGCACACCTTCCCCGACGCCGAGATCATGCTGATCGGCGTCGAGGAGCCGCGCTGCCTCATCCACGCCCCCAACGAGAGCGTCGACCCCTCCGAGATCGAGAACATGGCCCTCGTGGAGGCCGTGTTCCTCCAGGAGTACGCAGCCGCCCACACCAGGTGACCGCCAGCAGGAGGCGCAGGCGCACAGGGCGCCACCGCCTGCGGTCGTGCTCACACGATGCCGCGGCGCTGCACCCGTTGCAGGAAGAACCAGCCCGGCACCGTGGGCAACCAGAACGTGAACAGGCGGAAGAAGAGGACGATCGAGGCGGCTGTGGCGTCGGCGACGCCGGCGCTGATCAGCGCGGCGGTCAGGGCCGCCTCGATGCCGCCGACGCCGCCGGGCGTCGGCACGGCCGAGCCGATCGTGTTGGCCACCATGTACAGGGCGCCTGCCCGGGCGAAGGACATGTCGACGCCGAAGGCGTGGACGCTCACGACGAAGGCGGTGACCGTCGAGAGCTTGGCGAACAGTGCGCCGCCGAACAGCTCGACGACCTTGCCCGGCCGCTGGCCGAGGTCACGGAAGCTGCCGAACGCCTTGTCCCACGTGCGCTCGACCCACGGCACCACGACCCGCTTGCCCCACGAGCTGAGGATGACCATCCCGACCACCGCGGCGATGGCGACGAGGAGGAGCAGGACCCTGGACAGGGGCGGCATCGTGATGTCCCCGAAGGCGGAGGTGGCGCCGCCCCAGAACGCGAACACCACCAGCAGCACCACCTGGATGACGCCGCTGGCCGCCGACGTGAGCCCCACCGCGGCCGCGGCGACCGTGAGGTCCGTGCCGGCCAGCTGGAGGTAACGCGCCCGCAACGCCATGCCGCCGGCGTTGGCCGGCGTGAACCGGTTCAGGAACGACTGGCCGAACATCACCTCGAGGGTGTCCCCGAACGGGAGGCGGTTCACGACGGCACCCATGAGGCTGATCGCGCCGCCCACGTAGCTGCCCACCATGAGCACGAGCATCGCGGGGATCCTCGACCACTCCGCCGAGCGCAACGTCTCCCAGATGTCCTGCCAGTCCGCCAGCAGGCCGAGCAGGTAGTAGGCGAGCACCGCGCTGCCCACCAGCGACACGGCACCCTTCAGCGTGATCCGGTGGATCTGCGCCAGCTCCACCGTCTCGACGCCGGCGGCGTCGGCCAGCGCCTGCCGCAGCTCGCCGATGGCCCCCTTGCGGGCCTTGAACTGCGCCCGCGTGGCGGGCCGCAGGACCACCGGCTGCATCAGCGGGACGGCCGCGGCCAGGGCCTCGGGCGACAGGACGTCGCGGGCCGACGCCACCGCCCGCTCGACGCCCACGATCGTGGAGAGCGAGGCGGCGAGCTCGGTGACGTCCGTCGCCACCAGTTCGTCGCGCGCCGCCAGCACCGCGGTGCGGAAGTCCACGATCACCGCCCGTCCGTCCACCACGCTCACGTGCCGGGCGTCGAGCCAGCGGTGGGCGATGCGGTGGGCGTGCAGCGCGGCCACCTGCCGCCACACGTCCCGGAGGAGGTCGTCGCCGATCTCCTCGGCGGTCATCCCCGACAGGGCGACGCCGCCCACGTACTCATCGGCGAGGAGCGCGGCGCCGTCCTCCTCGGTGGTGGTGACCGCGACGACCCGCGGCACGCGGGCGCCACCACTGCCGGCCAGGGCCTCCGCCAGGGCGGCGTTCTCCGCCACCCGGCGGGCCGAGCCGGCCGGGCGGTCGTCGCCCAGGCCCTTGACCCACAACGCGTTCCACCACCGCAGCAACAGATCGGCGTCGCGCTCCTCCCGGCCGAGCACGCGGACGTACACGTCGCCCGACGTGGTGCTCACGCGGACGCTCGGCGAGCCGCGGTCACGGGACAGGGGACGAACGCCCGTGACCTCCAGTCCGCAGCGGCCCAGGGCATCCGTCAACACCTCGGGGTCCACCCGCTGGGGCGGCGCGCCCAGGACGAGCAGCGCCAGCGAGCCGCCGACGAACCCGAGCGCGATCGCCACCGTCAGGTTCACCGGGACCTCGGTGGCCGTCAGGAGCCGCAGCAGCGCGAGCAGCGCGATGCCGCACCACTCGACGCGGCGCCAGCGCCGGCGGACGAACGGCGCCGACGCCACGACCAGCGCCGTCAGCACCGCCACGAAGGTGCCCGAGGGGAACGCGCGCCCGGTCACCCACGAGCCCAGGTGGTCGTTCGCGACCACCTGCTCCACGGCGTCCTCGTCGAAGAGGCGGTAGGCGAGCAGGATCAGCCCGAGGGTCGCGCCGCCGGCCAGGGCGAGCAGCCCCAGGAGCGACCACCGCCGGCGCAGGACGAGGACGGCGAGCACGGCCAGCGGGATGGCGAGGGCGAGCAGCTGGAGGAGCCCGATCACGACGGTGGACAGCCAGGGCGGCAGGTTGGACACCAGGTCCACGAGGTTGCGCGACACGGCGACCACCCGGTCGGGGTACAGCCGCACGATGAGCACCACCACGACCGTGACCGCCAGGGCGACGAGCAGGCGCGCCAGGTCGGCCGGGTGCCGGTACCAACCCCTGGGAGCGAACGAGGTCTCGACCGTCGGCGTCACGTCGGTGGCCATCAGCAGCGCAGTCTTGCCGAACGCGCCCGCACGAGCGGTCGACGACGGACCGCTGCGGACTGTGGGCGGCCGATGATTCGGCGGGGCCCGCGGCGTCGTATCTGACATGACCAAGGTGCTGACCCACATGTGCGTGTCGTTGGACGGTTTCGTCGCCCAGCCGGACGACAACCCGGGAGAGCTGTTCGACTGGTACTGGGCCGGCGACGTCGTGGTGCCGAGCGCGCAGGAGAGCATGACCTTCTCGGTCGACGCCGCCAGCGCCCCGATGCTGCAGGAGCTCACGTCGGGTTGCGGTGCGCTGGTCGCCGGCCGGCGGCTGTTCGACCTGACCGACGGCTGGGGTGACAATCACCCCGCCGGAGCGCCGGTGGTCGTGGTGACCCACCGGCCGCCGCCCGACGACGCCGCCGAGCGGTTCCCGCGGACGTCGTTCACCGGCAGCGTCGAGGAGGGGATCGCGACCGCCAAGGACATCGCCGGCGACATGTCCGTCACG
>DATFRN010000168.1:0-14881 GCA_035263165.1 Acidimicrobiales bacterium | reverse complement strand
GCCCTGGCCCAGGCCGAGAAGCTCGGCGTCCCCGTGGCTCAGACGATGAACGTGCAGGCCGCCGAGCTGCGGGTGAAGCGGCGGCAGCACGCCGAGGAGCAGGCGATGAAGCTGCCGGTCAAGATGCTCTTCCCCATGATGTTCTGCATCATGCCCTGCCTGTTCATCGTGATCCTGGGCCCGGCCGCGATCAGCATCGTCCAGAACCTCTCCCGGGTCTGAGCGATGAGCCCGACCACGACCACGACCAACGGCCGGCCCCGCCGGGGGGAGATGCGCAGCGCGCTCACCACCCTGGCCGAGCTGCACGAGGCCACGATCGACGGCCCGTACGAGTCCTCCTGCGCCACCGGGTTCAGCCCCCTCGACGAGGTGCTGTCGGGCGGCGTCCGCCCCGGCGAGGTGCTCCTCGTCGGGGGCAAGCCCGGCGTCGGCAAGACGATCGCCTGCCTGCAGTGGGCGAGGAACATGGCCCGGCAGGGCATCGTCGCCGTCTACCTCTGCTACGAGCACGACCCGGTGACCCTGCTGGCCCGGCTGCTGGCCTGCGAGCTCGGGGAGGTCGCCCGGGCCGCCGGCCGCCACCTCGACCTGGGCATCGAGGAGCTGCAGGGCCGGCTGCGCGACGTCGCCGCCGGCGTGCTGACCCTGCGCGAGGCGCTCGACTCCGACGCGCTGCTCCAGGAGGCCGAGCGCCAGTTCGTGGCGTACGCCGACCGGCTCGTGCTCTTCCAGGGCTCCGGCGCCGCCACCAACGTCCCGTCCATCGGCGACGCGTTGAGCCGCTACACCGGTGAGCCGATCGTCCTGTTCGTCGACTACGTGCAGAAGGTGCCGGTCGTGCCCGAGACCGCCCTGGAGTCCGAGCGGGTGAGCCGGGTGATCGAGAGCCTCAAGGAGCTCGCCCTCGAGCAGAACATCGGCGTCGTGGCGGTGGCCGCCGCCGACCAGGAGGGCCTCACCGCCCGGCGCCTGCACCTGCACCACTTCCGCGGCTCGACCGCCCTCGCCTACGAGGCCGACGGCGTCGTCGTGCTCAACGAGAAGCTGGCCGTGGTGTCGCGGGCCCACGCCGCCTACGCGCCGACCCGGATCGAGGAGTTCCGCGGCCAGGTCGTCTTCTCCGTCGAGAAGAACCGCAGCGGCGCCGCCGACGTCGACCTCGAGTTCAGCAAGGACTTCACCCACTACCGGTTCGACCCGCACGGGACGTGGGTGGCCGACAGGCTGTGGACCGAGGGGTCGGTAGAGACATGACCGGCGGGCTGGTCCTCGTCGCCCCGTGCGCCGCGGCCGGCGGGGCGATCGGGCTGCGCCTCCGGCCCGTCGTCGACCGGGTGACCGCCGAACGGTCGCCCGGCCCGGCGCCGGCGGGCCGGCACTCCCGCCTCGTCGGGCCGGTGACCGCAGCGCTGTTCGGGGCGACCGCCTGGGGGCTCGGGTGGGGGTGGTCGCTGCCCGCCTACCTGGCGCTCGCCGCCTTCGTGGTGGTGCTCACGTTCGTCGACCTGGCCACCCGGACCCTGCCCCGGCGCATGGTCTGGGCGACCGGGGCCACCGGCGTCGGGCTGCTGGCCGGCGCCGCCGTCGCCGCCGGCCAGCCCGGGCGCATCGTCCTGGCGGCCGCCGGCGCCGCGGTGGCGTTCGTGCTCCTGCACGCGCTGCACGTCCTGGCCCGGGGCGGGTTCGGCTACGGCGACGTCCGGTTGGGGGCGGTCCTCGGCTGGTACCTCGGCTGGCAGAGCGTGTCGCTCGCGATGACCGGCCTCCTGGCCGGGTTCGTGGTCGGCGCGGCCACCGGCGTGGTCCTCCTGGCCGCCGGGCGGGCGGGCCGCCGCACGGAGGTCCCCTTCGGCCCGGCCCTGGCGGCCGGCGCCTTCCTCGTCCTCCTCGCCGCCGGCCCACCGCTCTGACGGTTCAGCGCGGCCGCCGTCGATGCTCACGCCGAGCGCCCGCTCCGGATGGGTGGGCCGGAGGTCGTAGGCGCCGCGGCGGCTGGTCGCACGCCAGGCGTCGCGGCAGGACGCCAGCTCGGCAGGTCCGGGTGCTACACGACGGCGTTGCGCCGGGCGGCTTCGCGGAACCAGCCGGCGCTGAGCTTGGGGGTGCGGTCCAGAGTGTCGAAGTCGACGTAGATCAGCCCGAAGCGGTTGCCGTAGCCCTCGATCCACTCGAAGTTGTCCTGGGCGCTCCAGAGGAAGTAGCCGTCGACGGGCACGCCCTCCGAGGTCGCCCGCTGGAGTTGACCGAGGAAGGCGCGCAGGAACATGACGCGGTCCGAGTCGTAGACCCGGCCGTCCTCGGCCACGACGTCGGACGCGGAACAGCCGTTCTCGGTGATGTAGATCGACGTCGCGCCCCAGATCGACTGCAGGTGCCGGGGAGCCCAGTACATGACCTCGGGGTCGAGGACATGCCAGCTGGACTGCATCTTGGGGTGGGAGGCGTTGATCGGCACCTCGCGGTAGCCCGGCGGCTCGTCGACCGGTTCGACGTAGCAGCGGGGCTTGTAGACGTTGATGCCGACGAAGTCGAGCGGCGAGGCGATGGTCCGCAGCTCGTCGTCGGTGAAGGTCGGCGTGGTGCCGCCGGCCTCGGCGAGGTACTCGTCGGGGTAACGGCCCTCGAGCATGACCGTGATGAACCCCGCGTTGGCGGCGCGGGTGGCGGCCTCCGCGGCCCGGACGTGATCGGGCGTGTCGATGACGGGGACGGCCACCGCCATGTTCTCGGCGAACCCGACCTTCGTCCCCGCCGGGCCACCGGCCCGGATGGCCTGCACGGCGAGCCCATGGCCGAGCACGGCGTGGTGCCGGACCTGCTTCAGCTCCGCCGGGGGCAGGTCCAGGCCGGGCGCGCCGCCGAGGCGCATGGCCTTGCCTCCGCCCACCGGGACCTCGATGACCTGGTAGCCGCCTTCGACGAAGGAGGTGAACTCGTTGATGGTGAAGTAGTGCCCGACCCGGTCGCCGAGGCGCTCCGCCACGAAGCCGGCGTAGCCGGCGAAGGCCTGCGCCGTGTCCCTGGAGAGCCAGCCCCCGTACCGGTCCTGCAGCGCCTGGGGCAGATCCCAGTGGTAGAGCGTGGCGAACGGCTCGATGCCCGCAGCCAGCAGCTCGTCCACCAGCCGGCTGTAGAAGTCGAGGCCCTTCACGTTCGGCTCGCCGGCCCCGTCGGGGAAGATCCGCGGCCAGGCGATCGAGAACCGGTACGCCGTGGCGTTGATCGACCGCATCAGCGCCACGTCCTCCCGGTACCGGTGGTAGTGGTCGTTGGCGACGTCGCCGGTGTCGTCGTTGCGGATGTTCCCCGGCGTGTGGGCGTAGGTGTCCCATATCGACACGCCCTTGCCGTCCTCGTCCCAGGCGCCCTCGACCTGGTACGAGGCCGTGGCCACGCCCCAGTGGAAGCCATCCGGGAACGTTCGGTCAGCGGTCATGACCACCTCCGGGGATCCGCAGCGAATGATGCCCGATGGCGATCGGCCTGTCGGCTCTTACGCTCGTGGGCGTGAGCTCCCTCCCCGCCACCGTCCCCTCCTCCATGCGCGCTGTCGTCCTCGACGCGGTCCCTGCGCCGCCCGAGGCGCTCGTCGTCCGCGAGCGCCCGGTCCCCCGGCCGGAGCCCGGCTGGGTCCTGATCGAGGTCAAGGCCTTCGGCCTGAACCGCTCCGAGCTGAAGACCCGGCTCGGCCTCGCCGACCCGGACGTCACGCTGCCGCGCGTGCCGGGGATCGAGGCCACAGGTGTGGTGGCGGCCTGCCCGGGCGGCGAGCTGGCCGTCGGCCAGCAGGTCGTCGCCATGATGGGCGGGATGGGCCGCCGGTTCGACGGCGGCTACGCGGAGTACACGTGCGTGCCGGTCGCACAGGTGATCCCCTTCCGCAGCGACCTGCCGTGGACCACGCTGGGCGCCGTCCCCGAGATGCTGCAGACCGCGTACGGCGGGCTGAGCGTCGGGCTCGACGTGCAGCCCGGCCAGACGCTGCTGATCCGCGGGGGCACGTCGTCGGTCGGCCTGACCGCCGCGATCCTGGCCAAGCGCACCGGCCTCACCGTGCTGGCCACGACCCGGTCGGAGGCCAAGGCCGGCGCCCTGCGCGAGGCGGGCGCCGACCACGTCGTGGTCGACGACGGTGCGATCGCGCCGCAGGTGCGCGAGCTGGTGCCCGGCGGCGTCGACGCGACGCTCGAGCTCGTCGGCACCCCGACGCTGCGCGACAGCCTGGCCGCCACACGTGTCCACGGGGTGGTCTGCTGCGCGGGCTACCTCTCCAACGAGTGGATCGTGCCGGACTTCTACCCGAGCGGCTACCTCCCCCGGGGCGTGCGCCTCAGCGGCTACTTCGGCGACGCGTCCGACCTGCCTCCGGCCGTCCTCCAGGACTTCCTCGACGCCGTGGCCGCCGGCGAGGCGACGGTGCCGATCGCCAGGACCTACAGCATGGACGAGATCACGGCCGCGCACGACGACATGGAGCACGACCGCGTGGCGGGCAAGCTGGTGGTCTCGACCGGCCGTTGAGCCTAGGTTGGTGGGCGGGAAGGGAGTTCACGGTGCGGGTCCACGTCGATCCCGAGAAGTGCCAGGGGCACAACCGCTGCTACGCCCTGGCGCCCGAGCTCTTCGACGTCGACGACCTCGGCAACGCCTTCGAGCTGAACGACGGGGTCGTCCCCCCGGCGCTCGAGGACAAGGCCCGCCGCGCGGTGGCCAACTGCCCCGAGTACGCGATCTCGATCTCGGAGTGAGCCGATGACGACCCAACACCCCCCGGTGGAGAACTGGGCCACCGACTTCGACCACACCGACCCGCAGTGGGTGGCCGATCCGTACCCGATCTGGGACGAGCTGCGGTCCTCCTGCCCGGTCGCCCACAGCGGGCGCTACGGCGGCACGTGGCTGCCGCTGCGCCACGAGGACGTCTCCGCCATCGCCTACGACACCGAGCACTTCACCTCGCGCTCGGTGGTCGTGAGCGAGGTGCGCCCCGGGCCCGACGATCTCCCGGCCCCGATCGGCCTGGCCCCACCCATCACCTCCGACCCGCCGTTCCACGCCCTGGCGCGGCGCCTCCTGCTGCCGGCGTTCTCGCCCAGGCGGATCGACGCCCTGGAGCCGTTCACGCGCCAGCTGTGCGTCGAGCTGCTCGACGCCGCCGCGGGCCGCACGGAGCTCGACGCGGCCGTCGACTACGCCCAGCACATCCCCCTCCGGGTGATCGTGCGGATGCTCGGCTTCCCCCAGGAGGACGCCGACGTGTTCCGCCGGTTCGTCCGCATGGTGCTCGAGGACGTCGACCAGTCGCCCGAGGAGCGCCAGGCCGTGGTCGAGGAGGGCGAGCTCGATGCGTACATGGACGCCCGCATCGCGGAGCACCTCGCCGACCCGCAGGACGACCTGACCAGCTTCCTGCTCGACGCGGAGCTCGACGGGCACAAGCTCGAACCCGCCCACGTGCGCGGCACGATGGTGCTCCTGATGATCGCGGGGATCGACACGACCTGGTCCGCCATCGGCGCCTCCCTGTGGCACCTGGCCCAGAGCCCGGCCGACCGCCGGCGCCTGGTGGACGAGCCCGACACGATGGCGACCGCGGTCGAGGAGTTCCTGCGGGCCTATGCGCCGGTCACCATGGCCCGGCTGGTGGCCAAGGACTTCGACTTCCAGGGTCAGCGCCTGAAGGAGGGCGACTGGCTGCTCCTGCCGTTCCCGGCCGCGAACCGCGACCCCGACTTCTTCCCCGACGCCGACCAGGTCCGCATCGACCGGGCCGAGAACCGCCACGCCGCGTTCGGCCTCGGCATCCACCGCTGCATCGGGTCGAACCTGGCCCGCATGGAGCTACGGGTCGCGCTCGAGGAGTGGATGCGGCGCTACCCCGACTTCGAGCTCACCGACCCCGGCCAGGTGACCTGGTCGGCGGGCCAGGTCCGCGGCCCGCGGTGCGTCCCGGTCCGGGTCCTGCGGGGCGACTAGCGCTCAGAGCGCCTTGCGCATCTGCACGTCGTCGGGCTCGAGCTCGGCCAGCTCGGCCAGCGGCTCCGCCATGGGCTGGAACCCGCGACCGAGGTAGAAGCGCACGACGGCGCACTGACGTGGACGTAGGCCAGCTGCGCGATCCGGGGCCGCAGGTGGGCACGACGACACCGATGCCGGCCAGCCGCCCGCCGGCGAACGCACCGAGCGCGACCCCGCCGAGCCACGAGTTGGCTGCCGCGCTGGTCGTAGAGCACGTCGATGCGTTCCCGTCGGTCGATCTCGGCGACGCGGGCCAACTCGGTCCGGCCCAACCGTCGGAGCTCGGCTGCGGGCTCCATCGGCCCACCTTCGCACGCGGACGTACCCTCGGCGGAGATGGCTGCGACGGGACCGCTGTTCGATGCGCAGGAGCGGCTCGAGCTGTGCGACCTGTTCGTCCGGCTCGGGCCCTCGGCGCCCACGCTGCTCGACGGGTGGACGGCGACCGATCTCGCGGCTCACCTCGTCGTGCGGGAACGCGACCCCCTGGCCGGCCCCTGTCTGGTCCTGCCTGGCCCGTTCGGCCGCTTCGCCGCCAGGCGCCAGGACCGACTCGCCGGCCGCAGGGACTTCGCGTGGCTGGTCGAGCGGCTCCGATCCGGGCCTCCCATCGGCTTCTTCCGGCTCCGCTGGGTCCGATCGCTCCCCACCCTGAACGAGCTCTTCGTCCACCACGAAGACCTGCGCCGAGCCAACTCGCTCGGCCCTCGCAGCCTGGTGCCCGAGATGGAGGCGGCACTGTGGCGCAACGTCCGTCGCAGCAGCCGGTACCTCACCCGTCGCCTGCGCGGCGCCGGCCTCGCGGTGGAGTGGCCGCGGACGGGCGAGCTGGTCACCATCCGGTCGGGCGAACCCACGGCGCGGCTCAGCGGTCCGCCGGGCGAGCTTCTCCTCTACGTCTTCGGCCGCCAGGCCGTGGCCGAGGTCGACGTCGTCGGTCCGCCGGAGGCCGTCGCGTCCCTTCGCCGCACCCACCTCGGCATGTGACCTTCGCCGCTGCCCGGCGCCGGCGCCGGCGAAGCGGCGGTTCAGTCGAGACTGAACGGCGGGTACTCGTCGGTGAGCAGGCCCAGGTAGGCCTCGACGCGGGTGTACCAGCGCATGACCCCCACCACGAACGTGCGCAACCCCTCGGGCCAGCGGCCGGTGAAGAGCACGGCGAAGACGCCGATCAACCAGACCACGATCGCCGCGATGCCGAGGAAGACGAGCACGATCAGCTGGGGGATCACCAGGATCAGCCGGAAGCCGACGGTGACGCGGTTGCGGTTCTCCAGCTCGGGAACGAACCCGGTGCGCACGGGCGGGTACTCGCCGGGATCGGGGGCGACCGTGTCATAGCTGAAGGGCGGGTACTCCTCCCGGAGGAAGCCGGCGTAGGCGATGACACGGTTGTCGTAGCGGATGTAGAGCGTCAGCAGGTTGGCCAGCCCCTCCGGCAACTTGCCGGTGAACACGATGGCGAACCAGCCGACGACGGCGACCGCCCGTGCGACGAGCTGCAGGGCGTCGAGGATCAAGAAGTGCGGGATCGCCAGCAGCCACTGCACGAGCGGACGCCAGTTGTCGATCCGATCGGCGCGCTCGACGTCGAACGTCGCCGGATAGGACTGCCCAAAGGTCTCCATTCGTTTCCCCCCGGTTCGATGAGACAAGAGTTCACCGCCATTTGAACAGCTTGACGGCCGGTGGGGGCCTCACTGTGCTGTGGGCCGGCGTGCGCTGCGACACGCGACGGCCTCACGGGCACAGGAACGGGCGGGCGTTGCCGACCCGGAAGGTGATCACGACCGCGCCGTCGCCGTGGCCGGTGCCGACCTCGGCGATCGTGGGGCAGCGGGCGTCGGTGGGGACCAGGCTCGATCCGCCGCCTCCGCCGGCCGAGGTGCCCTGGAACTGGAGGATGCTGACGGCGCTGTCGGCGGCCGACGCCCCGCCACCTCCGCCGAAGAGGCCGCCTCCGCCACCGCCTCCGCCCTGTCCGCCGAACGTGGCGGCGGGCCGCCCGACGACGACGTCGAAGGTATCCGGCGGGGCGACCGCGCCGCCGCCCCCGAGGCCCGCCGATCCGGCGCCCGCTCCGCCGCCCCCGGCGCCACCGGCGGTCGCGCCGCCTCCGCCACCGCCGGGGACGACCTCGGGCGGGAAGATCGGAAAGTTGGGGACGACCGCCCCGTCGCTGCCGGGTTGGCCCACCAGCCCGCCGGCACCGCCCGCGACCTGCCCGGCGCCACCGCCCCCGCCGGCGACGACGAGGCGCGAACCGAGGTCGGTCGCATCGCCGGTGCGCACGTCGCTGGCGCCGCCCCCGCCGGCGCCTCCCGGGCCACCGGGCAGGGTGAAGCCGGGGCCGAGCGGCAGCTCGTCGGCACCGGCGCCGCCGGGTGCCCCGCCGCCGAAACCGCCCGCGCCGCCAGGATGGCCGGTCGCCTCGCCGCCGCGGCCACCGACGACGACGGTCAACACGGTGCCGGCCTCGACGGGGACGGTGGCCACGACGTGGGCCCCGGAGCCGCCCGTCGACCCGCCTCCGGCGCCGCCGCTGAGATCGAACGTGGCCGAGAACACCCCCGCCGGGACCTTCCAGCGGAACACCCCAGGGGTGTCGAACGCGACGGTCCGGGGCGGTGGACCGGCGGGTTCCGCAGTCGCCACCGCAGGTCCCCCGACACCCACGAGCGTCGCGCCCGCGAACGTCGCGACAGCGGCGACCGAGACCCATCGCGTTCCCATCGTGTCTCCCCCAGTGCCGGGATCCCCACCCCGCGCGTCCGACCCATCATGCCCCACATACAGCGGCCGCCCTCACGCGAGCAGTTCGCGAAGTTCGCCGACGGCGACGATGGCGCTGTCGGTGTCGTCCGCGCAGGGGATCACGTTGAAGCGAGAGCAGCCGGACTCGATGTAGGGGCTCAGGAACTCTGCGACCTGCTCGGGCGTCCCGTAGGGCGAGTAGCGCTCGAAGGGCTCGAAGGGCATCTGGTAGAAGTCCTGCATCTGTGCGGCGAGCGGTCTGCGTGCCTCCTCACGTGTCGCGGCAAAGCCGCACCAGACGTTGAGTCCGTGCTCGAACGCGCTCGCGTCTCGGCCGGCCTCGGCAGCCTCGCCGGCGATCTGGTCGCAGACGGCGCCGTAGCGGCGCGGGGAGACCCAGATCCCGAGCCACCCGTCGCCGAGCCTCGCCGCGCGCCGGACCGCCGCGTCCGAGCGTCCACCCACGATCAGCGGTACCGGCGGCGAGGGCGCGGGGAGGATGAGCGCCTCCTGGAGCGAGAAGAACTCGCCCCCGAACGTGACCGGCGTGCCCCGGCCGAGCCCGCGCAGGATCTGCAGGCTCTCGTCCATCCGGCGCCCCCGCGTCGTCGGGTCCACGCCGCAGATCTCGACCTCGTGGGGGTCCTCGCCGCCGATCCCGACGCCCAGTGTGAGCCGGCCGGGTGCGAGCTGCGCGAGCGTGGCCAGCTGGCGTGCGACCGGGACCGGGTGACGCAACGGCAGCAGGTAGAGCGCGACGTACACCGGCAGGTGGTCCTGTGCCGCGAGCAGCGAGGCGGCGGTGGTCAGCCCATCCGAACCGGCGCCGACGAAGAAGCTCACATGGTCGCCGACGCAGAGATGGTCGACGCCGACCTCCGCCGCCAGCGCGAGGACCCTGCGGAGCTCCTCACCGCCGGCGGGCCCGGTGAGCGGCGCGACCGTCGGGAAGACTCCGACGCGGACGTCACCCATCGATCGATCCACCTCTCGTGCTTGCCGACAGCGTCGCAGCCGCGGCTGCCGTCTTGTGTGCTCGGCCGACGATGAGCGGTCGCACGATCGGCGGCATCGCGCGCCACGAGGCGCCGTCCAGATCCTCGAGCTCGAACCCGCACGCCGCCATCAGCTCCGACGTCGCGCGGTTGCAGCGACAGCCTCGCGCGAAGCGGCGCCACGGGCCGGCCAGGCGGTCCTGCCAGCGGGCGAGCCTCGGGGAGTCGGCCCGGACGTGTTCGATGAGAAGCAGCTGACCGTCGGGCGTCAACACCCGCACGATCTCCTGCAGGGCGAGATCGGGAGCGTCCACGGTGCACAACACGAAGGTCGAGACGACCGTGTCGACCGATCCGTCCGGGAACGGCAGCCGCTCCGCCGGTGCGTCGACCAGCCGCGCCCGGAGGCGACGGCGCGCCAGCCTCTCGGCGAGGCGGCGACGCATGGCGGCGTCCGGTTCGACCAGGACCAGTTCGTCGAGGTCGTCCGGGTAGTGCGCCAGGTTCAGGCCCGTGCCGGCGCCGATCTCGATCGTGCGGCCGGCCGCTCGCTCGAGCAGCTCCGTGCGGTGCCGTCGCAGTCCCGCCCGCTCGCCGACCCACAGGAAGGGGTCGTACACGGCCGCGAAGGCGCGCGCCCAGGCGCGCGAGCCCGCCGACGAGTCGGCGTGGGTTGTGTCGGTGTCCACGACGGCCACGATGACGGAGCCCGCGTCCCGGCGCATCGCTCGTCCGGGCCATCCGCACAAGATGGCCCGTTCGGGTGACCGGCCTCAGAGCAGGCCCAGGCGTGCGGCCTCGGCGACCGCCGCGGTCCGCGAACCGCGCCCGAGCTTGTGGCGGATGTTGGCGACGTGGCGGTGCACCGTGTGCGGGCTCACGGACAGCTGCTCGGCGACCTCCTGATCGCTCAGCCCGTTCGCGACCAGCGCCAGCACTTCGCGCTCCCGGTGGGAGAGCAGCGCGGCCGCGGGCTCCCCCGCCAGGCGGGCCGGGGCATCGGGCGCCAGCACCGAACGCAGGGCGCGCGCCGCCGCCTGCCAGTCGCCGGTCCAGGGGAGGTGGGCGCTGCCGTCGAGAGGAACCAGCGTCGCCCCCGGTAGCGCCGCGGCGAGCTCCCGGCCCAGACGGTACGGGATGGCGCGGTCGCCGCGGCGGTGCATCACCAGCGTCGGCGCACGGACGTGCTGCAACTCTGCTCGGACGTCGTTGCGGTAGGTGAGCTCCAGCAACGCGGCGGCGGTCTCCGGGCTGGCCGCGACGCGCTGATAGCGCGCCAGCCGTTCCTGCTCGGCGCTGTCGGACTCACCCAGGAACATGTCGGCCAGCACGCGCGACCCGAGGCCCCAGTGCGAACGGACGGTGGACGCGACCGACTCCTGGACCTCCCGGGTCGTGATCGACGACCCGTCGGCGTAGGCGCCGCAGAGCAGCAGCCGATCCACCCGCTCGGGGAAGCGAGCCGCGAACGCGATCGCCGCGCAGCCGCCCGACGATCCGCCGAACAACACGACCTTCTCCAGGGAGAGCTCGTCGAGCACCGCCCGCAGCACCGCGACGTCGGTCTCGAGCGTCAGGTCGTCGTCGAGCACATCGCGGTCGGACATGCCGACGCCGAGCCGGTCGTAGCGCACCAGCGTGTGGCCCGCGCCGACCGACTCCCAGAACCCCCGGAAGGCCGGGTCCGCCCAATCGAGCTCGAGGTGACTGATCCACCAGGCCGGCGCCACGAGTGGCGGCCCCTCCCCCGTCGCCGCGTAGGCGACGCGCCGGCCGGCGAACGGCAAGAAGCGCATCGCCACACCGCCGGCCATGCGGGGAGCGTACCGAGCTTCCGCCTCCGACGATGGATGCTCCCGTTCAGGCCGGGGTGGCGCCGATCAGCACGACGACCAGCGTGGCGGTCTCGTCGAACGGGTTGCGCCACGCGTGGCGGGTGCCGTTCTGGACCACGGTGTCGCCCGGGCCGAGCTCGACCGACGCGCCGTCGTCCAGTTCGAGGACGACCCTGCCGGACACGACGTACTCGACGTCGATCGTGACGGTGGTGTGCATGCCGGGGTTGTCCGGCTCGTTGTGGTCGTAGAGCCCCGGCAGCGCCGCCTCGAGCTCGGCGAGGGCCGCCTGCAGGTCGATGCCCTCGACCGGCGGCGTCGACGCCGGGGGCACGGTGAACGTCCCGACGCGGTAGCCGCCGGCGGGCGGGAAGAACGCGTGGGTCGGCGGCGCCGTCCCGTCCTGGGGCGCCACCGGGGGGTCGTCCTGCCCCCACAGCTGGTGGAACTCCAGCTCGGGCATGAACGCGGGCGCCACCGCCGGCACGCGCTCGTCGCTCACGAAGACGGAGGTCCCCTCGGCGTTCACCCCGGTCACGACCCGTCTGATGGACATGGTCGCGAGTCTGCCGACCTTCGCACCGCCCTGCCGGTTCGACCTCGTGACCACCGCCGGCAACCGCGCTGAGTGCGCGTCCACCATTTTGCGCGCGTATCGAGCGGTCACTAGACCGTCGATCGGCGGGCAACCCAGCACGCTTGGGACAGGGAAGGAAACAACATGAGGAAGAAGCGCGGTTTGGCGGCGATCGCCGCTATCGCTGCCGGAGCCATCCTCGGGATGGCCGCTCCGTCGTCGGCCGACCAGCCGACCGGGGTGCAGATACTCGGGCCGGTCCGCATCGACGGCGATGTGGCCACGGTCCGGGCCCGGTACAACTGCGAGCAGGCCGAGCACCTGTGGGTGTCGGTCAAGCAGACCGGCGAGCGGGACAAGGACGCCCGGCTGCAGCAGGAAGGGTCCAGCGGCGTGGTCGCCCAGACGGGTGGCGGCTGGTGGCAGAGCCACCCGGCGGAGTTCACCTGCGACGGTGAGACCCACGTGGGCACGTTCACCATCGGGACCTTCGAGTACGGGATCTCGGCGCTGGCCCACGGCAAGGGCTGGCTCCAGTTCTGCCTCTCCTTCGGGGAGGAGAGCCTGGAGATCAACCACACCCAGTGGGTCGAGGTGATCTGACCCGACCTCGGCGCAGAGAAGAGGCCCTCCCGCGGGAGGGCCTCTTCTCACGACCGCGTCGAGTCCGCGTCGACGGTGAAGCTGAACATCATGCCGTCCTGGTTGTGCTCGGCGATGTGGCAGTGGGCCATCCACAGGCCCGGGCTCGTGACCTCCAGGAGGATGTCGACCGTCTCGCCGGCGCGGATCAGCACCGTGTCCTTCCAGGCCAGGTTCGGCTCGGTGACGCCGTCACGGGAGATGACCAGGAACCGCCCCGCTCCGTGGATGTGGAAGGGGTGGTGCATCGGGTGGTCGCTGTCCATGGTGTTGACGAGTCGGATCTTGACGCGGTCCCCGACCCGGAACGACCAGTCGATGTCGGCGTTGGCCTGCCCGGTGCTCTCGTCGACCAGCTTCCAGATCATGTTGGTGGCGTCGGTCCGGGCGTTGATCTCGGGCATGAGGTCTTCCCACTCCAGGCCGTCACCGGTGTCGTGGGCGTGGTGGTGATCGTGATCGTGGGCGTGCCCGCCCGGCTCGGCTGCCGCCGGCATCTCGGCGTCGAACACGAGCGTCCTGTCCGGCGGCCGTTCCAGCTCGGCGGCCAGCCGCGCCCGCTCCGCGCCCAGCGCACCGTTCTCGTGCAGCGAGGCGAACGCCTCGGCGTGCGACGGCACCACGTCGCCGTGGGCCACCTCGACGGACCCGAGGCGGTAGGTGCTGTCGGGGGTCCTGTGCTCCAGGGGGAACGATCCGGCCCGCTCGAACAGCACGTCCACCACGGCCCGCTCCGAGGGGGCGAGCAGGACGGCCTCGACCGCCTGCTCACGCTCGTAGCGCCCGCTGTCACCGCCCACCAGCTTCATCCGTGACCCCGGGATCGCGACGTTGAAGATGCGGGTGTTGGCGGTGTTGGTGAGATACAGGCGGACGACCTCGCCGGTCCGGGCTGCGAGGCGCAGGTCGGTCGACCCGCCGGTGAGCATGACGTTGCCGAAGCGACCCATCGCCGTGTGCGTCGGGCCGTCGACCCGGAAGGGCGCGATCCGGCCGTCTTCGACGAGAACGTCGTCGAGCGTCACGATCGACTCCCGGGTGGCGGGCGGCCATGCGTCGGCGCCGGCCGGATCGACGAGGATGTTGCCGTAGAGGCCCATCTCGAGCCCGTAGTCCTCGCGGACGTGCGGGTGATACCAGTACAGGCCGTCGTCGGGGAACCGGACCCGGTAGGTGAACGAGCCGCCGACCGGGATCGCGGCCTGGGTCTCCTCGGGCACCCCGTCGTAGCGGTTCTCGAGGCGGAGCCCGTGCCAGTGCACGGTGGTCTCGTGGTCGCCGTCGTTCCGCACCCGTAGCGTGACCTCCGCGCCCTGCGGGGCGCGCAGCGTCGGGCCCGGGATCGAGCCGTTGTAGGCGAGCATGCGCACGTCGGTCTGGCCCAGCCGGTTGGTGACCGGGGAGATCCAGAGGTCGTACGTGTCCCCGTCGGCCAGCCGGACCAGCTCGGTCGGCCGGCACCTGGGCAGCCCGGCGGTGTCGCTGGGGAAGGTGGTCGCGTGGGCGGGGGTCGCGCTCATGCGTCGGCTCCGGTGGTGAGCAGGGCGCGGAGATCGCCGGGGATCGGCATCGGTCGGAAGGCGCTCACGTCGGCGCCACCGGTGTTGCCGACCGGGTACCGGCCGGTCAGCGAACCGGGGACGGCCAGCACGAGCCGGAGCAGCTGACCGACGACCTCCCGTGCGTCGCGCCGCCGTCCGGCGGCGCCGAGCATGTCGGCGTGGGTCTTCAGATGAGGTCCCGCCAGGGGCTGGCTGAGGATGTGGGCGCGCTCGAGGTGATGCCACTCGGCGGCCGGGTCGCCGGCGGCCCGCGCCGAGCGGGCCGCGCTGCGTTCGGCTTGCCAGGCATCCCTGAGCGCGGCTCTACGTCCTGAGTCCGGTGCCGTCTGAGTACGTGCCATCGCGTCGCCTCCCGCTCTCGGTCACGGCCAGCAGACCGCACGGGCCTGCAACCGACCTTGCACGGGCCTGTCACGCCCCGGCGGAAGGCCGGATGCTCAGTGCGAGGTGCCCTCGGCGGCGGCCTTCACCGCCCGCAGCGTGGTCGCCATCGTC